>DBGAPG010000160.1:0-41085 GCA_048438765.1 Collinsella sp.
GTCCTGCGCAAGACGAAGGCCACATTAAGTGGCCTTCTTTGCGTGCGGAACTCGCGACAAACCAAAACCATCTCGCCAGCCCAGCGACCATGGGGTCCCAAGGTTTTCAAAAAAGCGGTCGGCGCGCAGTGCGCCGACCGCCGATATATGGGGTCTGATATTTTCTACCAGTTAGGGCCTCTTACTCGTCGAGGAGATCTTCCGGCATGTCGTTGCCGTCGCCTAGATCGACAGGGGTTTCTTCGGGGGCGGAGCCGTTTTCTGTGGCTTCGCCTTCGGGCTTCTCTTTGGCGGCTGTCATGCGGGCCACGGCGCATATGCGGTCGTTGTCGTCGACGGTCATCATCTTGACACCCTGGGTGGCGCGGCCGGTCTGGCTGATCTCGTCGGTCTTGACGCGAATGACCGTCGCACCCTCCGTCACGATGAACAGCTCGTGCTGCGGGCCCACCGTCTTCATTGCCGCGAGGTTGCCCTTGCGCTCGGTCATTTGAATGGTGTAGACGCCCTGGCCGCCGCGATTCTGCTCCGGGTAGTCCGCGACCGGCGTGCGCTTGCCGTAGCCGCGCTCGGTGATGACGAACAGATCACCGTTGCCGTTAGTGACTTCCATGCCCAGAACGCTCACGCCGTCCTTCATACCGATACCGCGAACGCCGCTGGTATCGCGGCCGGTGGCGCGCACCTGCTCCTCGGAGAACATGATCGCCTTGCCTGCGGTGGTGGCCAGGATAATCTTGTCGCCCTCGCGCACGCGGCGCACGTTCAGCAGCGCGTCGTCGTCACGCAGGTTGATAGCGATCAGGCCGTCGCGACGGCTGCGGTCATATGCGCTCATCACGGTCTTCTTGACCATGCCGCTCTTGGTGGCAAACATCAGGTACTCGTCGGCCGGGAACTCGCGGCAGCTGATGACGCTCGCGATCTTCTCGCCCTCCTCGAAGGGCAGCAGGTTGACGATCGCGGTACCGCGCGCCTGGCGCGTACCCACCGGCAGCTCGTGCACCTTCAGACGATAGACCTTGCCCTTGCTCGAGAAGAACAGCACGTACTCGTGCGTGGACGCGATGAACATCTCATCGATAACGTCATCCTCTTTGAGGTTGACGCCCGACACGCCCTTGCCACCGCGCTTCTGGGCACGGTAGGCAGCCACCGGGATACGCTTAACGTAGCCGGTGTGGGTGATGGTCACGACCATATCCTCGTCGGCGATGAGGTCCTCGACATCCAGGTCCTTCTCAACCTGGCTGATCTCGGTGCGGCGCTTGTCGCCAAACTTCTTGGAGATCTCGCGCATCTCTTCCTTGATGACGCCCAGGATCTTCTCCTCGTGCGCCAGCAGGTCCTCGTAGTAGGCGATGGCGCGGCGCAGGCCGTCCAACTCTTCTTGGATCTTGTCGCGCTCCAGGCCGGTCAGGCGGCGCAGCTTCATCTCGAGGATGGCCGTGGTCTGCTCGGGCGTAAAGCCAAAGCGCTCGATCAGGCGGCTGCTGGCCTCGGAGTCGGTCTGCGAGGAGCGGATGATGCTAATGACCTCGTCGATATGGTCAAGGGCCATCAGGTAGCCCTCGAGGATATGAGCGCGGGCCTGGGCTTTCTTAAGGTCGAAGCGGGTGCGGCGGGTGACGACGTCGACCTGGTGGTCGATGTAGTGCTGCAGCATCTCGCGCAGGCTCAGGCATTTGGGAACGCCGTTGACGAGTGCCAGGTTGTTGGCGCCAAAGGTCGTCTGCAGCGAGGTGTACTTATACAGGTTGTTGAGCACGACCTGCGGAATGACGCCCTTCTTGAGCTCGATGACCAGACGGATGCCCTTCTGGTTGGACTCATCGCGCATATCCGAGATGCCCTCGATGCGTTTGTCGTTGACGAGCTGGGCGATCTTCTCCTGCAGGGTGCCCTTGTTGACCATGTAGGGAATCTCGGTAAAGACCAGGCGGTTGCGGCCGGTCTTGGTGGACTCCACATGTGCCTTAGCACGCACGGTAATGGAGCCGCGGCCGGTCTCGTAGCTCTGCTTAATGCCGGCGCTGCCCATGATGATGGCGCCGGTGGGGAAGTCCGGACCTGGCATGATCTGCATGAGCTCGTCAACGGTGGCGTCGGGGTTGTCGATCAGGTAGCAGGTGGCCTCGATCGCCTCGGTGAGGTTATGCGGGGCGATGTTGGTGGCCATGCCGACGGCGATGCCCTGGCTGCCGTTGACCAGCAGGTTGGGGAAGCGCGCAGGCAGCGCCTGGGGCTCGGCGAGCGACTCGTCGTAGTTGGGCTGCCAGTCGACGGTATCCTTCTGCAGGTCGCGCAGCAGTTCCATGGCGGGCTTTGCCAGGCGGCTCTCGGTGTAACGCATGGCCGCCGCGCCGTCGCCGTCGATGTTGCCGAAGTTGCCGTGACCGTCGATGAGCGGCGTGCGCATGGAGAACCACTGCGCCAGGCGGACCATGGCCTCATAGACCGCGAAATCGCCGTGCGGGTGGTACTTACCGATAACTTCGCCGACCGTCCAGGCCGACTTCTTGTGCGGTCGGTTGGGGTAGATGCCGCTCTCGTTCATCGCGTACAGGATGCGGCGGTGCACCGGCTTTAAGCCGTCGCGCACGTCCGGCAGGGCGCGCGCCGTGATAACCGACATCGAATACTCGATGAACGACTGCTTCATCTCGCGACCGAACTCCGAAATCTGGAGCTGGCCGCCGTTGATATCCTCGCCGGCCGAGGCGCCGCGATCGACTTCGCCAAAGCTCTCCTCGAGCTCGGCGTCGTCGTCTTCTTCCTCATCATCATCGGCATCGGGGTTATAGGCGTCCGGATCGCCGTCCTCGCCCTGCTCAGCACGGGCAAGCAGGCGCTTCAGATCATCGGGCATACCGGCATCGCCGGCCTCGTCCATACCCTCGTTATTGTTGATATCGTCTGCCACGTTACCTCCTCATGGTTTGCGTGGTCTAATTAGTTCCCTACCACGGAGACGGCTTTTCCAGGTGCCGCAGATTCGCCCGAAAGAGGAGGGAAGCGTACTTGGGTACGCGACCGACGATTGAGGCGAAGGTGCGGTGGCTGGGAAAGCCGAACAGGTTAGGCATCTAAGAATCGTGCATCATGTGCATGCTTCTCGATGTACTCGCGGCGATAGCCGACCTCGGAACCCATCAGCTCGCGCACGGCGCGGTCCGCCACCACGGCGTCCTCGATCGACACACGCTGCAGGATGCGGGTCTTGGGGTCCATCGTCGTCGAGGCGAGCTGCTTGGGGTCCATCTCGCCCAGGCCCTTGTAGCGCTGGACGGTATAGCCCTTGCGCTTTTTGGTGATCTTGCCGTCTTTGGCCTTGCCGTCCTCGTCGTTATCGTCGGGGTTCAGGCCCAGACTCTGGATGGTGTCGCGCAGGATCTCGTCTTCGGGCTGGCGGCCGTTGGGATACACGTAGTGAATCTTGTTGCGCACCTTAATGCCAAAGATGGGCGGGCAGGCAACATAGACGTAGCCGGCATCGATCAGCGGACGCATGTACTTGTAGAAGAACGTCAGTAGCAGGATGCGGATATGCGCACCGTCGACGTCTGCATCGGTCATGATGATGATCTTGTGGTAGCGCGCCTTGGTGATATCGAAGTCGCCGCCGTCGCCGGCACTCGTCGTGACGCCGCAACCGATCGCGGTAATCAGCGACTGGATGGTGTCACTCGAGAACGCGCGATGGTCACCAACGCGTTCGACGTTCAAAATCTTGCCGCGCAGGGGCAAAATCGCCTGGATGTCTCGGCGACGGCCGTCCTTGGCCGAACCGCCTGCCGAGTCGCCCTCTACGATGAAGAGCTCGGTCAGCTCGGCATCGCGCACCGAGCAGTCGGCGAGCTTACCGGGCAGGGACGCCGTCTCGAGCAGGCTCTTGCGGCGGGTCGCCTCGCGTGCCTTGCGGGCGGCATTGCGCGCCTTGCAGGCCTGTTGCGCCTTCTTGACGATCTCGCGAGCGGGCTTGGGATGCTCCTCGAGGTAATCGGCAAGGCCGTCGGTCACAATCTTGAGTGTGAGCGCGCGCATATAGGAGCTGCCGAGCTTGGCCTTGGTCTGGCCCTCAAACTGCGGATCGGGCAGCTTGACCGAGATAACGGCCGAAAGGCCCTCGCGCACATCGTCGCCGGTCAGGTTGGCGTCTTTTTCCTTGAGCAGGTTCTGCTTGCGCGCGTAATCGTTGATCACGCGGGTGAGCGCGGTGCGGAAGCCCTCAAGGTGCATGCCACCCTCGGGGGTGTAGATGTCGTTGGCAAACGACATGACGTTCTCGCCGTAACCGCTATTCCACTGCAGAGAAACCTCGACCTCGCCCATCTTGGTCACAGGCGCGTCCGGGTCCGATTTGCCCTCGATGTAGATGGGCTCCTTAAAGGCCTCGGGGACGTCCTTGCCCTCGTTGAGGAACTTGACGAAGTCGATGATGCCGCCCTCGTAGCAAAACTCCTCCACGTGGGGAGTCGCCTCGCGCTCGTCGGTCAGCACGATTTTGAGGTTCTTATTGAGGAACGCCGTCTCCTGCAGACGGTTGTGCAGCGTATCGAAATCGTAGATGCAGGTCTCGAAGATCTCGTCGTCGGGCCAGAAGGTGACGGTGGTGCCCGTCGAATCCGAGGTGCCCACGACCTCCATCTTCTTGACGGTCTTGCCGCGCGAGAACTCCATCTCGTAGGTGTTGCCGTCGCGACGAACCTGAACGACCACGCGCTTGGACAGTGCGTTGACGACGGAGATGCCAACGCCGTGCAGGCCGCCCGAGACCTTATAGGCCGAGTTATCGAACTTACCGCCGGCGTGCAAGATCGTCATGACGACCTCGAGCGTCGGGATCTTTTTAACAGGGTGCTCGTCGACGGGGATGCCGCGCCCGTTGTCGACGACCGTGATGGAGTTGTCGGCGTGGACCGTCACCTGGATCTCGGTGCAGAAACCGGCCATGGCCTCGTCGACGGAGTTGTCAACGATCTCCCACACCAGGTGATGCAGACCGCTGGCGCTCGTCGAGCCGATATACATGCCCGGGCGCTTACGAACGGCCTCGAGACCTTCGAGAATCTTAATCTCGCCGCCATCGTAATCGTTTTCGTTTGCCACACGTCCTCCTTCAGTCAAGAAAATGTGTACAGCCTTACTAGTTTATCGTAAAAAAATACCCTCGGGAACGAGGGTATTTGGCTCTACAAGGCCACCAGATGCGATTTAAGGCTCTTTTTTGCTTTGCACGCCCTTGGCCCACTCGGCACTGGCTCTCATGGCATTCTCGAGGGCCTCGCGCAGTTTTTGGTCTTCGATGGGCGCCACTTGGCGCTCAATCTCGGTGCGCTCGGCCTCACTTAGGTCGGCGTGCGGAGCCGGCGGGCGCTCGGTCGTCGCCGGACGCAGGCGCTCCTTGGCGGCGGGCGGCGTGTGACCGGGCGCGGTGGTTTTGAACACCAGGCCGTCCACATGCGCACCGGCGCGCTCCATGCGCGCGCGGATGATCTCGCGCAACAGCGTCATTTCCTGCGTCCACGAGGGCGAGTCGAGATATACCAGCAGCTCATTGGACTCGGGCAGGTAGCGCAGGCCCGTCACATGGCGCCCCTCGCGCGTGCCCGAGCACACCGCATTCCAGGCGCGATAGACCGCACGAGATTCCTCTGCAGCCTCCATCTGCACGCGGCGCTCAGGCGTCGCGGCCGCCAGGATGCGCTGGCGCTCTGCGTTTAAAAATCCACTGAAGGCGACCGTTTCGCTCTCGCGCTCGTAATTAGCACGTCTCACCCATGCTCACCACCTTGGCTCGATCAAGCAGGTCATCGGTAAAGTATCCCAGGTTGGTCGTGGTTATGACCGTCTGGATATCATCGCCGATCAGCCGCAGAAAAGCGCCGCGTCGGTCGCCGTCGAGCTCGCTCATCACGTCGTCCAAAAGCAGCAGTGGGGCGGTGCCCAGGACATCGCGAGCCACGGCCACCTCCGCCACCTTCCAGGCCAAAACCAACGTCCGCTGCTGACCTTGGCTGGCAAATGAACGGGCGGATCGACCCGCCACGGCAAACTCAATCTCATCGCGATGCGGTCCCACCAACGTCACGCCGCGGCGAATTTCCTCGTCGGCGTGCTCATCAAGGGCAGCCAGCATGCGCTCGTACGCCCAGTCCTTCAGCTCTTCGCGATCCTCGACCTGGGGCAAATCCCCCAGCGTGGACGCATAGGTCACGTTGGCGGCCTCGCCGGACGCCACTTGCCCGTAGGCAGTGTGCACATGGCCCGCCAGCCGGTCGAGCAGGGCCAACCGGTGCACGAGCAGGGCCGAGCCCGCGCGGGCAATCGAATCGTTCCACGCGCCGAGCATCTCGCGGCAGCACCAGGCCTCCTTGAGCAAGGCGTTACGCTGGGTCACGCAGCGCCCATAGGTGCTCGCAAGATCGGCATAGCGTGCGCTCAGTTGCATGCCAAAGTCATCGAGGGCGGCACGGCGCACACTGGCGCCTCGCTTAACCATGTCCAGATGGTCGGGGCAAAACAGCACGCTCGGCAGGACCCCGCGCACACCGGCGGCAGAGCATCTCTTGCCGTTGCGGCTAAACGAGCGCTTACCGTCCTCCGCGCTCAATCCCATATCAAGCACGCGGCCGTCGCCCTCGAGCCTCAGCTCAACCTTGCACGAGTCCGCGCCGTCATGGACGAGCTCGGCGGCGGTCGGATGCCTAAACGAGGCGCCGCTCGTCAGCAGCTGCAGCGCCTCTATGAGATTGGTCTTTCCCGCCGCGTTGGGTCCCGCAAGTATCGTCACGCCCTCGTCCAGGGCAAGGCGATAGCTATCGAAGCTGCGGTAGTGCGCGACGGAAAGATCGCGGGCGAACATGGTCATAGGGCGGTTGCTAGATGCGGACCGGCATGACCAGGTACAGGTAGTTGATCTTGTCGTAGGACTTGAAGATGCCCGCCTGCGAGTAGCTCTTGAGCTCCAGCGTGATCTCCTTCTCCTTGGACAGGGCATTGAGGCAGCCGAAGATGTAGTGGTAGTTGAAGGCGATGGTACCCGACTCGCCCTTGGCCTCGACATCGATCGTCTCCTGCGCCAGATCCTGGTCGTTGGAGATGGAAGACAGGCCCATCTGCCCGTTCTCGACGTCGATCTCGAACTTGACGGCGGGGTTGGCGCTCGCGATAACGGCAACACGCTTGAGGGCGGCATTGAAGGCGGCGACGTCGATCTTGACGCTCGTCACGCACGAATCGGGGATGAGCTGCTTGTAGTTGGGGTACACGCCCTCGATGCGGCGCGACACGTAGGTGGTGTTGCCGGCCTCGAAGACGACCTGGGTGTCGGTAGCCCCGATCATGATGGTCGCCTGGCTTGCCATGATGTTCAGCGCGTCGTTAAAGGCGTCGGCCGGAACGTTGAGCTCAAAGGAACCCTCGAGGGTCGAGGTCTCGACCTGCGTATCGCACACGGCCAAACGGAAGGAATCGGTCGCCACCAGGCGAACGGTGTTGTTCTCGACCTTCATGTGCACGCCGCCCAGGATGGGGCGGGCCTTGTCGGTCGAGGTGACGCGCCACACGCGGCTGACCATCTCGGACAAGATATCGGTCGGCAGCTCCACGGCACTCTCGATGGCATAGGCCGGAAACTCGGGGAAGTCATTGGCATCGAGCGTGTTCAGCCTAAAAGAGCTCTTCTCGCAACCAATCAGCACTTGGCGCTCGGACAGCTCAAAGGTGACCGGGGCATCGGGGAGGGTCTTGGTGATATTGGAGAGCATCTTACAGGGGATAACCATCTCGCCCTCTTCTTCGACATGCGCCGCGATGCGATGACGGATCGAGATGGTGTAGTTAGAGGTCTGGAATTCCAAGATGCCGTCTTGGGCCTTAACGAGCACGCCCGACAGGATGGGAAGGGTGGATGCCGAAGCGACACCCTTCATAACGACGCCGATGGCTTGTGTAAGCGAGCTCTGGCTGACGGTGAACTTCATCTTTTAATACCTTTCTATAGATATAAATATCTTAATAATAGTAATAGCACTGACGAAACTGTTGATTACTCCCAAAGACGCAGGTCAGACCCAGAAAGAGAATCGACAGCAACCTGTGTGCAACAGGGGTGGTTTTCCACGTTCAAAACCTGCGCAAAACTTTTCATCACCGCGGATTGGGTTTTAGACACCTTATGCCCGTGGTTTCGACAAGTTTTCAACAGGTGTCTCTATTTCCCTACGAGCGCAGTGTAATTTTATCGCGCAGCGACTTGAGGTCTTCGGTGACGGTGCGGTCTTCCTGGATCATCTTCTGGACCTTTTTGTAACTCGTGCTGACGGTCGAGTGGTTGCGGTTGCCAAATTCGGCGCCTACCGCCGTGGTCGTCATCTCGCACATTTCGATGGCAAGGTAGATAGCGATATGGCGTGCTTTGGCGATATTGGCGTTGCGACGCGGGCCGATGAGCTCCTCGTGCGTCACGCCGTACTGCTCTTCGATGACGGACTGAACCGTCTGGACGTTGATCTTTTTGGCCGATGTGTCGAAGTACTGGCTGGCGATGGCGTCGATATCGTCAAAGGTGAGTTCCCCTCCCTCGCGCTCGCGGTCGCCCGCCTCGCCGGCGCAGCGCTCGCAAAAGCTCTCGAGTTCGCGGATGTTGGTGCCTGAGACCTCGGCCATGTGTTTAAAGTGCTCGTCGGTCAGGTGCCCGCCGTCGCCCCCATAGGCCGCCAGCAGCGAGTCGTCGCCTGCCTCGGGAGCGGCGACGATGGTGTTCTCGTAATAGCGCTGCAAGATCTTGTATTTCATCTCGTAGCTGGGCTCTGCGACCAGGCAGAGCATGCCGGCGTTGAAGCGGCTGGTCAGGCGCTCGTCCATGCTCAGGTCCTTGGGGGCGCGGTCTGCCGCGATGACGACCTTCTTGTTGTTGCGGATGAACTCGTCCATGAGCTGGAAAAAGTAGTCCACGCTCGCGCGCTTGCCGATGATGTTTTGGATGTCATCGATGATGAGCACGTCCACGCCGTGGTACGCCTGCATGATGGGGGCGTTGCTCTTCTTTTGGCGGTCGAACTCGGTCATCAAGTCGTCCAGATATGCCTGGGAGTTGGCATACTTGACCTTGATCTCGGGCGACTTCTCGGCGAGCTCGTTTTTGATGGCAAGCAGCAGGTGCGTCTTGCCCAGGCCCGATTTGCCGTAGATGAACAGTGATGTGCATGTGCCGCGCTCGTCCGCGAGGGCGGCAAACTTGAGTGCCGAGCGATAGGCATGGCTGTTTTCGGGGCCGTAGACAAAGTTCTCAAAGGTAAATTTTGAGTTCGCGGCGAGCGGGGCTCCATCCGTATTCTGCTCGGCCGGCACGGTCGGCGCCGGTATGGGTGAAGCGGGGGTCGCAGCTTGCGTGGATTTAGTCGGCGCTCCGCCCTTCATCTGGTTCATCATGCGACGAAAATCATCGGCCGAGAGCGTGTTCTTGATTGCAATGCCCGAATCCGCGCCCGCTGCTGCGTCGTGAGCGATAGGCATGTGCGTGACGGGTGCGTTCGTTGACGTCGCCGCCGCGGTCGGCAACGGTGCCATGGTTTCACGGGAAACATCGCTGTGCTGGTGCTCGATTGTCGGCACGTCGCCTGCGGAGGTCGGTGCCGCCGGGGAAGCGGCGGGAGCCGTGGCGGGCGCCGTCGCGGCAGCGGATTCCGTTGCGGCGCCTTGCGGTGCCACGATGTCGAGCGCGATCGGTGCAAAGGCGATTTCTTCCAGATAGGCCTCAATAGTCGGCTGATGCTTTTTGAGCTGCGCGATGGCAAAGCGCGAGGGGGCCTCGATCGTGAGCGTATCTTCGGTCAGGCTTATGGCCCGCGATTGCCCCAGCATGTTGATGAGGCGTGCATCTTGGCCGTCGCGCTGGCAAAAGGCGATGGCATCCCCCAGGATGATGCTTGCTTCCTCGTCCACTGTCTCTCCCGTTCTTTAGCTCTGAGCTCGCACGCGAGCGGCGCCGAGTTCGGTCAGATGGTATTTCTGGCCATGCTTGATGACCAAGCCGGCCTGCGCCAAGTCATTGAGCGTGCGTGACCAAGTGGGGGCCGAGTTTCCAAACGCCCTCGCCAGATCGGTTGCACCGCACGCTTGATTTTGCGCCAGATAGCCCAGCGCGGCGTTGCCGCGATCGCTTACGAACACGTCCGGTTGTGGCTGCGCATACTGATTTGCTGCATTAGGATACATCATTTGAGCTGCTGGTTGTTGAGAACTCTGCATCGGCGGCATTTGCTGTTGAAAACTTTGAGGCCACTGTTGGTAAGGCTGCAGAGGCATCTGTTGGGCCCAGGGGTTGTACTGCTGCTGCGGCATCTGCTGGTACGGCTGCTGATATCCCTGCTGGTACTGCTGCGGGAACTGCTGGCCATACCCCAGTGGCGGCATCTGCTGATATGGATATCCCCGTTGGTACGGCTGATAGCCCATTTGCTGGCCACCCGGTGCCCCCGTCGCCTGCTGCATTGCTGCTGCATCCTGATCTGCCAGCGGCATGGCCTCTGGCATGTTTGGCGTCATCGACATAGATGCCGCCTGGGGCTCTTGTGTGGGAAGCATTCCGGGCTGCTGCATCTGCCCCACGGGGGGCTGCATCTGCTGCGTTGCCATGGGCTGCTGCGCAAAAGCTCCCGGCAGGGGATATGTGGGCTGCTCCGTCTCGGGCCGCACGGCAGCACCGCGTCCGCCGGCACGCTCGATTTCCTGCACGCGTTTAGGGTTCAGGCTTACCGTAACCACGGTGCCGTTGCCCATGTTGTCCTCGATGGATACGGCACCGCCGGCGTTTTCCAAATACTCCTGCACCATGGGAAACCCTGCTCCGGTTCCACGGATATAGCGCTTCATCTTGCTGTTTGCGCTGGTAACGCCAAAGTCGAAAGCGCGTTCCTTGTCGTCGATGCCGGGTCCTTGGTCAGCAAAGCGGATGGTGTCTCCGCCGTCCAGAATCGAGATGATGGGCTCTGCAAAGTGTGCGTGGATAAAGTTTTCGACAATCTCGCGGATGACCATGAGCGAGATATGGCCACCTTGTTCTTTCATGCACTGGTAGACGGTGTTGGTCGTCTCTTCCAAATACGTGCGGACATCTTGCGGATCAATGACGATCACACGCGGTGTCGACAGCATGTCGTCATAGACGGCGATGCGCGCGGCGTACATGGCTTTTGGCGCCTGCGTTGTCGTCTGTTCACCTTCGTCACGCTCTTCGCGCACGCCGGTGATGTGCTCGTTGTCGGGTGCCGGGTCTCCGGAATCGACCATGGTGTAAAAGTCGTCAGACATGCCGCTCGCAATCTTCCAAAAGGTTTCGAACAAATAGTAGCTCACCGTGCAATGTTTCTCATCTTTCGACAAACTTTCAAAACCTGTTGAAAACTTTGGAAAACGGACGAAAAGTTCTCAACATTGCCAACATGACCTGTTGAAAACTCGATGAAATATCGTGAAAAGTTGCCATGCACCGCTAAATCGAGCTTGGCTTATGGGGGAACCGTGTGAACTGCGCAACCTTTTACCTTTGATTTCTTGACATTTGAACATTGATTTCCCTACAATCTTCAAGCTCACGTGTCTATATCTGCGTCCGCGTCCCCGCGGACACTCGAAATGCAGCAGGAGGAACTTAAGATGAAGCGTACGTATCAGCCTAATAAGCGTAAGCGTGCCAAGACCCATGGCTTCCGTGCCCGTATGGCCACTAAGGGTGGTCGTGCCGTGCTCGCCCGTCGTCGCGCCAAGGGCCGCAAGCGTCTCACTGTCTAGCAGCGATACACACATCTCGCATGAAGACTATTAAGTCTCGGCAAGATTTCGAGCATGTGTTCAGTCAGGGGCGTCGTTTCAATCACCCTCTGATTCGAATGACCATATGTGAATCGGTTGGCGAAGGCGACTCCGGAAGGGTCGCCTTCGTTGGTGCTAAACGGCTCGGTTGTGCTGTCGTGCGCAACCGTTCTAAGCGTGTGATGCGCGAGGCCGCCCGCAGCTGTGGATTTCCCGTTGCGGGTTATGACATCATCTTGTTTGCAACTCCCAAGACGAGGGTTTCCTCGCCGCAGGAGATGGACAAGGCGTTGCGTTCGCTTATGAAGCGCGCCGGCGTTGCCGGGGAGGAGCGATGAGCAATCACGTTTTGCGACGTGTTGCCATCGCTCCTATTCGCATATATCAACAGGTTATTTCGCCCTTATTGCCTGACGCCTGCATTTATTACCCAACGTGCTCGCAATACGCCATCCAGGCGATTGAGAAGCACGGTGTTTTGAGAGGCTGCTGGCTTGCCGTGAGGCGCATCGCTCGCTGCAATCCCCTGCACGTCGGCGGTTATGACCCTGTGCCCTAGCGGGCACTCGCTATCGGAGGAAAACTTACATGTGGGATTGGATCGTTAACATCCTTTTCGAGCTGCTCAAGCTCATCCAGACCTTTGCGGTCGACTGGGGCCTGTCCATCATCATCCTGGTGGTCATCATCCGTCTGCTGCTGACGCCGCTCATGCTCAAGTCGACCAAGTCGACGGCTCGCATGCAGGTGCTGCAGCCCAAGATGCTCGAGATCCAGGAGCGCTATGCCGACGATCCCCAGCGTCAGGCCGAGGAGATGCAGAAGTTCTACAGCGAGAACAAGTTCAACCCCATGGCTGGCTGTCTGCCGCTGCTGATTCAGATGCCTATCCTGTTCGCCCTGTTTACATTGCTGCGCAACCTGCCGCAGTACTTTAACGACGGCACGTTCTCGTTCTTCAACATCCTGCCCGACCTGACCACCACGCCGAGCGCTTCCTTTGCCGATGGCTTTATGGTTGCACTGCCTGCGCTGGTTTGCCTGATCCTGTTCGCCGTCCTGACCCTGATTCCGCAGCTCTATATGTCGCGCAACCAGACCGGCCAGCAGGCTCAGAGCATGCGTATGATGGCCGTTGTCATGACGGTCATGATGCTTTGGATGGGCTGGAGCCTTCCCGTTGGTGTTCTGCTGTACTACGACGTCTCGTCTGCTTGGCAGGTTATCCAGCAGATTTTTGTGACGCAGAAGGTCATCGACAAGGCGAAGGCCGATGAGGAGGAGCGTCTTAAGAACGCTCCGCTGCAGGTTGAGGTCATTCGTCGAGAGAAGAAGCCGCGCCCGCACAAGAAGAAGTAACGGGATATCAATCTTATTTAGGTACCTAACTTTTGGAGTACGTTATGTCTGAAGAGATCATCGAGGATATGCTTGAGGAGGTTGCCCCGCAGGTCGCGGGCGATTATCCCGAGATTGCACAGCGCTACAAGGCTGGTGAAGAGCTGACCGATGAGGAGCTCGACACCATTGCCGATGTTGCGATTTCCATCCTGCGTTCCATCCTTTCGCACTTCGATGCCGCCAACTCTCCTATCGATGAGTATGAGGGCGACGAGGGTGAGCTGATTTTGGATGTAACGGCTCCCGACCTTGCTGTTCTCATTGGCCGTCATGGTCGCACCCTTGATGCCCTTCAGGTTATGTTCTCTTTGCTGGTGAGCCGCAAACTTGGCTTTAGGTATCCGGTTGTAGTGGACGTAGAGGGATACAAGAGTCGCCGTCAGGACAAGGTTGCTTCCATGGCTCAGTCTGCTGCCGAGCGTGCCATCCGCACTCATAAGAGTGTTTCGCTTCCGCCCATGAATGCCTACGAGCGTCGACTGGTTCACATTGCACTTCGTGGCAATGATGCCGTCGATACTCATTCTGAGGGTTCTGACCCTGATCGCCATGTGGTGATTGTTGCTCGATAATCTTCTCGAGCTTATGCTAAGGGGACGTGGTTTCCACGTCCCCTTTTTTTGTCAAAAGTTCTCGATACACTGATTTTTGTCAGAAAGGAGCTTTCGTTGTTAGTACTTACTGATCAGCAGGCTGACGAGATGTTGAGTCGTCTAACTTCCTATTGCAAAGAGTATTCCTTGAGCGTAACTGATGTTGAGCTGAGAAAATGTATTCAGCATTTGGATTTGGTTCTAGAAACAAATAAGACAACCAATCTCACCCGTATTCTTAACGTAGAAGATGCTGCAGTACTTCATATCCTCGACTCACTTGTTTTGCTCCCCTATATCAACAAGGCTCCTGAGGGAGCTTTGCTCGATATGGGAACAGGTGCGGGCTTCCCTGGTATTCCATTAACTATAACCACGCATCGTAAAGCTACTTATATTGACTCTGTTGGCAAGAAGGTTGATGCGGTTAATTCCTTTGTCCATGCTCTTGGATTGAAACATGCTCATGCGGTTCATGATCGTCTTGAAGAATTTGCTCGAAGCCATAAGAAGCAGTTCTCTGTTGTAACCGCCCGCGCACTGGCCTCTCTACCGATTCTTGTTGAGTATGCGGCTCCGTATCTGAAGGATGGAGGGCTATTTGTTATAACCAAGGGCAATCCTTCGGATGAGGAGCTTGCTTCCGGCATGTCAGCAGCTAAGATTTGCGGCTTCACTTTGCTTCTGAATGACGCAATTGATTTGCCTGAAGGCTTGGGTCACAGGGAGTTCATTGTTCTTAAGAAGAGTCATCCAGCATCTGTCTCATTGCCTCGTGCAAATGGCGTGGCAAAGAAGAATCCGCTTGCCTAGATGTTTCACGTGAAACATAATGGATACTAACAACTTGCAGTGTTTCACGTGAAACATGGCGGTTGATATCGATTCGGAATGTTTCACGTGAAACATCCTCCGTTTGACAGCTTTAATACACACCAGGAGGGACCGTGGGATTTCGCGACGTTAAGCGTTCTAAGAGCGCAAAAGACACGCGTATCATTGCAATCATCAATCAAAAAGGCGGCGTCGGTAAGTCAACGACGGCTGTAAACCTTGCAGCAGCACTGGGTGAGCAGGGTCGTAAGACACTGATTGTCGATTTTGATCCGCAGGGAAACAGCACCAGTGGATTCGGAATTGAAAAAGAAGACCTTGATCACTGCATCTATGATGCATTGTTGAATGATGTGCCGGCAGAATCGCTTGTTCTTGATACAAATTGTAAAAAGGTATTCGTTATTCCGGCTACAATTCAACTTGCAGGCGCGGAAATTGAGCTCGTAAGCGCAATTGCTCGTGAAACCCGCCTCAAAGATTTGCTTGAGCCGATTCAGGACGAGTTTGACTTTATTTTCATTGACTGTCCTCCTTCGCTCGGCCTGCTTACTATCAACGCTTTGACCGCAGCAGACAGCGTTTTGATTCCGATCCAGTGCGAATATTACGCACTCGAGGGCGTTACGAAGCTGCTTGAGTCAATGAAGATGGTCAAATCACGGCTGAACAAGGGCTTAGACACCTATGGTGTGCTTATGACCATGTATGACTCGCGTACTTCACTATCAAATCAGGTTGTTGAGGAGGTTCAATCGTACTTTGGTGATAAGGCGTTTAAGACGCTAATCCCCCGTACGGTTAAAATCTCCGAAGCTCCGTCTTTTGGAGAACCGGTAATTACCTATGCACCTCAAAATAAGGGTGCAAAAGCATATGTGAACCTTGCAAAAGAGGTGATCAAGCGTGCCTAGTGTAAAGAAACGTGGCGGATTGGGACGTGGACTCAATGCTTTGGTCTCAGAGGCCGAGTATGAGACCGGCGGTTCGGCTGCATCGGCTTCAAATGCCGCATCTGAAACAAAACTACCTATTGAGGATATCGTTCCCAACTCTAATCAGCCACGAATTCATTTTAACGAAACTGAACTTCGCGAGTTAAGCGAGTCAATCCAAGAGCACGGCGTTTTGCAGCCGCTTTTGGTTCGCAAGCATGGAAACGGCTATGAGATCATTGCTGGTGAGCGACGTTACCAAGCTTCAAAGCTTGCTGGCCTTGAAGAATTGCCAGTCATCATTAAAGAGGTAAATGATGAAGAGATGCTGGCTCTTGCTCTTATCGAAAACCTTCAGCGTTCTGATCTGAATCCCGTCGAAGAGGCTAAGGGCTATCGCCAACTCATTGATGCCAGCGGGATGACCCAGGAGGCATTGTCGAAGGCAGTAAGCAAGTCACGCTCTGCAATTACAAACTCGCTGCGTCTTCTCGATCTCCCCGAAGTAGTTCAGCAGATGATTTTTGAGGGCAAACTTACTGCTGGTCATGCACGTGCGATTCTTGCAGTTCCCTATGAGGACGCGCGTATTCGACTTGCAGAGAAAGTTGTTACAGAGGGCCTTTCCGTAAGAGCGACAGAAAATCTTGCTCCGTTGTTTTCTGCCGGAGAGACACCTAAGACGCCAAGGCCTGCAACGCCTCAGTCCTTTAAAAAGGCTGCCCGTGTGCTTCGTCAGGTATTTAATACCAACGTGCGTGTGAAGAGCTCGCGTGGAAAGAATAAGATTGAGATTGAGTTTAAAGACGAGGAAGAGCTCTCTCGTATTCTTGGCGAAATGATTCAGTTTGATCAAGGAGGCCAAGATGAGGAATAAGATTTTAACAGCGATTGCATTGGTGACGACTGTCGCGGCTGGTGTCTTTGCTGGCTATAAGATCGCGACAGACGATGAACTTCGAGGTCGCTTGCTTCGTGGCGCGCAAGATATCGTCGATACTTCCAAAAAGAAAATGGATGTTATGACGGAAGATGTTGCCATGCGTACAGCTCAGGTAACGAAGAATCCCAAGATTAATCAGGGTTGGGTCAGCAACCAATGGGAAAATGTAGGCTATTAGGTACCTAACAATTACTCAGCATATTTTGAGGGGGTCCTTGTCTGATTTATGAGACAAGGACCCCTTATTTTGGCCGTAAAAAATGGGACAGGTAGCAGCTGATTCAAAATTAAGGTCAATAAATGAAACGACCCCGGTTGCATATTCTGTAACCGGGGTCGTTCGATGTTTCACATGAAACGTTTTGGGATGCGACTCCCCTATGCGTTTTTCTGAACTTTGAAGCGCTGCTTCAGCTGTCCGCAAGCGGCGTCAATATCGTTACCACGGGAGTTACGAATCGTGGTCTCGATGCCACGGGACTCAAGACGACGCTGAAGATCCTCAACCTTATGAATCGGCGACGGCTTGAGCGGGCTACCCTCGATGTCGTTAAGCTGAATGAGGTTAACGTGGCACAGCGTTCCCTCGCAGAAGTCGCAGAGCGCCTGCATTTCGGGATTCGTATCGTTGACGCCTTCGATCATGGCATACTCATAGGTCGGGCGGCGGCCGGTCTTCTCGGTGTAGAGCTGAAGCGCTTCGTGAAGGCGAAGCAGCGTGTACTTCTTAACACCGGGCATGAGCTTATTGCGCGTCGACTGGATGGCGGAATGCAGGGAAACGGCAAGCGTGAACTGCTCGGGGATGTCGGCAAATTTGCGAATACCGGGAATAACGCCGCTGGTAGAGACGGTGAGGTGACGAGCACCGATACCGATGCCATCGGGGTCGTTGAGGATTCGCAACGCCTTGAGAACCTCGTCGTAGTTGGCAAACGGCTCGCCCTGGCCCATGAAGACAACGCTCGTGACGCGCTCGCCAAAGTCGTTGGATACATGAAGTACCTGGTCGACGATCTCTTGAGCGGTCAGAGAGCGCTTGAGGCCGTTGAGACCGGTAGCGCAAAAGGCGCAGCCCATGCCACAGCCAGCCTGGGTGGAAACGCAGACGGAAAGCTTGTTACGACGGGGCATACCGACAGTCTCGACGGAAACGCCGTCGTGGTACTCGAGCAGATACTTGCGAGAGCCATCTTTGGAAACCTGCTTGGTTAGTTCAGTCGGCGTGTCAAAGGCAAAAGCCTCTTTAAGCTGCTCGCGGAAAGCCTTGGGAAGGTTGGTCATATCGTCAAACGAACAAACGTTCTTCTCAAAGACCCATTCGATGAGCTGCTTCGCGCGGAAGGCTGGCTGGCCAAGTTCGGCCACGAGCTCGCGAATATCGTTTTGGCTCAAGTCGCGAATGTCCTGAGATTTAGTCCTGGGATTCATGGAAGCCTTTCGATTTTGGGGAAACGTAGAGGGTATCGCTACAATATGGTATCAGCTGCAGAAATTATAGAGGAGGAGTCTGCCCATGCCGGGTAAAAGCCTAGAGAACATGCACGTAGCGGTCTTGGCGGGCGGTCATTCCGCCGAGCGCGAGATCTCGCTCAATTCGGGAAAGAACGTTGTGGTGGCACTGAAGGAAGCCGGCTACACCTCGGTGGAGCTGCTCGACACGGCCGCTGATGATTTTATGGTAACCATGGCGACCGGCGGCTTTGACGTGGCGTTTATCGCCATGCACGGTGCCGGCGGCGAGGATGGCGCCATGCAGGGTGCCATGGAGACCCTGGGTATCCCCTACACGGCCTCGGGCGTGCTTGCCAGCGCCTGCGGTGCCGACAAGGAGGTCTCTAAGCTCTTATACGCCAAGGCGGGCATCCCCATTGCCCCCGGCCTTGCGCTCGAGGTGGGCGATGAAGTCGATATCGATCATATCGTCGAGGTCTGTGGCGAGCGCTGCTTTGTGAAGCCGGCCGTCAACGGTTCCAGCTATGGCATTTCCCTGGTCCATGAGCCCTCCGAGCTGCCCGCGGCAATTGCCAAGGCGTTTGAGTACGGCGACAAAGTGCTGGTCGAGAAGTGCATCGAGGGTACCGAGATCACCGTCGGCGTGTACGGCGAGGACGACGTGCGCGCCCTGCCGATTGTCGAGATTCGCAAGCCCGAGGACTGTGAGTTCTACGATCTGGACGTGAAGTATGTCGACCCTACGGACATCCATCGTATTCCGGCGCAGATTTCACCCGAGAATTACGCTCGCGCTCAGGAGCTTGCCTGTGCTGCTCACAAGGCCCTCGGTTGCCTGGGCATCTCGCGCAGCGATTTTATCGTGAGCGAGGACGGCCCCGTCATCCTCGAGACCAACACCATTCCCGGCATGACCGATACGTCGCTGTATCCGGATGAGATTCGCCACACAGACGACATGACGTTCCCGCAGGTCTGTGACAGCCTGATCCGTATGGGCCTTCGTCGAGCGGGCATTGCATGCTAATCGAGGACGCGGTTTCGTCAGGAACGCCGCAGTTTGTCATCGACTCCTATGCCACGCTTGCCGAACGCGCCAAAACGCAGTCCTTCGGCCTTATCGAGGAAGATGTGATTGTCCTCGATACCGAGACCACAGGTCTTTCGGTGCAGGACAACGAGCTGATCGAGATCTCGGCGGCCCGTCTTTCGGGCCGCGAGATCGTCGACCGCTTCGATACCTTCGTGCATCCCAAGCAGCTAATTCCCGCCGAGATTACCGAGCTCACGAGCATTACAAATGCCGATGTGGCAGATGCCCCGTCGGCCGCTGAGGCCGTCGCCGCTCTCGCCGATTTTGTCGGTGGTTGCCCGGTGATCGCACATAACGCCACGTTCGATCGCTCGTTTATCGAGTCGGTCAAAGGCGGCGTCAACGTGAGCGATATCTGGATCGATTCGCTGGCGCTGTCGCGCATCGCGCTTCCGCGCCTGGCCTCGCACAAGCTGTCTTTTATGGCCGATCTGTTTGGCTGTGACTCGGTATCACACCGTGCCAATGCCGACGTCGACGCCCTGTGTGGCGTATGGCGTGTGTTGCTCGTGGCGCTCACCGACTTGCCCCAGGGCCTCATGGCGCGCCTAGCCGACATGCATCCGGATGTGCCTTGGTCCTATCGTCCTATCTTCTCATTCTTGGCGGGGCAGAACCCTGGTTCTATCTTCTCTCTCAGCGCCGCTCGTGCTGACGTTCTCAAGGCCGATCGCGCCGACGATCGGGTGGACGCCGACGAACTGCCGGTCCTCAAGATGCCGAGTCGTGAGGAGATTGAGGCAGACTATGCGCCGGGTGGCCTGGTCAATCGCATGTATCCCACTTACGAGCCGCGTGATGAGCAGATCGCGATGGCGCTCGAGGTCCGCGATGCGCTGGTCACGGGCACACATCGCGTAATTGAGGCGGGCACGGGCGTCGGCAAATCGATGGCCTATCTGGTGCCTTTTGCCGAGGCAGCACGCCGTAACAACATCACGGTTGGTATTGCGACCAAATCGAACAATCTTGCCGACCAGCTCATGTACCATGAGCTGCCAAAACTTGCCGAGCAACTGGACGGTGGTCTGTCATTTTGCGCTCTCAAGGGCTATGACCACTATCCGTGCCTGCGCAAGCTTGAGCGCATGAGCCGAGGCCAGGTCGAGATTACCACCAAGCGCGATCCGGCGGACACGCTCACGGCGGTCGCGGTCATTATGGCGTACGTCTGCCAATCAGCCGATGGCGACCTCGACTCGCTCGGCATTCGGTGGCGCAGCGTCAACCGTCCCGACTTTACGACGGCCTCGCGCGAGTGTGCTCGTCGCCTCTGCCCGTTTTTCCCTGATAAATGTTTGGTCCACGGCGCTCGCCGTCGTGCGGCGCATGCCGATGTGGTGGTCACCAACCATTCCCTGCTGTTCCGCAATGTCGCGGCCGAGGGCAGGATTTTACCTCCGATTCGTCATTGGGTAATCGACGAGGCCCATTCCATCGAGCGCGAGGCGCGCCGCCAGTGGGCGCGCGTGGTGTCGGCGGACGAATCACGCGTTCTGTTTGAGCGCCTGGGTGGCTCGAGCACCGGCGCGCTAAGCCAGGTTTCCCGTGATTTGGCAACCTCCGAGGGCTCTACGCTCTATCTGGGCCTTACTGCCAAGGCGACGTCGACGGTTGCGCGCGCGAGCATGGCAATCGCCGACGTGTTCGATGGCGTTCGCGAGCTCGGCCGCCGTGCGCGTGGGGGTTATGACAATGCCAATCTATGGATTGGCCCCGAGCTGCGCGAATCTGACGACTGGCATGATTTCTTACAGTCGGCCTACGCTGCCATCGATGCATTGGAACAGGCTGACAAGAGCGTCGACGCGCTGGTGCAAGCCGTCGCCGCCGACAAGCCCGAGGTTGTTGTTGACCTGGGTGATATCTCGCGTCGCCTGCACGAGCTGGTCGAGAACCTCAAACTCATCATTGATGGCACCGATGAACACTACGTGTATTCGCTGCAGGTCAATCGCAGGCTGCGTGCCGGCGGAGAGTCGATGACCGCAGAGCGCATCGACATTGGCGAGGCCTTGGCAACCGAGTGGCTGCCCGAGGTTCACACGGCTATCTTTGCCTCGGCGACTATGACGGTGTCCAAAAGCTTTGAACACTTTAACCATGCGGTCGGCCTCGATCGCATCGGTGCTTCAACATCCTCATCGCTGCACTTGGACTCGAGCTACGACTTCGATTCGAACATGGCTGTAGTCGTTGCGGGCGATATCCCCGATCCGCGCGATCGTGAGAGCTATCTTACGGCGCTCGAGCGCGTGCTGGTCGACGCCCATCTTGCCATGGGCGGATCGGTGCTCACGTTGTTCACCAATCGGCGCGACATGGAAGACCTGTACGCCCGCGTTGAGCCCAAGATGGCCCGTGCGGGTCTGGAGCTCAACTGCCAGCAGCGCAACTCATCTCCTCGTCGCCTGCGCGACCGGTTTATCAACGAGCCGACCTCGTCGCTTTTTGCGCTTAAGGCCTTCTGGGAGGGGTTTGACGCCAGCGGCGAGACGCTGCGTTGCGTCATCATTCCCAAGCTGCCGTTCTCGAGCCCCACGGACCCGCTCTCGTGCGAGCGCAACCTGCGCGAAGACCGCGCTTGGGCGCGCTATTCGCTGCCCGAGGCGGTGCTCGAGGTTAAGCAGGCGGCCGGCCGCCTTATCCGCTCGTCGACCGATTGCGGCGTGCTGATTCTGGCCGACCCGCGCCTGGTGACGAAGGGCTACGGGAAGAAGTTCTTAACGTCGCTGCCCACGAGCTCCTACCAGCGCATCGAATCGGCGCAGATCGGTCACTATCTGCAACTGTGGCGCGCACACCACGAGCGGCGGCGCTAAAGCGGACAGACGAGGGTTTTTGCCATATCGCACAGACGCTTTGACAGGGCGGGGTCATCCAAGATGCGGATGGCTCCGCCCGCTGCGATTATCTGGCTCAGTAGCCAACGCTCGGAGCCGTAATGCACGGTTACCGTTGCCATGTCTGCCCCGCTGCGCTCGATTAGGGTGATGCCGGCCCAGTCCAGATGCTCCGCCATATCGAATGGCATCAAGAGCTTTGCGCTACGCTGCGTCCGGGCAAGGGAATCGTGGAGGGATGCGACGCCCGGTGTGTGAGGCACGACGGAGTCTTCCGTCAAGGTGAGTCCCTCGATTTTATCCATGCGATAGGTGCGCTGCTCATCGACCGCGATGTCCCAGGCAATCAGGTATGTTTGGTCGCCGTTTACCGTAATGCGCAAGGGGTCGACCAGACGCTCGCGTGGCCGTGCATCGTCCATCGAGCGATACGAGATGCGGCAGCGAACGCCGTCCTGAATGGCGCAGCTCAGCTGCTGCCAGTGTGACCCGTGGTTGACGGTGTCAAAGACGCGCTGGTTATAGCCGAGCTCTTCGGGCAGAAGGGCATGTCGAATCCGAGCTGCCGTCTGCGGCTCGATCCCCAACGATTCAAGTTCGTGGTTGAGCACAGCGCCTTCGGCGGCACTCAGACGCAGCGGTAGCACACGTCCGGCGTCACCGGTGAGGACCACACGCTCGCCGTGGCATTCGCAGATGATGCGCGCACCCGATTCTCGGTCCGCGAGCGTCGAGACGATCTCGAGAATCTCGTCGAGCGATACTCCCGTGATGTCAAAGCGGTCGCAAATTTCGGTTCGTGTCATGCCGCTCTCGCCGGCGGCGTAGAGGGCCTCCATGATGTCGATGGCGCGCGAGAGTCTCTGCTCGCTGGTGAGTTTACGCACGGGCATGCTCGTGCACCGTCCTTTCAATGAGGTGGTTCCACGCCTGCTTGAGCGATTTGGGGGCCATGGGCCTCATGCCGTCCATGGCGTGGACCATGCAAAATGAGGCGGCGGCTTCAAGGTCGCGCACGTCAACGGTCCAGATCCATCCCGCATCGGTGTGTGCGAGCTCACCTCGCCCGCGCGTGAGGCCGTTGATCATATCGATCTGCGTCTGAGGGGCGAACGAGAACGTGGCTGCAACGGGCGGTCGGTCGGCAAAATCGAATTCAAAGAACAGATAGTCGTTGAGATTGAAGTCCGCAGGGATGGCGTAGGCCTTCGAAGGACGCCATGCGCGAACGATACGGTCGCAGCGGAATGTCCTGATGTCGTCGGTGACATTGTCGAGGCCGCAGAAGTACGCCACGCCCTCGCGTTCGAACATGCCGTAGACACAGACGGTACGTTCTTTCTGCTCGCCGCGTCCGTTCTGATATAAAAATCGCAGCGCACAACGCTCGGCAAAGGCGCTCCAAACCGCATCGACGGTGGGAGAGCGACGGATCGGTACTTCGTCAACCGTCGTCCTACCGGTGAGATAGGCAATCTTGGAGCGAATATCGGCAAGCGGTGCGGCAAAAGTGGATGAGCCGGCCGCTAGTGTCTGGTCGATGGCGTTGAGCAGGATATCGGCGTCGTCTGCGGTGATGAGGCCGCCTGCTGCAAAGGTGTGCTCGCGGTCGATTGTCCACGAGCTTTCCTCGGTCTCCTGCGCACCGGCGGGGCGAACCTCCTTGATTAAGATGCCACGCTCGAGCAGTTTGTCACGATCGCGCCGAAACTTGCGCTTATCCGAGTCGATGTTGCCGGAGCCATATCCCAGGTCGGAATCCAAGACGATCTGCTCGGTCGTCAGCGGTTCGGGGGAGCTGTTGAGCACAAAGAAAAGATTGAGGATGCGCTGAGCCGTTTTATCGAAACTGGGCTCCGAATTCCCCTTTTTAATTGTCGCGGTCGTGTCGCTTGCCGTCATAGAGTCCTCGCATGAGAAGGTGGTTTGCTGCCATGATTTTAGTCCGATATGGAGATTAGGCTATATCCTTGTCCGCTCGGGGCGTTAAGATGGCCCGAATTCGGTCGTTTGCGCTCGCTCGGGGTATACTTTCGACTATATACGGTTCTAATGTGCATGCATTGGGCCTATTTGTCGGATTATGGATGTGGAGCGCACATGGCGAACACCCAGAACTATATTAACCACCTGCTGCAGAACACCGGCATTACGCCGGCATGCAGCGAAGAAGAGCGCTTGGCTGCCGAGGATATCGCTCAGATCTTCCGCAACCACGGCTTTGACCCCGAGGTTCAGGAGTTCAATGCCCCGGCGCCCAGTAGGTTGGCATTTGCCGTTACCGGTATTCTTGCGTTTGCCGGCGCCCTGCTGATGGGCATCGGCGGCGGTATCGGCTTGGTCGGCACCTTGCTGGCCATTGTCGGCGCCGTTCTTTACGTGCTCGAACGCACGGGCCACCCCGTGGTTTCGCGCCTGGGCAAGACGGGCGTGAGCCAAAATGTCATCGCCTACCACAAGGCCTCGGGCCCGCTCGCGTCTCCGCGCAACCGCCCGGTGGTCGTTGTCGCACACTACGACTCTCCCCGTGCTGAGCTGCTCGCCCGCGAGCCCTATGCTTCGTATCGTGCGCTCATCGCCAAGCTGTTGCCCGTTGCCACGGTTGCCCCTGCTGCCGTTGCCATCCTGCGTATCCTGTCACTTCCCGGCGCGCTCAAGGTTCTGCTGTGGATTGTCGCGATCCTCGCTTCCCTCGTTGCACTTGCCAACGCGGCAAACATTATCTCTAACCGCCACATTCTTCCCTATACGTCTGGCGCGGTGTGCAACAAGTCTTCTGTCGCCGCTATGCTCGGCGTTATGGACAACGTTGCTCCCTTCCAGGGCGAAAACGAGTTTCCCGACGATGTTCCGTTCGATACTTATTTTGGGGAGCAGAAGCGTCGTGCCGAGGAAATGGCGCGCGCAGCGGCGGAATATGCCGCGGCCCAGCAGCAAAACGACTACGGCAACACCATCGAGTATGAAGAGCCTACCTACGCCGAGGACGAATTCGGTCAGCCGATTGCTCCCGACGCTCAGACCGGGCCCGAACAGGGTGAGGCTTTCGACGAGCAAATCGAGGGCTTTGAGGGTGCGTCTGCCGACGAGACGCTGATCGGCGCTATCGTGCCCGAGGATCAGAATCAGGCTGCCCAAGCCGAAGAGTTCAATGACGAGGTTCCCGCTGCCGAGCCGGCGGAGGAGTCTGCCGAGCCCGAGCCCAAGCTCTATCGCAACGCCGCCGGCAACATCCGCTTTGGTTCGGATGCCATCCGTGCGCTCGGAATGCTTCCCGAGTCCTGCACGCTCGATTACGAGGAGGGCGAGGAGCCAACGTTTGAGCCCGAGCCTGCCCCCGTCGTGGCTGCGGATGATGAGTCTGCCGCGGTTACCGCTGCCGTTGCCGATCCCGAGGCGGTGTCCGCGTTCGATCCCGCGGCAGGACTGGACATTTTGGCTCCCGCCGCACCGGCGCAAGACGTTGCGGACGAGTCTGACGACGATTACGTTGAACAACCGAGGCGCGTGTCTTACGAGAGCGATACTGATTTCTCGGCCGAGATTCCCGCGGCAACGCCGCATGCCGACATTGCATCCGCGTTCTCGTCGATTGGCGCCAGCGCTTCCAACTTCTTTAAGGGTGCGTTTGCAAAGGGCAAGAAATTTGTCGACGATTTCGAGGGGAAGCGCGCTGCCGCACGCGAGGCTGCCGAGCAGGAGGCTATCGCTCAGCAGCAGGCAGCCGAGGCGGCACGTGAGCTCGCGGCGCAAGAGTTCGAGCAGAACGAGGCTATGCAGTCCGCGCCCGTCGAAGCCGCCGAAGCTACAACGTCCTTTGAGTCCCAGCAACCGGCGTCCGCGGATGTTGTTGAAGCGACGACGTCTTTCGAGGCTCAGCAGCACGTCGATAGCACCATGTCGTTTGATGCCGCGCAGTTCGATTCCACGATAACGTTTGAAAAACAGGGCACCGCGATTGCCGAGCCCCTTCCTGTTTCCGATGAGCAGGGCGACGCGGCAGACGATGACGAGCCTGTTGATGCTGCCGAAATCCAAGATGCCGCCGAGGACGAGCCCGTCGAGGCCAACTCTGACGAAGAGCAATACGCGGCAGCCGAGCAAGATGATTCGACCGAGGTCGAGCAGGAGGAAGTGCCTGCGGTTTCCGAGACTCCCGAGACGGATGAGTCGAGGCCTTATTCCACGCAGATTTTCACCATGCCGACCCCGAGTGGTTCCGGTGCCACGGTTGCCAATGTCGCTCCCACCCAGGACGAAACGGTCGATTCCCTTATGGCCCAGATTTCCTCCCAGGCATCGCCGCGCCCGCAGATGAATGTTCCCGATCCGGCGTCGGCACCGTCGCCTGCACCTTCCTCGTCTCCGCTGGCTTCGGTCCCCGATCCGTCGCTGCCGTCTATGAAGCAGGCAAACGTTGCGTCTCGCACGTCGCTGTTCGACCTTCCCGACCCCTCCGCACAGGTCAACGATCCCTTTGCTACTGCCCAGGGCCCCGAACCCACATCGGCACCCGTTGCGCCTCCTATGCCCGTTGCGTCGGGCGCACAGCCGATCGAGACCATTTCGGCTCCCGCCCCGGCGGCACCCAAGTCTCGTAAGCGCGGCCTGGGTGGTCTGTTCGGCCGTAAAAAGAAAAACGAGCAGGACAGCATGAGTGACTGGCTGGGCGTCGAAGACGATTACGATGCCAAGAAGTCCGGTCGCGGTATCGGTTCGTGGGATAACTTCGAGGACGATAACGATGGCTGGAAGGGTGGCGCTACGTCTTCCGATGGCGCTTCTTCCGAAGATATGCTCTCGGCTGTCGCCTCTATGGGCGATGATGAGCTGCTCGGTCACGATATCTGGTTTGTGGCAACGGGCGCCTCGGATTGTGATGGCGCTGGCATGAAGGCCTTCTTGGCTTCGCATCGCGATAAGCTCCGCGGCGTATTCTTTATCAATCTTGAATCCGTCGGCGCCGGTAGGCTTTCGGTGGTGACGGTCGAGGGCGAACAACAACTGCTCAAGGGCGATCGCCGCATCATGAACCTGGTCAGCAAGGTCTGCAAGTCGTTCCATGTCGATTGTGGCGCGCTCGAGATGCCCTATGCCAAGACCGATGCCTATGCTGCGCTCGAGGCGAGCCGCCGAGCCCTTACCATCGCCGGCGTGGACGGCACGCGTCTGGCTTGCGCTCGTACCGAGGACGACCTGCCCCACAATGTCAACCCGACGAACATTGCTACGGTATCCGAGGTCGTGACCGAGGTTATCCGCCGTTCGTAGACGGAGCTCTAAGGAGTCAACGTGTTTTCGTATATTAAGCGCCATTGGCCTGTCTACGTGATTTTGACCTTGATTGCCATTGCGTTAGGATTTGGGGCTGCCTACATCGTGGGTGCAAAGGGCTCGACCCCCGCCTCCGCAATCAGCGAAGAGGTGGAGCAAGAACAGAGTACGGGTGCCGATGGGATTCCTGAGTCCGAGCAGGCAATCGTTGATGGTGGATCTTCGTCTGCAGAGTAGATGCGGCGATTTACATGATTGAAAGCGGGCGAGCCAGGGGACTGGCTCGCCCGCTTTTTCATCGCGCTAGCGCTTCTTTGGGATCGACCTAAGGCGAGCGAACCATAGGGCTGCGGCACCCGAGGTCAGGAGCGCGGTGATGCAAGCGGCGATGGGAACTGATCCTGTTGCCGGTAGGTCCTGCGGTAGGGTACAGCGTTGAATGACGCTGTCCTCGTCATGTGACTCAAGTTTATCGCCGCCACCGTTGCGGCAAAGATCGACGCGCGCGCTGTTGGTGAGTGCGGTTTGGGGCGTATAAGCCGACGTTGCCTGCATGTGTACGACTGCGCCCCGAGCGTCTGTGCCAAGGATTGCTTTGGCATCGTCAAGGTCGTCGTGCTCATCTTTGAGATCATCGCGGGTCCAAGAATCCGCATCGCTTCGAGTCGTAAAGTCGGCGGCTACCGCACCGTATTCAATTCGAATGCCTGTTACGACGGTATTGGATGCAAGGTCGAGCTCTTCCACCTCGAGTGTGGTGGATTCCGTGGTCGAGACATCCGCCTTCCAGAGGCGCCAGCCGTCGTAATCGACGAGGCGGCAGTCCTCACCAAGGCTCTCTTTTACTTCGTCGGACTCAAGCCAAGGATTTTCGTGTCCATCGTCAAGTGTCGCGTTCGCCGGCTCATCGACGTCTGTCGAGTCCAACGGCGTCGTGCGATACCACACGTTGCACAGACCGTTGAGGTCGCCGATGGCGACGGGGGTTTCGATTGAGATGAATCTCGCCGTGCCGTCTTTGGCGCACTCAAGATCATCGGTAATCGTAAACTCATCAACCCAAGTAGCGGAATCGTTTCGAGCGTCGATGGTATAGGAGAAAAGTCCATCCGTATTAGTTTGCGTCGCGGCGCGATTTTTACCATCGCCGTTAGCCAACAGGCCCTTTTCGATAGGTTGGACAAGTTCCTGACGCTTGTCGACCTGTCCCTTGATCTCGATGGGCGCATCCTTCATCGCGACGGATTGGACTTCTCCCGTATCCTTTATTTCAAACGTTATTTCCTCGGCAAGGTCATAGGTCCGCGGAGACATCATTTCGCGCAACGAGTAGGTGCCGGGTGCAAGATGTTCGACGCGGTGTGGCTTGTCGGATGAGGTCCAGGAGTCTATTTCGGTTTTATCGGGACCATATAAGGTGAGTTGTGCGCCTTCCACTTCCTGCTCACCGCTTGCATCGACCTTGGAGATATCAACCTTGGTGTAATCGTCGGATACGTTAAGCCGTGCTTCTACAACGGGTGTTTTCTGGTCGGCATAAGTAAGGTCGACAATATGGGTTGTCCGATCGAGCAAGAAGCCTGCCGGCGCTTGAGTCTCGACAATCTCGTAGCGTGCGGTGCCAAGTCCCAGCGGGAGGTTGTCCGCGCGTGCTTCTCCAGTTTCATCCGTCGTGACGGTAGCGACAGTCTCACCGTCGAGCGCGGCAATGCTACCGTCGGGGCGCACGATATCACTCGAGGCACGGATCTCAAAGACGGCGCCCGCGAGGCTGCTGCCGTCTATGGCATCGGTTTTAACGATCCTGATGTTTCCGGTCGCGGCGTGGTCATAATACGAGGCGACTGCAACGGGCGTTAGGTTCATGTCGGCGGGTATGTTTACCTCGATCTCTTCGCCGACAAGATAGGGCTCTTTGGCCGAGGTTTCGCGTACATAATAGGTGCCCGGCACGAGCGATTCGGGCAGTGTGACGGTCCCGGTCGCGTCAGTCGTAAAGGTGTCCATTACGTTATGTGCTGGATACCAGCAAGTTTGTGAGACAGGTTCGTGATTGCTGTCGAGGAGTTGGAAGGAGAATCCGGCTAGGGGAACAGAAGCGCCTGTTTGGGCATCGCGTTTTACAATCTGGAGATGCGTCGACAGAGCGTGGTTGTCCACGATATATTGAAGCTCGGCGCCGTCGGAAATCTGATTGGCCCCGACGGTCCATTCCCCTGCACGTTTAAAACCCTCGGGGACGGTTTCCGGAACCTCGCGAACCGTGTAGCCGGCACGGTCGTATGGGACGGCTCCGTGGACACCGGCGGGTCGCTTACCTGTGCCGAACCATGCTTCGGGCTGGTCTTTGGTGGAGGCAAAGCCATAGATGTTTGTGGTCAGTGTGCCAACAACCTGCTGAGAGCTGTTGCTGACAACCTCAAAGACAACACCACCCGCCGGCTGCTCCAGGCCGGATTGGTCGCTATTGCCGTAATCCTTGAATTTGGAAATCTCAAGGTCAAACGCAATGGGGATATCGGAAACGCGAGATTCGATCTCGACCACGCCTGAATCGCCGAGCTGGTCGGCTCCAACGGTATAGGTCCAGCTGTCGTTGGATGGCAGGTAGCCCTCGGGGGCTTTTGATTCGTAGATGGTAAAGGTTCCTAAGGGGACATCGGCGAGGGCGACCCGACCGCTTTCGTCGGTCGTGAGGATTTGTGCCCATCCAGGGGTTGATTGCGACACACACGTGAACTCTGCTCCTGCGAGTGAAGATCCCATCTGGGGGCCGGCATTCGTCGCGGCATCGAGTTTTACGATACGCAGGTTGATGGTGCCGGGCTGTTCATCAATGGCGACCCGCCCGCCGTCATTCCCCGTGGTAAAGGCAATACGATCGTGGCGGGGGACATAGCCGGCCGGCGCCTTCGTTTCAACTAGGTAGTATGCCGTGTTGGGCAGAAGTGCTGCTTGCGCTCGACCGTTGCTGTCCATCTTGATGGTGCCGACACGCGCGCCGCTGGCGCTCTCAAAAATATCGAATGTTGCCCCGGTAAACTGATAGGTATTGTTTCCGCTGGTAATAACGGTGTTAGCAGACTGCTTTTGGAAGGAAACAGAGACCGCCGGCAGTACATAGAGCATGTCTTGACGTTTGCTGCCGCCCGATACGGCCCCTAGATAGCGTCGCGCGCGGTGCGGAGCGGCTTTGATGCTTCCTGATTTTGCGCTGTCGTGGAGCCACCGCGCAGCCGCCACGACTTCATTGTCGGCGGTAAAGTGTCCGCTCTTGGTTTTACCCTGAGCGGTCGTGTAGGAGTAGGTGCCGTCGACATGGGTAGTGCCGTTGAGCATCCATACGGCAAGCTGGGTGGCGGCGCGGGCGCGATCGGGTGAAAGATGGTAACCGCCAAACGACGTGGTGGTGGGATATCCGTGACAAACGATTGCCGCGAACTCGTCGTCGAGCCACACCCAGCCTTGATCAAAGTTGAGCCATGGGCCACCCGGTTTGGTGGGGCCGGGGCGCTCCTGGTTCATGCAGTAGGCAATCGAGGTGTCTTGAGCTTCATACTTGCCGATGAAGAAGGGCCCACAATCATCGCTAATAGTGCGGAAGCCGAGCTGGTCGTAGCCATCGACGGCAAATGCGGCTCCCGGTGCCAGGCAGCCGAAAAGCAGGAAGAGGAGCAGGAGCAGCGGACCTGTTGCAATTGCGCTGTGGACAGAGTGCGTGGGTGCGTTGGACATGGCTGCTCCTTATCCCTCGTGCGCCGCACGGGGAGGCTGCGACGCGTAGGATGAGGCTACCCCCGAGGTTCATGCGGGTAAGTACCGGAGACTGACCAAAAGCTTGCCCAATTCCTGACAAATTGAGCTCAAATACAACAATCAAGCAAAAGCGCAGGTAGAAGATAAGGAGAACAGGAAGTCAAAGGTCCTCGTCTCCACAATTGACGCGATTTTCAAACGAATCTCCACAGCTAAAACAAGCATCGCCACCCTTGTATCGAACAAGACAACCGCGTTATACTATCCCCCACATATGCGGGCATCGCCAAGTGGTAAGGCATCAGCTTCCCAAGCTGACACTCGCGGGTTCGAGTCCCGTTGCCCGCTCCAGTAAAAAGCACAAGCACGGCAGCGTTACGTTGCCGTGCTTTTTACTACCAAGCGCCGGGGCTCGAACCCGCCAGGGTGCGAGCGTTAAGCAAACGCGAAGCGTTTGTAGCGAGCAGGCGAAGGCGCCGACAGGCGCCTGAAGCCGGTGCGTATTTGCGAAGCAAATACACGGACGTCCCGTTGCCCGCCCCATGGAGCAAGGAAGATTTCGGGAATGGTAGATTCAGCCCGCTTTGCTCCCACACTTCCCCGGATCTCGGTATGCCACTGAAGCCGGTGCGTATTTGCGAAGCAAATGCGCGGACGTCCTCATGGTCGCTCCAATTCCAAAATGTTAGGTTAATGCCTGCTGCCCATACTTGCACCTGCGCACGGTACAATGGTTGGGTTACGACCAACGTGCCAATAACCAAAAAGGAGCCGCTATGATCGATCGCTATACCCGCCCGGAGATGGGACACATCTTCTCCCTCGAGAACAAGTACGCCATTTGGCAGGAGATCGAGGTCTTGGCCTGCGAGGCCCAGGCGGAGCTCGGCAAGATCGGTATTTCCAAAGACGAGGCCCAGTGGATCCGCGACCATGCCAACTTTGAGAAGGCGAAGGTCGATGAGATCGAGGAAGTCACGCGCCACGACGTCATTGCCTTTCTGACCAACATGAAGGAATACATCGATGCCGATGTTCCCGAGGACGACCCCAAGCCCAGCCGCTGGGTTCACTATGGCATGACCAGCTCCGATCTGGGCGACACGGCCCTGTGCTACCAGCTCACCCAGGCCTGCGACCTGATCATCGAGGACGTCAAAAAACTCGGCGAGATCTGCAAGCGTCGCGCCTTTGAGGAGCGCAACACGCTCTGCGCCGGCCGTACTCATGGCATCCATGCCGAGCCGATGACCTTTGGCATGAAGTTTGGCTCTTGGGCCTGGGAGCTCAAGCGCGATCTGGACCGTCTTGAGGATGCCCGCAAGAACGTTGCCTTTGGTGCCATCTCGGGCGCTGTCGGCACGTACAGCTCCATCGAGCCGTTTGTCGAGGAGTACGTCTGCGAGCACCTGGGCCTGGTTCACGACCCGCTGTCCACGCAGGTTATCAGCCGCGACCATCACGCCTATCTCGCCGGCGTTCTCGCCACCACCGCAGCCACCTGCGAGCGCATCGCGACCGAGGTCCGCAATCTGCAGAAGACCGATACGCTCGAGGCCGAGGAGCCGTTCCGTAAGGGCCAAAAGGGCAGCTCCGCCATGCCGCACAAGCGCAATCCCATCACCATGGAGAAGGTCTGCGGTCTGTCGCGCGTCGTGAAGTCCAACGCCCAGGTCGCCTTCGATAACGTCGCCCTGTGGCACGAGCGTGACATTTCGCACTCCTCTGCCGAGCGTGTCGCCCAGGCCGATAGCTTCATCGCACTCGACCACATGTTCCAGTGCCTCATCCGCGTTATCGACGGCCTGCAGCTGTACCCTGCCCGCATGATGGCCAACCTCAATAAGACCCGCGGCCTCATCTTCTCCTCCAAGGTGCTGCTCGCCCTCGTCGATACGGGCATCACCCGCGAGGACGCGTACGCCATTGTGCAGGAGAACGCCATGGCAACCTGGCACGAGGTACAGGATTGTGTCTCCGGCCCCACCTTTAAGGAGCGTCTCGAGGCCGACCCGCGCTGCACCGTCAGCCAGGAGAAGCTCGACGAGATCTTTGATCCATGGGACTTCCTCACCCGTATCGACACGGTCTTTGATCGTCTGGAGCAGCTGAGCTTCGAGTAGGTTCGGGCATAACGTTAGCTTTTTAGGGCGCTTTGCTGGTAATGTGTGTTGCCGGCAAAGCGCCTCGTTGCATTTAGGGAAAGACGGGGATAATAGTCGTCTCGAATAACATTCTGAGAGGGGATCGCATGATTTCGTTTGATTACAAGCCTCAGGGCGTGTGTGCTCGCAATATTCACCTTGACCTTTCCGATGACGGCAACAAGGTGATAGGCGTTGAGTTTACCGGTGGCTGCGACGGCAATCTCAAGGCAATCTCCAAGCTGGTCGAGGGCGCTCCTGCCGATCGCGTAATCGAGGTTCTCGCCGGTAATACCTGCGGTATGAAAAAGACCTCCTGCGCCGACCAGCTTACGCGCGCCATCGAGGCCGCTCGCGCCGAGATCGCCTAATGGGTATCGCCGATCACATCAAGAACGGAATATCGCGTCGCGGCTTTGTACTCGGTGGGGCTGCCGCGGGCGCTGCCACGGTGCTTGCCGGATGCTCGAAAAAAACGGGTACCAGCGATGATGCCGCCGGCGAGCCGCAGGTTATCAAGGACGATTCCAAAATTATCTCGATTACGGATGAGTATGAGGCCGTCGACATCGATCTTGAGCCGGCGGCGTCGTGGACGCTGCCTCTGGGTACGCTGCTGTACTACTGCGACGGCGATTACGCCGCGGCGATGATGGCGCCCGCATCGGCATTGCACGCCAACACGCTCGGTGTGCTCAACCTGGGCGATGGCTCGCTTACCACATTAATCGAGGATCCTGTCGAGGGCACGGGATATGCATTCTACGATGTCCGCGCCGGCGACGGCGTATTCGCGTGGGTTGAGATGAACTTTGCCAATTCATCGTGGAAGCTCTACGCTCAAAATCTGTCGGGCGCTTCGCTCTCTGGCGATGTGGTTGAGCTCGATCGAGGTGGCAAGGACTATGATCCGCCCCTGTTTACGGCGTTCGGGTCATCAGTCATCTGGTATAAAATGCCTTCGACAGGCGGCAATAAAACGAGTAGTGATTCGTTTTGCTATCGTCGCTCACTTGATGAATCCAAGGCCGAGACAATTTGGAAATCGACGGGCCGCTTTGCATCGGCCCCGCGCGCGAGCGACGGCATTTTGACCATCTCGCCGCGTGTCCGCAACGACGAGGGCGTCTACTACGGCATAACGGCAATCGATCTGACCGACGGCAACAACACCAAGCGTGCCCAGCTAGTCCTTCCCTCGTCAGTCTCGCCTTTCGAGGCCGTGTATATGGGCGATACCTTCGTGTTTTCTATCGAGGCGGCCTATAGCGGCGTGGGCAGCCTGGGCAATATGGGCACGTATATCGGTAATGAGGGAGGGCCGTACCTCTTTCTGTCACGCGAGCCGCTCGCATGTGCGGCTGGCAAGAAGAATAAATACCTTGTTAAGGTACAGGCGTCGCATTTCCTGATCGACACCTCTGCCAAGACCTATGGCTCGCTGCTGTCGCCCGACCGCGCTTTGGAGTATGGCGATTATCCAGCTACGGCGGGAAAATCGGACTCATTCCTTACGTACGCCACGGTGCGCAACAGCCAGGGTATACCAGAGACGGTCACTGCACGCCTATTCTCTCTTTAAGCTTAGAGGGGTTAAAAAGGCGCCAACAGGGGAATAAACGCGTTGTAATTGTGAGTACCGCCCGCCGAGCTGCCGCGTCATAGCGGCATCCGGCGGGCTCAGGTGCGTTAAAATGGGCTTGTTCTTAGCTAATTGAGACAGGGGGGCCGTGTTATGGCTTCAGATGCAAAAAAGATTCTGCTGGTCGAGGATGAGAAGGCAATCCGTGACGCCGTCGCTGCCTATCTCGAGCGCGAAGGCTACTGGGTTGTGGGCGTCGGCGACGGCCAGTCCGCGATCGAGGAGTTCGAGAAGCATCAGTTCGACCTGGTCGTGCTCGACCTTATGCTCCCCAAGATTCCCGGCGAGCGCGTTTGCCGCACCATTCGCGATACCTCGGATGTCCCCATCATCATGCTGACGGCTAAGGGCGAGATCGAGGACCGTATTATCGGTCTTGAGCTCGGCGCCGACGACTATCTGATTAAGCCGTTCTCGCCGCGCGAGCTCGTCGCCCGCGTTCGTGCTCTGTTCCGCCGTGCCCATCAGGCCGACGAGCCCGCCGTCGAGGTGCTCGACTTCGGCGATCTGGTCATCGATATCTCGGGCCACAAGATCTTGGTCGAGGGCAAGGAAGTCGATCTGACGGCTTCCGAGTTCAAGCTGCTCACCACGCTTGCCCGCCATCCCGGCCGTGTGTATAACCGCATGGAGCTGGTCGAGAAAGTGCTCGGGTATGACTTTGAGGGCTATGAGCGCACCATCGATAGCCACGTGAAGAATCTTCGCGCCAAGCTGGGCGATGATCCCAAGAAGCCCAAGTGGCTCTACACCGTCCATGGTGTCGGCTATCGCTTCGAGGCTCCGGCCAAGACCGATAAGTCGGACGAGAAATAGGGAAATCACATATGACACCTGCGCGCTTTGAAATCGGACAAAAGCACAAGCAGGAGAGCGAGGCGGGTTCCAAGGCTAGTTGGAACACGCCTCGTTCCGATTCACGGCCAACGATGAGCTATCCCTCGCGCATGGCACTTGCTTTTGCTCTGACATCGCTCATGACGGTATTGGTGCTGGTGGGCGTTGTCTCTGTTGTGTGGGGCACGGTCTTTTCGGATTACACACGCTCCAATATCGTCGAAATTGCAAATTCCGCTGCCGAGAAGTTGGCAACCTCATATGAGGAAAACGGCTCTTGGACCGCGGGAGAACTGCGCACGGTCGCAACGTCGAGTTTGGTTTCCGACGATCTGGGTATGCAGGTCGTCAATAAAAAGGGCGTGATCGTTTATGACGATTCCTGGCCCTCGGCAAGCGCCACCGCCGATGTACGCGAAAACCAGGCTACGACCGACGACACGAGCGGCAAGAGGGCATCGCATAGCCCGGTCTCGTCTGCTCCAACCGACTCCGATAGCGTTGCTAACGTCGAGATTGTAACGTCTTCCGGCGAGCATGTCGGACAGGTAAAGCTGTGGGCCATCGGCTCCGACGCTCTGCTCACCAAGGCGGACTCTGCGTTTAGGGAGAAGACCTTTAACGCCATGGCCCTCGCCGCGGTTGTTGCAATCTGCATTTCGGTCGTTATCGGATCGCTCGTGTCGCGCATGCTCACCAAGCCGATTCATCGCATCACCAGTACCGCAAAGCAAATCCGTGACGGCGACCTGTCGGCTCGCACGGGACTGCGCGGTGATGACGAGATCGATCAGCTGGGTGAGACCTTCGATGAGATGGCCACTTCGCTCGAGAAGGATATGAAACACGAGAAGCGCCTGACCTCAGACGTTGCACACGAGCTTCGCACGCCGCTTATGGCCATGCTCGCAACGGTCGAGGCCATGCAGGATGGCGTGTATCCCACCGACGATGAGCATTTGGAAACCGTTGCTTCCGAGACGCGTCGCCTGGCTCGTCTGGTGCAGCAGATGCTCGACCTGTCGCGCATGGAAAACAGCACGGCTCCGCTCAACCTTGAGCCGGTGGACATGGTTCCTTTCGTGCGTTCCATCGTTAATGCCCAGGAGCGCCTGTTTGTCGACCGCGATCTGCGCCTGCGTTTTGCGGACGAGACCCAGGGTCACGACGATGTCGTCGAGGCCGATCCCGACATGATCACGCAATGTGTTATCAACCTCATGAGCAACGCCATGCGCTACACCCCCGAGGGCGGTTGGGTCGTGGTGTCGGTGCTCAGTGACCGCAAGCACGTCAGCATTGCCGTTTCTGATACCGGCATCGGTATTGCCAAGGACGATTTGTCGCGCATCTTCGGGCGGTTTTGGCGCGCCGATGCCAGCCGCGCCCGCGAAGCTGGCGGCCTGGGCGTTGGCCTCGCCGTGACCAAGCAGATCGTCGAGCGTCACCATGGCTACATATCCGTGGAGTCGGAGCTTGGAAAGGGTACGACTTTTACAATTCATCTGCCCCGCGAGCACACGGCAGACGCGGCATCTACTACAATGGAGCACTAGCTTTTCGCTATTCGGTGAAGGAGGGGCCGCGTCCCTGCCGCTCCGAGTTTGCGAAAACATGCGGGAAAGAACCCGCATTTCTGTCGTATTTAGGTAAGGAGTGACTCACGTGACAACGATGGAGCGTCGTCCGGATTCCCGTGGCAAGGTTCGTGATATTTACGATGCCGGTGAAAACCTGCTGATGGTCGCCACCGACCGCATTTCTGCGTTCGACTTCATTCTTCCCGACGAGATTCCGTTTAAGGGAGAGGTACTCAATCGCATCTCGGCATTCTGGTTCGATAAGTTTGCCGACATCGTCCCCAACCATCTCGTTTCCATCGACCCGGTGGATTTCCCCGAGGAGTTTGCTGAGTATCGTGACTACCTCGCTGGCCGCGCCATGCTGGTTAAGAAGGCCCAGACGATTCCTATCGAGTGCATCGTCCGCGGCTATCTGACCGGTTCGGGCAAGAAGACCTACGACGAGAACGGCACCGTCTGCGGCATCCAGCTGCCTGAGGGCCTGACCGAGGCTTCCAAGCTTCCTGAGCCGCTGTTCACGCCGTCCACGAAGGCCGAGATCGGTGACCACGACGAGAACATCTCGTTCGAGCGTTGCTGCGAGATCGTGGGCGAGGACATCGCCACGCAGATTCGTGACCTTTCCCTCAAGATCTACAAGGCTGCCGCCGAGTACGCCGCGACCCGTGGCATCATCATTGCCGACACCAAGTTCGAGTTTGGTGTTATTGATGGCAAGGTCACGCTGATCGACGAGTGTCTCACGCCCGACTCCAGCCGTTTCTGGCCTGCTGCCAGCTACGAGGAGGGCAAGATCCAGCCTAGCTACGACAAGCAATTCGTCCGCAATTGGCTCAAGGCCAACTGGGATATGACGGGGGAGACCCCGCACCTGCCCGCCGAGGTCATCGATGGCACGTCCGAGCGCTATCGCGAGGCCTTCCAGATCATCACGGGCTCCCAGTTCACAAGCATGAAGGAGAACGCATAAGTGAGTACCCGTAGCGCCACGAACAAGCGCACGCAATCCCACGAAGTTACCGGGGTTGCGCGCAAGTCTGCCGCATCTGCTAAGCCCGCCCGCCAAGCAGCGAGCTCCGTTCGCGTCGTGCCGGCTTCGTCTAAGGCACGCCGCAAAGAGCTCGAGAAGGGCGAGAACCTCGAGGGCCTCTCTAAAGAGGAGAAGCGCGCCCGCAAGGCTAAGCAGCGCGCCAAGGAGGACCGCATCTATACGGTGTCGAATATCCTCCTCAAGCAGGACGAGGACTACACCAAGCGCCGTCGCATCTGGTGGATTGTGCTCGCCATTGGCATGGTGCTCGTCGTGGCAATTTGGGCCTCGCTGTACTTCGCTCCCGCTGGCATGGTGTCCAGCCCTGTCCAGATGGTCGGCATTGTTTTGTCCTACGTCATCATTTTGGGCGACTTTATCTATGACTTCGCTCGTATTCGTCCCTTGCGCAACATGTACCGCGCGCAGGCCGAGGGCATGTCCGAGAACAAGCTCAACGCTCTTATTGAGCGCGCGGCTGCCGAGGAGGACAAGAAGGACTCCAAGAAGAAGTAGCGTTTGCATACATACTTATCGCTAAGATATAAGGCGCGTCGTTTTTGCGGCGCGCCTTTTTACTGTTCTATAGATAGATGGAGTGGCACATGATTCGAGCTGCCCTGACGGTCGAAGAGGCTCTGGAGGGCATGAAGGCCCTGGAGCCCAAGATTAAAAACTACGCGCGCCTGGTCGTCCGCAAGGGCGTAAACGTCAAGCCCGGCCAGGAGGTCGTCGTTCAGTCTCCGGTCGAGTGCGCGCCGTTTGCGCGCGTGGTGGTCGCGGAGGCCTATGCTGCCGGTGCCGGCCACGTGACGGTCATTTGGGCCGATGATGCCGTGACGAGGCTCACGTACGAGCATGTCGAGAAAAGCTATTTTGAGCAGACGCCCGAGTGGAAGCGCATGCAGCTGGATTCCTTGGCCCAGGATGGTGCCTGCTTTGTCTTTATCGAGGGTGCGGATCCTGCGGCCCTCAAGGGCATCGATCCAGCCAAGCCGGCCGCGGCATCAAAGGCGAGGAATACGCAGTGCAAAGTTTTCCGCCGTGGACTGGATTACAACATCAATCCGTGGTGCATCGCCGGCGCTCCGGTCGTGGCTTGGGCGCACGAGGTGTTCCCGGGAGACGCCGATGAGGTTGCAATCTATAAGCTGTGGAATGCGATTCTGCACACCGCGCGCGCCGATGGCCAGGACCCAGAGAGCGACTGGGAACTCCATGACGCCGCATTCGAAAAGAACCTGCGTTTCCTGAACGACAATCGTTTCGACTACCTGCATTACAACGCGGCAAATGGAACCGATCTGACGATTGGCATGACGAAGGGTCACGAGTGGGCCGGCGGCAAGGGCAAGACGCCCGATGGGCACCCCTTCTTCCCCAACATTCCCACCGAGGAAGTCTTCACTTCGCCCGATCGCATGCGCGCCGACGGTATCGTGTACTCGGCCATGCCGCTCATCCATCACGGCAATAAGGTCGAAGATTTTTGGATTAAGTTCGAGGGCGGCCGCGTGGTGGACTACGACGCCCGCGTGGGCAAGGCAACGCTCGCAAGTATCATCGATACTGACGAGGGCGCTGCTCACCTGGGAGAGGTCGCGCTCATTTCCAAGAACACGCCGATCCGCGAAAGTGGTGTTCTGTTCTACGATACGCTCTATGACGAGAACGCTAGCTGCCATCTCGCGCTAGGTGTCGGTTTCCCCGAATGCATCGAGGGTGGGTATGACATGTCCAAGGAGGAGCTCCTGGAGCATGGCGTTAACGTCTCGAGCACGCACGTCGATTTTATGATCGGCACGGACGACATCGATATTACGGGCATTACGCCTGATGGACGTGAAGTTGTGATTTTCCAGAACGGCCAATGGAGTTGGGAATAGTCCCAGACCGTGGTACAATGCCACCCGCGGGCCGTTAGCTCAGCTGGCAGAGCAGGGGACTTTTAATCCCAAGGTCCAGGGTTCGAACCCCTGACGGCCCACCATAGAAAAGAAAGCGATCGACTCCGGTTGGTCGCTTTTTTGTTGCCGCGACACGGGTTCGAACCCGTCGGGGCGCGGAGCTGAGTAAACGCGTGAGCGTTTGCCAGCGCAGCGCGCAAGGCGCGAAGCGCCGCAGCGGCCGCCTGCGGAGCAGGCTGAACCCCTGACGGCCCACCCAAAGAAAGGACAAAGAAATGAAAACAGATAGATACGGAATTAGCGGCAGCACATTAAAGATAATAGCGGCCATCTCGATGGTTCTCGATCATGTAAGCAGGATCGTCCTGACCAATGGAATCATGACTCACGCATCGTACAATCAGATATCAGACGAACAGTGGGCGATTCTAAGCGAGGCTTCGGATGTGCTTCATGTTCTTGGCAGAATTGCATTTCCCTTATTTTGCTTTTTGATAGTTGAGGGATTTTTGCATACTCATGACATAAAGAAGTACCTGCGAAATATGCTTGTCTTCGCAATCATTGCGGAGCCCATATACGATTTCGTTCAAACCGGGCAGCTATTTGACCTTCGGCAACAGAATGTTATGTATGAGCTCCTGCTTTCCTTGGTCTTTTTGATTATTCTGGGAAAGATACAAAGTCTTTCAAAATGGAAGAGGCACATTGCAGAAATTGCTCTGATTGTTTTGACAGCACTGGCAGCTGAATACACTAAGCTGGATGGCGGTGCGTATGGCATTCTGCTTGTGGCTGCATTCTATTTATTCCACGACAGCAAAGCTAAGATGTTCTTTGCTGCAGTGTGTGCAGTGCTCCTTTCGTCATGCCATATAATTGGCGGCGGATTTGAGTTCACTACAGCTAATATTTTTAATCCTGATGTTGCTGCCGCGATAATTTCGTTGTTGCTTATCAATCTTTATAATGGCAAGCGAGGGCTTAAGCTGAAATAT
>DBGAPG010000161.1:0-21452 GCA_048438765.1 Collinsella sp.
CCCCAAGGGATCATCTAAAAAGGCCGCAGTCGGGAATCCCGGCTGCGGCCTTATTGCACTTGTGAGGTCAACTTGCCCGTTAGATCAGCTTGAAGCCCTTGCGCTTGCCTACGGAGAGGGTGTCGCCCAGCTTGAGGGCGCTGGGGTCGATGTTGTAGCTCTTGGGAGCCACGGCCTTGCCGTTAATCTTGACACCGCCGCCGTCGATGTCGCGACGGGCCTGGCCGGCGCTCGCCGAAAGACCCAGGTCCTTGAGCAGGCCGGCGAGGTAGATCTGGCCCTCGTCGTTGACGGTCAGCTCAACATGCTTCTCGGGGAAGTCGGCGAGCTGCCCCTCCTTGAACACGCGGTCGAACTCGGCCTGGGCCTCGTCGCCGGCACCGGCGCCGTGGTAGGTATCGCACAGGTCGCGGCCCAGAGCGCGCTTAAGCTCATAGGGGTCGGCGGAACCGTCGGCCAGGGCGGCGTCAATCTTGTCGACCTCGGCCGGGGTGAGCGAGCTCGCCAGACGATAGTACTTGCCGATCATCTCGTCGGGGATGGACATGGTCTTGCCGAACATATCCTTGGGCGCGTCGGTCAGGCCGATGTAGTTACCGTAGGACTTGGACATCTTACGGACGCCATCGGTGCCCTCGAGCAGCGGCATGGTGAGCGCGATCTGGGGCTCCATGCCCATCTTCTCCATGAGCTCACGGCCGGCGAGCAGGTTGAAGAGCTGGTCGGTGCCGCCCATCTCCACGTCAGCCTTAATCATGACCGAATCGTATGCCTGCATCACAGGATACAGGAACTCATGCAGGGCGATCGGCGTCTGAGACTGGTAGCGCTTGGTAAAGTCGTCGCGCTCAAGAATGCGGGCGACGGTGAACTTGGAGCACACCTGCAGCAGGCCGGCCAGGTCCATCGAAAGGATCCAGTCGCCGTTGTGCACGATGGTGGTCTTCTCGGGATCCAGGATCTTCATGGCCTGGCTCACGTAGGTCTCGGCATTGGCCTCAATCTGCTCCTGCGAAAGCTGCGGACGGGTGGAATTCTTGCCCGAAGGGTCGCCGATCAGCGCGGTGCCGTTGCCGATGATGAGGGTGACGTTGTGGCCCAGGTCCTGGAACTGACGCATCTTGCGCAGGGGCACGGCGTGGCCCAGGTGCAGGTCGGGGCTGGTGGGATCGACGCCGAGCTTGATGTTGAGGGGCTCGCCCTTCTCAAGCTTCTTGCGAAGGTCGGCCTCGGGAACGATCTGCGCGGCGCCCGAGGTGATGATACGCATTTGCTCGTCAACAGACAGCATTGGGTATCCTCCTTTTTCTATAGCACCCTCGCCGAAAACGGCGGTGCTGGAAGTCCATAAACTCTCTTATGATAACAAACTGACGCGACGCGGCACCTACGACAGGAAAATCCTCGTCCTGCCGCATGCGTCAATGGCAACTGGCAGACGTGTACCGTCGTGTTCAACTAAATAGCGCGTTTGCTGACGACGAGAGCAGTCACGACAATGGACCTGCCCCGTCGCATCGGTGGCGCAGACGCCCTCGGCGGTCAGCAGGCAGTGCTCGCACACCATAAGCTCGGGACGGTCGGCGTCGACCGGACCCAAGACGCCGGGTTCAGCAGCCAGTTCGGCAATACGCTCCGCATCATTGCCGAGCAACTCGGCCGGCAAGTACACCCGCCCCGCACCAAGCCCACGCAGCCAGACAAGCGTGGCCCGGTTGGCGCAAAACACTGGCGCCGCCACATCAAACGCCACGCCCAACTCACGCGCCATCGCAGCCTGTCCCAAATTGCGGCAGACCACACGCCCGGCACGCTGCATCAGCGAGCGGGTCCGCTCGACGTCGCCCCCGCGACAGACCTCATCGAGCACCACGGTCGCATCGGACAGGTCGAGCTCGTCACACGGGTCGGCATCCATCAGGTCCCAGGCAAAGAACATACGAGCCAAAGCCCCCTGCTCCGCCGACTCCGCCAGTCCCGCCGCCGGCACATCGCCAGCGACAACGGAGCCCTCAAACGGCAGCACTTCAACGGCGCGAGCAGCAGGCACGACCGCATCCGCCTCGGCCCGCATGCGCCCCAACACCGCCGCCGTCTGATCCAACACGCCGGCGCTGCGAATCAGGTACACCTCGCAGCCCGCGTCCACCTTACGCTTGCAATGCACGACGACGCGCTTCCCCGCTGCGGCATCCACCGGGCAGGGCACCTGCGGCCAGCGCTTGGGCACATCGGGACGCGCGTCGACACCCGGATAGAACCGAATCTCGAGCGTGTCACCCGCCGCCACGGCGGCGTCGAGCTCAACGGTCACCTCTTCGTGGCCCACAGCGACCAAACGCCCCACGCGCACGCCCTGGTTAATTGCGCGCTCAAAGCTCATCAGCTCGGCACCCGAACGCCCTCGCAGGTACGCATCGGTAAACTCACGGTTAAACGACCTCCCCAGCTCGCGTTCAAGCGTCGGCACCGCATCGGCATCCCATGTGCCGTCGCGCAGCATATCAAGCGCCCGACGCCACACCCTCACCACGTTAAAGACGTAGTCGGGATTCTTCATGCGACCCTCGATCTTGAGCGATGCCACGCCGGCATCTACAAGCTCGGGCAGATGCGCAATACCCAGATAGTCACGCGGGCACAGCAGGCGATCTCCCTCGACGGCGACAACGCTCTGTCCCGCCTCGTCCACCAGGTCGTACGCCAGACGGCACGGCTGCGTGCAGTCGCCGCGCATCGCCGAGCGCCCACGCCGCAGGGCCGAAAACTCGCACGCCCCCGAATAGCCGATGCAAATCGCACCGTGGCAGAATACCTCGATGGGCACGCCCGTGGCACATAGCGCCGCAATCTCGTCGACCGCCAGCTCGCGTGCCGTCGTCACGCGCTCGACTCCCAGCTCATCGGCGGCAAGCCGCACGGCGCCTTCGCTGTGAACGCCCGCCTGCGTAGACAGGTGAATCTCGACCCCGGGAATCGCCGCGCGCAGCGCGCAGGCCAACCCGGCATCGGCGACAATCAGAGCATCGGCGCCCAGCTCCAGTGCATGAGCTCCCAACGCCACCGCGTCGGACAACTCATCGTCAAACACGAACACGTTGAGCGTTACGTACACACGCACGCCATGGGCATGCGCCACGGCACAAGCGCGCGCAAACTCGTCATCCGTAAAGCCATGCGCGCTCACACGGGCGTTAAAGCCGCCCAACCCCGCATAGATGGCATCGGCACCCGCGGCGATGGCCGCAAGCATCTGGTCGAGCCCGCCCGCCGGCGCCAGCAGCTCGGGCAGCGCCGCACCGGCAGCATCCAATCCAGTCTCGTATTGTCCGCTCGGCCCCATCGTCCGAATCGCCATCGGCAAACTCCTTACCAAGGTATGCATTCACTCTGAAAAATGCCGTCTTCCAGCATACACGAGGCCTCGCGCGCCCCGTTTGGTTTATCGTGTAATAACTTATGTCCATCCTGCCCCGACGGCACATCCGCCGTCCGGCACGACATACCTGGAGGTCAATATATGGGTCCTCGCCAACGACAGGGACGCAGCCGTTCAAAGACGCATGCCCTGCCCATAATCCTGCTCTCGTTTTTGGGCTTTTTGCTTATCGCGGGCGTGGCATTTGGCATCGGCATGGTCGGCAACGTCAACCGCTGGCTGTCCGATCTGCCCGACTACACCGACGCCAACGCGTATCTGGTGAGCGAGCCCACCGAGATCGTCGACTGCAACGGCAACAAGATCGCGAGCTTCTACACGCAAAACCGCAAGTCCATCACCAAGGACAAGGTCTCCCCCTACGTGCTACAGGGCACCGTTGACGTCGAGGACGAGCGCTTCTACGAGCACGGCGGTATCGACCTGTGGGGTATCGCGCGTGCTGCGGTGGCAACCCTCGGCGGCGGGCACGAAGGCGCCTCGACTATCACCCAGCAGCTGGTGCGCAACACCATCCTGCAGGAGGAGCAGTTCGACTCGACCATCGAGCGTAAGGTGCGCGAGGCCTACATCGCCGTAAAGATGGAGGACATGTACTCCAAAGACGAGATCCTCATGATGTACCTCAACACCATCTATTACGGTCACGGCGCCTACGGTATTGAGGCCGCCGCCGAGACCTACCTGTCCAAGAGCGCCGCAGACCTCACCCTGAGCGAGGCCGCGCTGTTGATCGGCCTTCCCAACTCGCCCTCGCAGTACGACCCCACGGTCAACCCCGACCTGGCGCTGTCCCGTCGCAACAAGGTCCTCGACAACATGCTGCGCCTGGGCCACATTACGCAGGAGGAGCACGATGCCGCACAGGCCGAGCCCATCACCCTCAACGTGACCGAAATCTCGGGCAGCGGCGTTGACGTATACTCGCAGCCCTACTTTGTCGCCTATGTTAAGCAGCTGCTGGAGCAGGAGTTCTCGACCGACGTGCTCTTTAAGGGCGGCCTGACCGTCAAGACCACCATCGACCCCACGATGCAGCAGGTGGCAGAGAATGCCGTTCGCGAGCAGCTCGACACGCTCTCGCTCGACGGCCTGGACATGGGCATGGTCGTCGTCGACCCCAAGACCGGCTACATCAAGTGCATGGTGGGCGGCTACGATTACAACGCCGACGAGAACCACGTAAACCATGCCACGGCCAAGCGTCCCGTCGGCTCCACCTTTAAGGCCTTTACGCTGGCAACTGCCATCCAAAACGGCATGAACCCCAACGTCACCCTCAACTGCAACTCGCCGCTCAAGGCCAAGGGCACCACGACCGAGGTCCAAAACTACGCCAACCATAGCTATGGCAACATCACGCTTAAGCAGGCGACGGCATACTCCTCCAACACCGGCTACATCCAGGTGGCGGAAGCCGTCGGCAACAGCAAGATCATCTCGCTCGTCAAAAAGCTCGGCATCGATCCCGCCAAGGACAACATCGAGGACGTTCCCGTCATGACCCTCGGCACCGGCTCGATCTCGCCGCTCGAGATGGCCGCCGCCTACGCGACGTTTGCCAACGGCGGCTACTATCGCCAGCCGATCGCCATCACCGAGATTGACTCTCGTACCGGTTCGGTGCTGTACCAGCACACCGACAATCCCTCACAGGTACTTACCGAGGGCGAGGCCGCCGCGGTCACCGATGTTCTGTCCGGCGTCATGAAGGGCGGCGGTACGGGTGCTGCCGGCGCCCTGAGCGTCAACCAGCCCTATGCCGGCAAGACGGGCACCACCGACAACACCACCAACCTGTGGTTCTGCGGCTATACCCCGCAGCTGGCGTGCGCCCTGTGGACCGGCTATTCCGCGGGCGAGATTCCCATCCAAAAATACGGCACAGACCTGCTGGGCGACAGCACCAACCTGCCTGTCTTTAAGCGGTTTATGAACACCGTTCTGACCGGTACCGAGCGCGAGGAGTTTGCGACCGGAACGGCGCCCACCTACAAGAACAACAGCGTCTGGAAGTTCTACGGCACCAACAACACCAAGAAGACGGAGAACGACGACAAGGACGAGAACGAGGACGAAGAGGAAACCACCACAACGACTACCACGACGACCACGACCACCGAGACCACGGGCGGCGACACCACCGGCGGCACCGGTACGACCGGTGGCTCGACGGGCGGCTCCACTGGTGGTTCGACCGGCGGCGATGGCGGCACGCCTACGCCTACGCCTACGCCCACTCCCGACCCCTCGCCCACGCCTGACGATACGGTCGGCTAGAAATCATCCGGCCATAAGCAACAAGGCCCCCGAGCAGCTTATTAAACTGCTCGGGGGCCTTTTAGTTTAAAGCGACCTGGTGGGCGGTCTTTATACCGGCAAACAAAAAAGGGGGTACCGACCAACGTCGATACCCCTTACAAGCCACTATGTCACGCACACAGTGCCGAGCGCACGACCCGCACGCCTACTTGCGAGAATTGCTCAGCTTATTGATCAGCGCCTCAAGACGCTCGCCGTCCTCGGCCGTCTGGGCAATAACCAAAATCGTATCGTTGCCGGCAAGCGAGCCAAGCACATCGGGCAGCTCTGCCGCATCAACGGCGGCGGCGATGCCGGAAGCCGTGCCAGGCTGAGCCTTGATCATAACCAGATTATCGGTGCGCAGAACGCCCGTTACGAGCTCGGAAACCATACGCTGCAGGTGCAGGTCCTCTGCCAGAACATAGATGCCCTCAGGGAGCTTACGCAGCCCCATATCGGCAATATCGCGAGAGACAGTCGCCTGCGTGCAATCAAAGCCCATAGCGCGGAGCTCATCGACCAGCACGCGCTGCGTGCGGACGTCCTTATTGCGCACAATATCTCTAATGGCATCCTGGCGCCCATTGCGTTTTTTAGCCATACAAACCCTCTCTCCAAAAGATGGCGGAGACAATCAATCAGTGATTGAATAGTTTAACGCTATTTGAAGGCTTTTGTGTATAAGAACGCATTTCGAAACAATTCTATGCAAATTTGTTTCGAGATGAGCCGTTTAGGCGGTTTTTGCGCCCGTCCGGTTAAGAAAAGCTGCCAGATGCGTACACATCACGCAGCGCGCGGGCTTGGCGCTGGCGATCGGCCCAAACAACAGACCGAGCCCCCGATGGTTATCCTTGAGCGCGGCGACCATCTGACGGGTTCGAGGCGCCTCGAGCATATCACGCATACGGGCGGAACGCTCGATTGACGACACCCCATGCGGGCTCAGACACAAATTCTCGATGCAGGCGACCAGTCCGGCAAAGTAGAACTTTTGGGTTGCCAGCTTGAGCCGACCACCGCTATCTGCTTCCGAGAGTGAGTCCGTAAGCTCGTCGAGCGCCCGGGTGTCATCGGATACCTTGGCATACATGGTGGGATCAAAGGCATCTGTAAGCTTAGGTGCCGCCGCGTGGAAACAAGCGTCGCCGCATCCGGAGACGCGCTGCGCCCGCGAGAGCGAGCACGCCATAAACCCAACTGTGCGAAACGCCTTGTCGTACAAAAGGCATGCCTCAAACAGCGGACGGCTATACATCACGCCAGAGGTCTGAACGACTAGGCCGCCTAAAATCAACTGGGACAGCCCGGTCACCATCGAAGATTTGCTATCAATGGAAATATGAGCAGCATCCAAGACGCGCGAATGGCGCTCTCGATGTGCATCATAGCGGTCGAGCGACACCGTGGGGAGCACTATGTCTGCCGCAGTATCGCACGCGATATCGACCATCTTGGAAAGAGACTGCGGAGCAAACCACTCATCGGCGTTCATGGCGATGATTTGAGAGCCGCGCGAGGCAGCAAAACCGGCACGAAGACAAGCGCCGCGCTTCGCGTCCTCGACGTCAATCAAATCAATATGGATGTCCCTGTCGGCGGCAACTTGAAGCGAATGGCGCACACCAGGCGCAGCATCGCGGCAGACAACGACAATCTGCAAATCGTAGAGGTCTTGGTTCTGGATACTCTCGAGCGCACGCATCGCATAGCTGGGCGAACCTTCTACCACAAGGATCACCGAAAGTCGCGGATGCGAGCCACGTCGAACCAAGTTATCCGTCCTCTCGACAGCAATAAATCAAACCGTGGTTCATGGTACACCCCGGCAATAAAAGCAATAAGACACCAGTTGTATTGCACGTCAAGAACAGATGTTGCACACGCGCAGCCCACAGATGACAGGTGTCGACGCACGACGCGTCGAGCCCTCCCCTAGTCGAGCACGACAAGCTCGGCGGGATCGTAATCCACGCCCATAAACGTAAGGCCGCAGGCAGGAGCCGTGGGGCCCGCAGCGGTACGGTCGCAAGCATCGATGACCTCGCGCATCCACTCGGGTTCACGGCGATGCATGCCAATCTCGACAAGCGTGCCCACGATCGTGCGGACCATCGAATGCAGAAACGCATTGCCCTCGATGGTAAACGTCAGGATGTCCTCGCCAAACGCAACCTCATGGCCAAACTCGGCACGCATCACGCAGCGGTGCGTGGGCTTGCCCACGGCAGACGCCACCTTGCAAAAGCTCTTGAAGTCCTGCTCGCCCAGCAGCGCGGGACAGGCCGCAGACATCGCCTCAACATCCAATGGGTAGCGATGCCACCACACCGCACCGCGCGAAAGCACAGGGCGCGCGTCGCGATCGGCAATACGGTACGTATACGTACGGGAACGCGCATCAAAGCGTGCAGAAAAGCCTTTACGGGCCTTGTAGACCTCGTTTATGGCGATATCTTTGGGCAGGAGGGCATCCATAGCCCTCAGCCACCTACGGCGCGTCAAAGCCAACTCAGCGTCCGTTACGGGCACGCTGATAAACTGTGCCACCGCATGCACGCCGGCATCGGTACGTCCCGCACACGTCAGGTCGATCGGACGGCGCAGGAGCGTCTCAATAGCTCGACGTAGCTCACCCGCAACCGTCGTCTGTCCCGGCTGCACGGCAAATCCGCTATACGACGAGCCATCATAGGCCACGCGAAATACGAGCGTGGCGTCAAGCTCGGAAATCGAATTGAAATCAGACGGCGCAGTCATGGGCGCTCCCAACAAACAAGCAATGGCATTTCGACAAAAAAAGAGGGGTACGCGAACGTACCCCTCGAATATAGCCTATGCAGACGGATTGTCTACTCAGCGGTCTCCTCAGCAGGAGCCTCCTCGGCAGCCTCGACCGTCTTGGGAGCAGCGGCCTTCTTGGGGGCCGGAGCAGCCTTCTTAGCCTTAGGCGTGCAAGGCTCGGTGACGAGCTCCATGATAACGATGGGAGCGTTGTCGCCCTTGCGGTTACCGAGCTTCATGATGCGGGTGTAACCGCCGTTGCGGTCCTGCCACATGCCCTGAGCAGCCTTGTCGAAGATCTCGGCAACGAGCTGCTTATCGCCGAGCTTGGCGATAGCCAGACGACGAGAGTGCAGGTCGCCCTTCTTGGCCCAGGTGATGATCGGATCGACGACCGAACGCAGCGCCTTAGCGCGGGTCTCGGTGGTCTTGATGCGGTCGTTCTCGAAGAGGGCCTTAGCAAGGCTCTTCTTCATGGCCTTGGTGTGGCTCGTATCGGTGCCGAGCTTCAGGCCCTTCTTAACGTTATGACGCATGGTCTAGTTTCTCCTCAAATATGCGAAGCATTAAGCCTTCAGGCTCAGGCCCATGGACTCAAGCTTGTCCTTCACTTCCTCGATCGACTTAACACCGAAGTTACGGATGTTGAGCAGATCGTTCTCCGAGAACTCAACGAGCTGACGGACCGAGTGAATGCTGGCGCGCTTAAGGCAGTTGTAAGAACGGACGGAAAGGTCCAGATCCTCGATCTGCTTGTCCAGCTCAGCGTTGTCGTTGGTGACCTCGGGAGCGAAGATCGAAGCCTCCTCCTCGACCTCGGGGGTCTCGGCAAGGTTCATAAAGGCAGCCATATGCTGGTTAATGATATTGGCAGCCTGGACCACGGCGTCGCGCGGGGCGATGGAGCCGTTGGTCTCGATCTCGAGGACAAGGCGGTCGTAGTCGGTGTGCTGACCGACACGGCAAGCCTCAACGAGCTTGGCGCAACGGGAAACCGGCGAGTACAGCGAGTCGACGTGGATCACACCGATGGGATCGTTGTCGCGTTTGTTGGCCTCGCCAGAAACATAGCCGCGGCCATAGCCGATGCGCATGCTCATGGTGAGATGGCCACCCTCGGTGAGCGTAGCGATGTGCTGCTCGGGGTTGACCAGCTCAAACTCGGACGGAATAAAGAAGTCCGCACCGGTGACCTCGCAGGGGCCGTCAACCGAAATGGTGGCGGTCGCCTCGTCGGTCGTGCCGAGAGCCCTGAAGACAAGACCCTTGACATTCAGGACGATGTCGGTGACATCCTCGACCATGTTAGGGATGGTCATGAACTCGTGCTGCGCGCCATCGATCTGAATAGCCTCGACGGCGGCACCCTCGAGCGAGGACAGAAGAACGCGACGAAGGGAGTTACCAAGCGTATCGCCGTAGCCACGCTCGAGCGGCTCGACGGAGACACGAGCAGACGTCTCGTTGATCTCTTCGACCTGAACCTGAGGCCTAATGAATTCTGACATGTATTACCTCCAGCCTCAGCAGCCCGGATGGACTACTTAGAGTAGAGCTCGACGATGAGCTGCTCGTTGATATCACCGCTGATCTGCTCACGCGTCGGCAGAGCGAGCACGTTACCAGACAGCTTCTCGATATCGACCTCGAGCCAGCCAGGGACCTCAAAGCGCTCGGAGGAAATCAGAGCCTCCTTGATGGGGAGGAGGTCACGGAACTTCTCGCCGACAGCGACGACGTCGCCGGCCTTGACGCGGTAGGACGGGATGTCCACGCGCTTGCCGTTCACGGTGAAGTGACCGTGACGGACGGACTGACGAGCCTCTTTGCGGGTGCGGGCGAAGCCAAGACGGAAGACGACGTTGTCGAGGCGAGACTCAAGAATGATCATGAGGTTCTCACCGGTGACGCCGTTCATCTTACGGGCCTTGTTGAAGTAGCCGTGGAACTGCTTCTCCAGAACGCCATAGATGAACTTGACCTTCTGCTTCTCGCGCAGCTGCATGCCGTACTCAGATTCCTTGCGACGGCGCTTGGGCTGACGGATAGATTCCTTCTTGCTGCTGTAACCGAGCTCAGCGGGATCGATCCCGAGCTGACGGCAGCGCTTAAGAACAGGAGTCCTGTCGATTGCCATATTGATACGATCCTTTCAGTTACACGCGGCGACGCTTCTTGGGGCGGCAGCCGTTGTGCGGAATGGGGGTCTTGTCCTGGATGCTCGAGACCTCGAGGCCAGCAGCCTGGAGGGAGCGGATGGCGGTCTCACGACCGGAGCCGGGGCCCTTGACGAAGACGGAAACCTTCTTCATACCGTGCTCCATGGCCTGCTTGGCAGCAGCCTCGGCAGCCATCTGGGCAGCGAACGGCGTGGACTTACGGGAGCCCTTGAAGCCCACCTGGCCAGCCGACTTCCAGGAAATGACGTTGCCCTGGGGATCGGTGATCGAAACGATAGTGTTGTTGAACGTAGAACGAATGTGAGCCTGGCCCACGGAAATGTTCTTACGGTCCGCGCGCTTCAGACGGGCAGCGCGAACGTTCTTCTTAGCAGTAGCCATCTATCTAGCGCTCCTTATTTCTTCTTCTTAGCACCGATCTGACGCTTCGGGCCCTTGCGGGTACGAGCGTTAGTGTGGGTGCGCTGGCCGCGGACCGGGAGGCCCTTGCGGTGACGAAGGCCGCGGTTGCAGCCGATGTCCATAAGGCGCTTGACGTTCTGGTTGCGCTCACGGCGGAGGTCGCCCTCAACCATGATCTGGTTCTTATCGATATAATCGCGGATGGCGTTAACCTCATCCTCGGTGAGGTCCTTAACGCGCGTATCCACGTTAACGTTGCACTCGACGCAAATCTTCGTCGCAGTGGTGCGGCCGATGCCGTAAATGTAGGTCAGACCGATCTCAACGCGCTTCTCACGCGGGAGGTCGACACCATTAATACGGGCCAACGTAGTCTCCTCTCTTAACCCTGACGCTGCTTATGACGGGGATTCTCGCAAATGACGAGGACCTTGCCATGGCGCCTAATGATTTTGCACTTATCGCACATCTTCTTGACCGAAGGACGTACCTTCATCGTTCTTCCTTTCGGTAGCGCTCAAACTACTTCCCTACTATCTACTCGCCCAGCCGCAGGCGTTTAAAACTATGGCTGGTCTTCACACGCAAACCGACCGTAGGTTGAGCTAAGCCTGCAGTCGGAAAAGAGCGTGTATGCGTGCCGCTATTTATAGCGATAGGTGATGCGGCCGCGGGTCAGGTCGTACGGGGAAAGCTCCACGACAACCCTGTCACCGGGGAGAATGCGGATGTAATTCATTCGGATCTTGCCAGAAATGTTGCACAGAACCGAATGACCGTTCTCGAGCTCGACCTTAAACATGGCGTTGGGCAGCGGCTCTTTTACCGTACCCTCGAGCTCAATTGCGTCTTCCTTCTTCACAAGCAATCATCTTTCTCTAGAAAACGACAGCGATTGAGTATTCTACAACACGTATGCACGCATCGTAATAACTTCGTAATGGCTCCACAACTAAGTGGAACTTGTTACATTTGAAATGTAAAACAAAGCCGTTCCCTGATGCCCAAGATCGCCTTGAAATGAGAAGGCATTGACCTTGGGGTCATGCCTTCGAAATTGAAAGGCGAGGTTGGGCATCAGGGGGCGGCGACTTTTACATTTCTCCGCCTTGGAGCGAACACCAAGCACCTTGCGCATCCGTGGTGAGAATCACCGGGCCGTCATTGGTAATGGCGACGGTGTTCTCGTAGTGCGCGGCGGGCAGGTGGTCGTTGGTCGTGACGATCCAACCGTCGGAGCCCGTGCTCACATGGTTGGAACCCATCGTAACCATCGGCTCGATGGCAATGACCATGCCAGCCTGGAGGCGAACGCCCCTCCCCTTCTTTCCATAGTTAGGAACGTTGGGGTCCTCGTGCATCACGCGGCCAATGCCATGGCCCACATAATCGCGAAGCACGCCGTAACCGTGAGACTCGGCGAGGGACTGAACGGCATAACCGACGTCCCCGATATGGTTACCGGGAACAGCCTGCTCGATGGCAGCCTTAAGGCAATCGCGCGTAATCTCGCACAAAGCCTTGGCTTCGGGCGTGGGGGTGCCGACGAAAAACGTCCAAGCGTTATCGCCGACCCAACCGTCGACAACGGCTCCCGTATCGATGGAGATGATATCGCCATCGCGCAGGATCATGTCGGGGTTGGGAATACCGTGTACCACGGCATCGTTAATCGATGCGCAAATGGTTCCGGGAAACCCGCCGTAACCCTTAAAGGCTGGGGTGCCACCATGCATGCGGATAATCTGCTCCGCGAGCTGATCGAGCTCAAAAGTCGAAACGCCGGGGCGCACCATGGCTCCAACGTGGCGGAGCGCCATCTTAGATAGCGCTCCTGCCTTCTTCATCTGCTCGATTTGCGTTGCAGACTTAATCTTGATCATAGACCGAGAGCCTCTTTGACATCCCCGTACACGGTCTCGCGAGCCTGGTCACCGTTGACCGACTTGAGCAGACCCTGGCCACGATAGTAGTCGACGAGCGGGCTCGTGGACTTCTCGTAGACGTCGAGACGGTTCTTGATGGTCTCGGGCTTGTCGTCGTCGCGCTGATACATCTCACCGCCACACTTGGGGCAGGTAGCATCGGCAGCGGTGCCGGTGTAACCGCAGGCGCGGCAGGTGCGACGCGAAGACAGACGATCGATAATGACCTCGGGGGCCACATCGACCAGAAGGGCGCAGTCGATCTCGCGACCCATGGCGGAGAGCTCGGAATCGAGCGTCACGGCCTGGGCGGTGTTGCGCGGGAAGCCGTCGAGGATGAAGCCCTGCTGGGCGTCATCGGCGGCAAGGCGCTCCTTGACAAGGTCGATCACGAGCTGATCGGGAACGAGCTCGCCAGCGTCCATGTACTTCTTAGCCTGAATACCAAGCTCGGTGCCACCCTTGACGGCAGCACGCAGCAGGTCGCCCGTGGAAATGTGAGCGACGCCAAACTCGGCGACGAGCTCCTGTGCGACGGTACCCTTACCGGCACCCGGAGCTCCGAGCAATACGAGGTTCATGAGCAATCCTCCTCTAGCCTATTTAAAGAATCCATCGTAATCATACATCTTGATCTGGCCTTCGAGCTTATCGACCGTGTCGAGCACGACGCCGACCATGATGAGGATGGACGTGCCGCCAAATGCCTGGATTAGCTGGTTACCCGTAAAGGAGAAGATGATCGAAGGCACGATGGCGATGAGCGCCAAAAAGACAGCGCTGGGAAGCGTAATCTTGTTGAGCGCGTTCTTGATGTAGGCCGCGGTAGCCCTACCCGGACGCACGCCCGGAATAAAGCCGCCCTGCTTCTTAAGGTTGTCGGCCGTGTCATCGGGGTTGAACACCATGGACGTGTAGAAGTACGCGAAAAACACGATGAGGACAACGTTAAGCACCCAGTTGAGCCAGCCGCGCGAAAGCGCAGAGGCAACTGCCTGGATCCAGCCGATGCCGGGGAAGAACACGGCAATCTGAGCCGGGAAGTACAGCAGCGCCGAAGCGAAGATGATCGGCACGACACCCGCGGTGTTGACCTTGATGGGCAGGTAGGTGGTCTGGCCACCCATCATGCGACGGCCCACGACGCGCTTAGCGTAGGAGACCGGGATGCGGCGCTGGCCGCGCTCAAGGAAAACAATCAACGGGATAACCAGCAGGATGATGGCGCAGATGATCACCATGGTGATGATGCCACCGGCATTGCCCTCGGTGCTGGAGAAGATAGCCTGCGGCAGACCGGCCATGATGTTCGCGAAGATGATCAGCGACATGCCATTGCCGATACCGCGCTGGGTGATGAGCTCACCAATCCACATGATCAGCATGGCGCCCGCAGTGAGCGTGCCGACGATCATGAGGTCGAAGATGATCTCGGGAGCGCCGGCGCCATTGAAGCTGATGCCGAAGCTCTTAAAGAGGAAGAGGTAACCAACGGAGTTGAGGATTGCCAGAGCCAGGGTGAGGTAACGCGAATACTGCGTAATCTTGGTCTGACCGACCTCGCCCTCGCGAGCAAGCTCATGCAGGGAAGGCACGACGGCCTGGAGCATCTGGAGGATGATCGAGCTGGTGATGTAAGGCATGATGCCCAGCGAAAACACCGACACATAGCTCAACGCGCCGCCAGAGAAAAGATTCAGGAGGGCCATAGCACCTGCGGCGACCGAATTGTTATCGGTCGAGAAAAGGCCCAGCATCCCCTGGAAGGGAATGCCGGGCACAGGAACGTGCGCACCAATGCGGTACACGACGAGCATAGCTATGGTAAAAAGAATCTTTTCGCGCAATTCTTTGATGCGGAAAGCATTCTTAAGACCATTTAGCACGGCAGCTCGACCTTTCCGCCGGCGGCCTCGATCTTGGCCTGCGCAGAAGCGCTGACCTTGTCGACCTTGACCGTGAACTTCTTGGTGAGCTCACCATTGCCGAGCACCTTGACGGGCTCGAACTCGCTCTTGGTGATGCGAGCGGCCTTAAGAGCGGCACCGTCGATCACAGCGCCGTCCTCGAACTTACGCTCGAGACGCTCAACGTTAACAGCGGTGTACTCGATACGACGGGGGTTACGGAAGCCCGGAAGCTTGGGCAGGCGCATAGCCAGCGGAGTCTGGCCACCCTCGAAGCCGGCACCCTTGGTGCCACCAGAGCGGGAACCCTGGCCCTTCTGACCGCGGCCAGAAGTGGTGCCGTGACCCGAAGAATTGCCACGGCCGACGCGCTTGCGGTTCTTGGTGGAACCGGGCACGGGAGTAAGATCGTGAAGCTGCATTTGCTACTCCTCTACAATCTCGACAAGGTGCTTGACCTTGAAGATCATGCCGCGGACGGACTCGTTGTCAGCAATCTCGCGAACCTCGCGGATCCTGTGGAGACCGAGGGCACGGACAGTACGGACCTGGTCCTGCTTGCAACCGTTGGTGCTGCGGACCTGCTTGATCTTGATGGTGTCAGCCATGCTTAGTTCTCCTTACCGACGAACATCTCGGAGACCGTCAGGCCACGGCGAGCCGCGACGTCCTCAGGGCTGGAGAGCTCCTTGAGGCCCTCGACGGCAGCCTTGATGATGTTGAGGCCGTTGTCGGTACCGAGGGACTTGGACAGGACGTTCTTGATGCCAGCAAGCTCAAAGAGGGGACGCACAGCGCCGCCGGCGATAACGCCGGTACCCTCGACAGCGGGCTTGATGATGATGCGGCCGGCACCAAAGTGGCCGAGAACCTCGTGCGGGATGGTGCCCTGCTCGGTCACCGGCACGTGGAACATGTTCTTCTTGGCATCGAGAGATGCCTTGGAGATGGCCATGGGCACCTCAGCGGACTTGCCCATGCCAACGCCGACGTTGCCCTTGCCGTCGCCAACGACGACGAGAGCGACGAGGCTCATGCGACGACCACCCTTAACGGTCTTCGACACGCGGTTGATGTAAACGACGCGCTCCTCGAACTCGGAGGCCTCGCGCTGCTGCTTCTGATTACGAGCCATGTGCTACATACCTCCTAGAACTCGAGACCGGCGGCACGAGCACCGTCGGCGAGGGCCTTGACGCGGCCATGGTAGATACGGCCACCACGATCGAAGGCGACCTTGGTGATGCCGGCCTCGATGGCGCGCTTGCCAACGAGCTGACCGACCTTCTCCGCAGCCTCCTTGTTCGAGGTGTGGGTGCCCTTGAACTCGGCCTCGAGGGTCGAGGCAGAGACGAGCGTCAGGCTGGAGCCCTTGCTGTCGTCGATGATCTGGGCATAGATGTTGGCGTTAGTACGGGTCACGCGAAGACGCGGACGCTCGGCGGTACCCGAGACCTTGCCGCGAACACGACGCTGACGACGCTTGAGGCCTTCCAGCTTCGCCTTATGCTTGTTCATACGTAAACTCCTAAAAAGGTTGATCTTGCCAGCACCTGACGGGGTGCTGGTCTTATGCGAGTGAGTCGGTTACGACTACTTGGCGGCCTTACCCAGCTTGCGGCGGATGTGCTCGCCAACATAGTGGATACCCTTGCCCTTGTAAGGCTCGGGAGGACGATGACCGCGGATCTCAGCGGCGATCTGACCGACCTGTTGCTTGTTGATACCCTTGACGTTCACGTGGGTGTTGTCGGGAACCTCGAAGGTAATGCCCTCGGGAGCCTCGACGATCACGGGGTGCGAGAAGCCCAGGGAGAACTCGAGGTTCTTACCCTTCTGCTGCACGCGGTAACCGACGCCGGCGAGCTCGAGCTTCTTCTCGAAGCCCTCGGAAACGCCGACAACCATGTTGTGGATGAGGGCGCGGGTGAGGCCGTGGCGGGCACGGGTCTCACGCTCGTCGTCGGGACGGGAAACGGTGAGGACGTTGTCCTCGACGTTGATAGCGAGCTTCTCAAAGACATCGAGCTCGAGCTGGCCCTTGGGGCCCTTGACGACAACGTTGTTGCCGTTGACTGCCACTTCGACTCCGGCGGGAATCTGGACAGGCTTATTACCGATACGAGACACGGTGATCTCCTTTCCTTCTACCTACCGAGCGAATTACCAGACGTAAGCGATGATCTCGCCGCCGACGTTGTGCTTGCGAGCATCGCGGTCGGTCATGACGCCATGGCTGGTGGAAATAATGGCGGTACCAAGGCCACCGCGGACGCGGGGCATGTCGACAACGCCGGTGTACTTACGCAGGCCCGGCTTGGAAATGCGGCGGATGCCGTTGATGACCTTAGCCTTCTTGGGACCATACTTAAGCGTGATGTGCAGAGTCTTCTGGGGAACGGTGTCCTCGACATCGTAGCCCTCGATGTAGCCCTCCTCGTGCAGAACACGAGCGATCTCGACGAGCTTCTTGCTGCTCGGCATGGAGACCGTGGCCTTGTTCACAGAGTTAGCGTTACGGATGCGCGTAAGCATATCTGCGATCGGGTCTGTAAGGTTCATACAGATTCTCCTTCGTTCTTGATGAACACGTGCTCTTGGTTCTTCGCCGCCCTTAACGGCAAAGCCTTTTTAGCGCGTTTTCCCTGTTCCAAACTGATGCTTGAAACGCTGGTAGTGACTTACCAGCTGGCCTTCTTAACGCCGGGAAGCTCGCCCTTGAGTGCAAGCTCGCGGAAGCAGACACGGCACAGGCCGAACTTGCGGTACACAGAGTGCGGACGGCCGCAGCGCTGGCAGCGCGTGTACTCACGAGTAGAGAACTTCTGCTTGCGATTGCACTTGACGATCATCGATGTCTTAGCCACTTATATCCTCCTCACATAGAGTATTGTTCGCCCCAAGCGCCGCCCCCTTGTGGGAACGGCGCTTATAGGGCAGGTGAACCTATTTCTTGAACGGGAAACCGAAGGCGTCCAGAAGGGCCTTGGCCTCCTCATCGGTATTGGCGGTGGTCACGAAAGTGATGTCCATACCGCGCTGGTGATCGACGGAGTCGAAGTCGATCTCGGGGAAGATGAGCTGCTCGGTGACGCCCATGGAGAAGTTACCACGGCCGTCGAAGCTCTTGGCGGAGATGCCGCGGAAGTCGCGGATACGGGGGATCGCGACGGAGGTCAGACGATCGAAGAACTCCCACATACGGTCGCCACGCAGGGTAACCTTGCAGCCGATCGGCATACCAGCGCGCAGGCGGAAGGTAGCGATGGACTTGCGGGCACGGGTGATCATCGGCTGCTGGCCGGTGATGGCGCGCAGGTCGCGCACGGCACCGTCGATGGCCTTGGAATCGGTAGCGGCCTCGCCGACACCCATGTTCACGACGATCTTCTCAAACTTGGGGATCATCATGACGTTCTCGTACTGGAACTTGTCCTGAAGCTGCTGCTTGACCTCGTTGTTGTACTTGGTCTTCAGACGCGGCACATACTTCTCTTCTGCCATTGTTCACTCCTTCTTGGGGTTTTAAGCACGGGGCGTGGCCACGATGGGTTGTCCTCGTGCCTCCTGGCTGCATCCGCGCCGCTCATGGCATTTTGCGGTTTGGACTCGACGCAGCAGGAGCCGACAAAACAATCGGTACTATACGCGCATTGGGTGCGTATTTCCAGAAAAACCTCGTCTGCCTGCACAACTCCACAACTCCCCCGCACAAATGGATCCCAAAAAGCAGTTGCGGTGAAATAGGGACTGTTTGGCGGCCTAACAGGCTTAAACAGTCCGTATTTCACCGCAACTTATTGGTGGGGATGCGATTAGCGCTTGCGGGGGACGAGTTTGGTGCGGCGCAGGTGGATCATCTCGGCGGCGATGGAGATGGCGATCTCCTCGGGGTCCTCGGCCTCGATGGCAACGCCGATCGGAAGGTGCAGCTCGTCGATCTGGTCCTGCGTAAAGCCTTCCTGCTCCAGGCGGGCACGCACAAAGGCCGTCTTGCGGCGCGAGCCCAGACAGCCCAGGTAGGCAGGCTTGGCGCGCATGGCCTGAATCACCACGTCGATATCGGACTTGTGACCCGCCGTGGCGACGACCACCAGGTCGCGCGGGCCGATGGCGCACAGCTCGCTCAGGTTCTTGTAATCGACCAAGCGACGATCGTAGACACCGGGCACCCAATCGGGGGTCAGCGTGCCGGGGCGGTCGTCGCACGCCACGACGGCAAAGCCCGCCGCCGTGAGCACCCGCGCCGTCGCGGCGCCCACGTGGCCGCAGCCAAAGATATAGGTCAGGCCCTCGGGGCAGAGCGTCTCGATGTGCGCGGGAGGAATCTCGGAGGCGGCGTTTGTATAGGTAACCTTACTCCCCTCCTCCACCAGCGAAAGCCCGGGGCAACCCGCAATGGTGCGGCGCGATTCCTCGCCATGGTATTCAGTAGCGTCGCTTTCGAGCGCGCTTGCGATAAACGGCTCAAAGTCGATGACGAAGTCGCCGATACGTCGATACGTCAAGACGTCGGCAATTTCCTGGAACAACTGTGCCTGGATCGCATCCAGATGCAGATAGCACAGGCAGATGGCTCCGCCGCAGATCATACCGGTATCGGAGTTCTCGCCGCCCATGGTGTAGCGGACCAGACGCGATTGCCCCGCGGCCAGCAGCTCTCGCGCCTCGTCCAGCGCAAAAAGCTCGATCTTGCCGCCGCCGATGGTGCCCGCCTGGCTACCGTCGGCAAAGACGGCCATCCAGGCGCCCACGCCGCGCGGCGACGACCCCGCCGTGCCGGCCACGACCACGAGCTCGCACGTCTCGCCAGCACGCAGGGCGACAAGCGCCGCATTCACAACATCGAGCTTTTCCATTGCCGCCTTCTATCCTCTAAAGATATCGGTGAGCATAGCGAGTGCCTCGAGCACGCCGCCGCCGACCGACGTCGCCTTGTCCGAAATGTAGTTGATATAGCTGGCATCGCCGCGCGGATCGACATCGGCGCATTTAAAGCCCTCAGTCACCTGCACGCCGTTCGCCAAAAGCCCGCGCAGACAGCCATCGATCTGCGTGCACATGGGCGAATCGCCCGCATACCCGATCACATCGCCGGCACTCACGATGTCGCCGATCACATGGTCGGACCTAAACACGCCGGCGGCGGGGCTGTGGATAACACGCTCTTTGCCATATCCGGCGATGACGCCCGGCACGCCCGTGTTGGGCTGGGGCGAACCTTGGGTAATGACACGGCCCAGGAAATGCCCACGCATGGTTTCGATCACGGCGTCGCAGTCAACCGGCGCGGTGAAGCCCGGCCCCACGGCGATGACGGCAGGAGCCATGTCGCGCGTGGTACCCAGATTGCGCTTGGCCAGAATTGCGTCGACCACAGCCGCGGGCTTCAGTTCGTCGAGCATCTGTGCCTGGGGGTCCACCACCACGGCGACATCCCCCGCCTCGGTAATCTCAAGCGCCTCGGCCGACGTCTGCGCCAGGCGAGCGCGAATGCCCTCGACCTGGACCTCGCCCAGGCGAATGGCCTCGCAAAAACTGATTGTGCGACGGATGCACGTGGGAACCGCGATATCGGCCATGACAACTGACACGCCGGCGCGCACCAAGCGAGCGGCGACGCCCGTGGCGATATCGCCGGCGCCGCGAACATAAACGAGCATTCCCGGGGCACCTCCCTGTGCTACGGTTTGAGCAGAGCAAAAGCGGTTCGACCGCTACTCTGATGATTATTTATTATCACAGTATTATACGGCGGTGAACAGATGGAAACGGTTAGCGGCAATCTTGCCTCGGCGCTCAGGATCGAGCCGGGCATTACCGCGATTATCGGCAGCGGCGGCAAGTCGACGTTGCTGAAAACGCTGGGTCTCGAGCTCATGCGCGCCGGCGGCGGGGTGCTCCTCTGCACCACCACGCACATGTTTCCCGTCGCCGGCGTCCCGTGGGACGGGTCGAATCGTCGCCTGGGTGCCGCACCTTGGAAGCCGGGTGCCGCGCATGTTCCCGGCTGCACCTGTGAGGCGTGCGCGGGACTTGCCCGCGGGAGTATTTGCCAGGCGGGTGTCTTAGACCCGGAAACAGGCAAGCTCTCCGCACCCGCCGAGCCACTCAACGAGCTGGCACAGCGCTTTGACTACGTGTTGGCCGAGGCGGACGGCAGCAAGCGGCTCCCGCTCAAGGCGCACGCCGCCTGGGAGCCGGTGATTCCCTCTGGCACGGCAAACGTTGTCTGGGTCGTCGGCGCCTCGGGACTGGGCAAACCCGTCGCCGAGGTTGCCCACCGCCCCGAGCTCTTTTGCGAGCGTTGCGGCTGCGAGCTCACCGACATCGCCACGCCCGAGCGCGTCGCCCAGGTGCTCAATGCCGAGATGCAGGCGCTGAAACTCAGCACCGCACGCGTCATGCTCAACCAAGTCGACACGCTCAGCGACCCCACGATGGCCGACCGCTTCGAGGCAGCTCTCGACCGCCCCGTCGTCGCCAGCAGCCTCAAGTAGCCGGCCCCATC
>DBGAPG010000162.1:0-28608 GCA_048438765.1 Collinsella sp.
TATGTGCGGAATCGTCGGCTACACCGGCTCTGATATTGCAAAGAACATCCTGGTCACGGGCCTCAAGCGTATGGAGTATCGCGGCTATGACTCCTCGGGCGTCGCGCTCGAGGTGGACGAGGGCGCCGCGGCGCACCTCGACGTCATCCGTCGCGTGGGCAAGGTCGCGGGCTTGGAGAGCGAGCTTTCCAACATTGACAGCGACGCTACCTGCGGTATCGGCCACACCCGTTGGGCCACCCACGGCAAGCCCTCCGTCGTTAACGCTCACCCCCACACCAGCTGCGACGGCCGTATCGCCATCGTCCACAACGGCATCATCGAGAACTTCGCCGAGCTGCGCGAAGAGCTGGAGGGTCGCGGCCACCACTTTAAGAGCGAGACCGATACCGAGGTCTTCGCGCATCTGATCGAAGAGGCTTATGCCGAGGCGCACGACCTGATGGCCTCCGTGCGCGAGGCTTGCACCCACGTGGTCGGTGCCTATGGTCTGGCCGCCGTGTGCGCTGACGAGCCCGGCGTGATCGCCGTGGCCCGCAAGGATTCCCCGATCGTAGTCGGCGTGGACGAAACCGGCTCCTATGTTGCTTCCGATGTCATCGCGCTCATCGACGCCACCCGCGATGTCGTGGTGCTCGAGGACGGTCAGTTTGCCAAGCTCACGCCCGCAGGCGTCGAGTACACCGACGAGGCCGGCAACGTTATCGAGCCCAAGGTCACCCACATCGACTGGGACCTGGACATGGCAGAAAAGGGCGGTTATCCCGACTTTATGCTCAAGGAGATTCACGAGCAGCCGCGCGTCGTGCGCGACACGCTGGTTGGTCGTATGACGCCGGCCGGCGAGCTCGACATCGACGAGCTGGGCCTTTCGCTCGAGGAACTCAACGACATCGACCGCGTCTACGTGATCGCTTGCGGCACCAGCTATCACGCTGGCCTCATTGCCAAGAATCTCATTGAGGGCTGGGCTCGCATCCCCACCGAGGTGGAGGCGGCCAGCGAGTTCCGCTATCGCAACCCCATCATCACGCCGACGACGCTCGTCGTGGCCGTGTCCCAGTCGGGCGAGACGGCCGATACCCTTGCCGCCATTCGCGACGCGCGCATCAAGGGTGCCAAGGTCTTCGGCATCACCAACGTGGTGGGCAGCCCCGTGGCGCGTGAGAGCGACGGCGTCATCTACACCAAGGCCAACAAGGAGATCGCGGTCGCCTCGACCAAGAGCTTCATCGGCCAGGTCGTGAGCCTTACGCTTTTGGCTCTGCTGCTGGCGCAGGTCAAGTACCGCTTGACCACCAAGCAGGCGCGCATGCTGTTCCGCGAGCTTTCCGATACGGCCGAACAGATCCAGTGGATTTTGGATACCCAAACCGAGACCGTTCATGAGGCTGCCCTGCTGTGCAAGGACGCGCAGTCGGCGCTGTTCGTGGGCCGTGGCATGGGTGCCGCTATTTCCTACGAGGGTGCGCTCAAGCTCAAGGAAGTCAGCTACCTGCACGCCGAGGCATATGCCGCCGGTGAGATGAAGCATGGCCCCATTGCCCTGATCGACCCGGGCTTCCCTGTCATCGCTGTGGCCACCAAGAGCGCCACCTACGACAAGACCGTGTCGAACCTTATGGAGTGCAAGGCGCGCGGCGCCAAGGTCATCGTCGTTGCCACCGAGGGCGACGAGGAGATCAACAAGATCGCCGACTGCATCATCCGCGTGCCGGCAGTCCGCGACGTGTTCAGCCCCATTACGGCGAGCGTTCCACTGCAGCTGCTCGCCCGCGAGGTCGCCATCCTGCGCGGCTGCGACGTCGACCAGCCCCGAAACCTCGCCAAGAGCGTGACCGTGGAATAGTTGGTTCCGCCGTTCTAGCGACTAAGGCCCGGCTCCGCATCAAGACGGAGCCGGGCCTTTTCTGCATTTGCCCAGATAAAACCTGCCAAAATGAACCTGTCCCTTTTTGGCAGGTTAGCGGAGCTTGCTGGTCTCGAAGTACTCGGGGAACTGGTCCAGAACCTCGGTCTGGTTGCGGAACATCATATGCAGGTGCTTGCTGACCAAAAAGCTCGCTTCGATGGGGTCGCGACCGGCGATAGCGCGGCGAATCTGCTTGTGCTCGTTCACGATGTCCTGATTGTCGAGAACCTGCGTGGCGGCGCGCAGCCAGCGGAAGCGCTCCAGGTCGGCATTGGTCTCTTCGAGCCACGACCACACGGTGCTGCGACATGCGATGCTAAAAATCATGTGATGCATGAGGTTGTCGCTCAAAAAGAAGCCGATGCGATCCTCCTCGGCCATGGCCTTTTCCTGCAGCACGATGGCGCGGTCGAGCTGCTCGATGCCGGCCGGCGTGGCGCGCGCACAGCACTCCACAATCACCTGCTTTTCCAGATGCTCGCGGATGTAACAGGCACTCTCGGCAAGGGTGAGGTTGATGGGTGAGACGTAGGTGCCGCTCTGGGGCACGGTGCGCACCAGGCCTTCCTGCGCCAAGCGAACCAAAGCCTCGCGCACGGGCGTGCGACCCATATCTAGGTCGTCGCAAAGCTGCTTGACGCCCAGCTTTTCGCCCGGCTTGTAGTCCAGGTAGACGATTTTGCGTCGAATGGTGTGATAGGACTGGTCCTGTAGGCTCGTTTCCTGCTCGCCGACGTGCATCGATTCTTCCATAGCGCCTCGCAACTGTTCTATCAAACTCATATGTCAGTTGTTAATTATGCCGCGAATCAGCTCTCCGCGGTGGGTAATTCGGCTGTTGCCTGAGAACTATTGCGGCATCTTAGTCTGTGTTTGCGCAAGGCTGCGCTCAATGTTGCCGTATCATAAGCCGTCGCAAACGTGAAATAGAAAGAAGGAATCCCATATGCAACTGGCAAACATCGTACGCGAGCGCTGGAAAGGCGTCTTGTTCTGCCTGATCATCGCCATTCCCGCGACGTTGCTCGGCAAACAAATTGAGGTGGTCGGCGGTCCGGTATTTGCCATCCTCTTTGGCATGGTCCTGGCGCTCGTCTTTCCCAAGAATCGTCGCGAACAGCTCACCGCCGGCGTTACCTATACGTCCAAAAAAGTCTTGCAGTACGCGGTTATCCTGCTTGGCTTTGGCATGAACCTCTCCCAGATTCTGTCCAAGGGCGCCCAGTCGCTGCCGATTATCGTGGCGACGATCTCGACCTCGCTTGTCATCGCCTTTGTGCTCTGCCGCGTCATGAACGTACCGGGTAAGATCGCGACGCTTGTGGGTGTGGGTTCGTCGATTTGCGGCGGTTCTGCCATCGCCGCGACCGCACCCGTCATCGATGCCGACGATCGCGAGATTGCCCAGGCCATTTCGGTCATCTTCCTGTTTAACGTTATCGCGGCGCTCGTGTTTCCGACGCTCGGCGGCATGCTCGGGCTGACCAACGAGGGCTTTGGCCTGTTTGCCGGCACCGCCATCAACGACACCTCGTCCGTAACGGCTGCGGCGAGCGCTTGGGACAGCATGCATCCCGGCGCCAATGTGCTCGAGAGCGCCACGGTGGTCAAGCTCACCAGGACGCTGGCCATTATTCCCATCACGTTGGTCCTCGCATGCTGGCAGATGCATCTGGCACGCAAGGCTGGCGGCGACGCCAAAAGCACGTTCTCCCTTAAACGCGCGTTTCCCATGTTTGTGCTGTTCTTTGTGCTGGCGAGCGTGATCACCACGGTGTTTCAGCTTCCCGTGTCCATCACGGCGCCCATCAAGGAGCTGTCGAAGTTCTTTATCGTGATGGCCATGGCGGCTATTGGTTTTAATACCGATATCGTCGAGCTGGTCAAAAAGGGCGGCAAGCCCATCGCGCTGGGCTTTTGCTGCTGGATTGGCATTGCGTGCATGAGTTTGGGAATGCAACACGTACTGGGAATCTGGTAGAGAAGTAGCTTGTTTGCGTGCTGCGTGCTGGTGAGCGCATTCTCACGGTGGAGCGATAGGAGCTCTTGCGGGTATGGCTTGTCCGCAGGTTTATAAGTCCCGAAGAGCTCTTATCGCCCCGCCAGGATGGCGATGCGGGGCAACACCTATACTCGCAGGACGGCGCTTTCTGCCCTATAGTGTTTGGTGAGCAATATCGTTCAATTTTGAAACACTCGGTCGTGCGACCGTCGGCGGTTGCACGTCGCTGCGGACAGGGGCAAATCATGGATAGCGATGCCAAGCTGAACATCTTGACCGATGCCCTAGCTGCCGCCGGGGCCTCGGCATTGGCAATCGATGCGCATGGGGACGTCGCGATCTCGACCGTGAATGACGTGGCGCTTGAGCGGGATGTGGCGGTTTTTGTCGCTGAGCGCCTCGACCGTATAGGAGACGGTGCGCGTCTGGTTATGGGGCGTGCGGGTACGCGCCTGAGCCTGACCGTTCGCCCCACCGACAAAGAGGGCGGGGGCCTTTGGGTCGTCGTGGTCCGCGAGGTGCGCGGCGCCGCGGCGCATGCGGGCATCGAGTGGCTCAACGCCGACGAAGTTGAGGTCCGCTACGAATCGAGCGCGTACGGCATCGTTGAGGGAGCGGCTTCAGTGGCTGCGCCGGTCGTCGAGAGCTACGCGCGCGGTGTGCCCCTTATGCTCGAGGGCGAGCTGGGCGCGGGTCAGGTCGAGATCGCCAAGCGCCTCTACCTGGACGGTCCTTTTGCCGATCAGCCCTTTGTTTCCGTTGCGCTCGATGAGCTCACCGAGCGCGGTTGGCGCCATGTGCTCAAAAGCGCCGAATCGCCGTTGTTCCAAACGGGGCTGACCCTTTGCATTGAGGGCTGGAACGCGGTTGGCCCCCAGCGCCTCCGCGAGCTGGTCTCCACGATGGCCGACACCGCGTTGGCGACGCGCTGCCATGTGGTGCTGACGGCGAATGACATGCCGGGCGGCAGCGAAAGTGATCAAGCCGCCTTTGTGACCGAGCGCTTCGCCTGTGCGGTGAGCGTGGCGCCGGCAATCGCCGAGCAGGGAGCCGCGTCGACGAAGGTTGCGCGCTATTTGGAATATCTCGCTGACGCATTTGGGACGGCAGCGCCCACGCTGTCTTCCGCGGCGACGAAGACGCTCGATGCTTACCGCTGGCCGCGCAATTATCTGCAGCTCCGCGAGGTCTCGGAACGACTGTATATATTGGTGGGGGCGGGCGCGGTGGACCGCGCTGTGGCGGAGGAAGTGCTCGCCCAAGAGGACGTGATTAAGACCGCAGCCTTTGGCGCCCCGACGCTCGAAAGCGACCTGTATATCCTGCGACCGCTGGCCGATACCGAGCGAGATATCGCGCATCTGGTTGTAGATCATCTCCACGGCAACCGAACCCGTGCGGCGGAGGTACTGGGCATAAGCCGTACAACGCTGTGGCGCTTGCTGAAGGACGATGACCGTTGAGCGAGGCGCCCGTGACCGCGCGCGACGCGTGTGCTACAGTCCAAAGCGTTATTGTTTCGATTTGGTTACGGCGTGCGAGGGCATATGGCTGAGACTTCAAAACCGAGCCGCAGAAGGCGGAGCGCCGCGCCGGTTAACCGGCGCACGACATCGGTGACGTGGGGCAAACACGCCTCGGGGTTTGATGGCTCGTTCAAACGCACTAAATATGGCTATCCATCGGCAAGCGCTCGCTTGGCCATGCAGGCCGAGTCGTCGCTGTGGGGCCGCAAGCGCGTGGTGGGCTCAAAGCTCAAGCACGACGGCACGCTCGGCTACATCAGCCGCGGGGCGGCTCGCCGCAGCGGGCTCAATCCGGCTGGTTGGCATCGTTATGTTCCGATCGCGGTCGTCGTTGCAGTGATCGTCATCGCACTCGCTGCGCTTGGCTACGCCGGCGGTGGCGCCAACTTGGACGCAGTGTTTAAATCGCCCGAGCTCGCGCATGCAGGCACAGAAGTTATCGAGGGCGCTCAGACCCAGACGGGCGTCGCGCCCCAGCGCGGTATCGTTGCGGCGGCCTCCACCATCGCCGATGCACAAAAGGACGAAGACAAGCAAGGCGACGACGCCGAAACGACCCAGACAAGCGAAGCGACGACAACTCAAATATCAACATAGCTTGCCGGCAGAAGGGGACGTTCCTTTTCTGCCGGCAGTTTGGGACACTCCTGCGCTACTTGACGTACACCACGTTGTCGCGGCGGGGTTTGGGCTCGGGTAGCGTGTCCTCGGCATAGCCCAGAATGCAGTGGCCGACGCCGCGCAGGCTGCCGTCGGCGGGCAGGCCCCAGCTGGCCAGCAGCTCCAGGCCCTCGGGCGAGTCAAAGACCTCATGCGCGCGGTGAATCCAGCACGAATCGACACCCAGTGCATAGGCGGCGTTGAGCAAGTTGCCCATGGCGAGCGAGCCGTCTTCCAGATGTGTGGGCACGCTGCGGTCAACCAACACCACAACAACGGTCTTGGCGCCATAGAAGGGGTCGCCGTTGCTGCCCATGACCTGGGCGTTGAGCTGTGAGAGACGCTCGACGGTCGCGGGGTCGGTGACGGCGACAAACGTCACCGGCTGGCGGCCCATGCCGCTCGGTGCATATTGGCCGGCTTCGATAATACGTGCAAGCTTTTCGGCCTCGACGGGACGATCGCTGTAGTTGCGGCAGCTGCGACGGTGAATGAGTGCTTCGATAGTCTCCATGGTGTCTCCTTGCGGTGGCGTTGCAGATGCCCCGTTCATACCCGCCGGGCTTAAACGATAGACGGTCAATTGCCCGGCCAAAAGGATAGATTCCAATTGGGAAAGTAGGTTTGCATAAAAGTACCTTCAGAATGTGACAAACAAATGGGATGGTTAAACGTTTTATCCCGTCTACCCTGCGGTTTTTTACCACTTGCCTAAATGACGAACGCATAACCTCTGATAAAGGTTTTACTAAAGGAGCACCAACGTTTATCAATGCGCCGTGGTGGCGCCGGGCCAGGAGGTAACATCATGTTCCAGGCTGGAGATGTCGTCGAGACCGATTTCGAAGGATTTCTGAAGCTGCTGCGTTCCAAGACGCGCGCTTTCGTGTCGATCAACGATCACGAGTACTACATCACGCACACCGATGGCTATTGGCGTGTTCAGGATTGCGAGGCCCTCAACGACAAGGGCCACTTTACTGACTGCTCCGAGCTGGTCAACACGGTCTGCGAGGTCGTCGAGCTGCCGTGGATTGCCGGCAAAAGCCTGCATGACAGCTTCTCGGGTGCTACGGTCTATGAGGCCGTCGCCGCTTAACAGGCAATAAAACCCGATTTTCACGTGACCGCTGGCGCCGCCCCCGCGCCGGCGGTCTTTTTTGTCGATATGCTTATGTAGAGCCGACCATAAACAACGAGCGTATTGACGATAGTCAAAACTCGGACTAATGTAGAGATATAAATTGGTCAAAACTCGGACTATCGAATGGTGGGAGAGATGAATAGTGCAGTTAGCCTGGTCGATTTCGACCGGATGCTTAACGGGCTTGACCGTATCTATTCGGAGTTCGCGCGTACCTGCGGTCTTTCGGACTGCGCCTACTGGATGCTCGTCGACACGAGTGCAGCGGGCGGAAGCGTTGCCGTGAGTCGGCTGACGAGTGAATGGTTCTACAGCAAACAGACCATCAATTCGGCGATCAAGACGCTTAGGGCGCGAGGGCTTGCGACGTTGGAGTTTGCCGAGGGCAGTCGTAAGAACAAGGTTGTGCGATTGACCGAAGAAGGCGTGCGGTTTGCCAAGCGCTACGCGTTACCGGCGCAAAAAGCCGAGCAACAGGCATTCGAAGCGCTCGAGCCGTGGGAACAGCGCGAGATCATGCGCCTGGTCGGTAAATTCTCCCATGTTCTGAACGAAGAGTGCGAGGCATTTAAACGGCAAGTGGCCGCCGAGAACGAGGCTGACGATAAGGGCGAGGGGGACACATGCGACTCTTAATGAGGTTTATGAGGCCGTACCGCGGTCTGATTGCGGTGACGCTGTTTGCGGTGCTGATAGATAACGTCGGTACGCTGTTGGTTCCCACGATGCTGGCGAACATGGTCAACACCGGTATTACCACGGGCGATGTCGACTATATTTTACGTAACGGCCTGTACATGCTTATCGCGACCAGCATGGCTAGCGGCGGCACGGTGCTGGGCTGCTATCTTTCGGCGCGCCTGGCCGCCAACGTGGCTTGCGATATCCGCAATGCCGTGTACGACAAGTCGCTCGAACTCGCGGCCAGCGATTTTGAGCGCTTTGGCACCGGATCGATGATCACGCGCTCGCTCAACGACATCAACGTGATTCAGCAGGCTATCCTGCAGACGATTCAGTTGGTGCTGCCGGTGCCGTTCTTGGCCGTCGCGGGCATCATTTTTGCTTGGTTCATCGATCCTGCCATGGGCACGCTTCTGGGCGTAGTCGTTGCGATTGTGCTGGTGGCGGCGGTCTTTACGGTTGCCAACGCGGCTCCGATCTTTATGCGCTTGCAGAGCTTTATCGACCGCATGAACGTGGTGCTGCGCGAGAATATTGTGGGCGTGCGCGTCATCCGTGCGTTTAACAAGGAGCGCCACGAGGAACGGCGTCTGGACGAGGTGTTTAGCGAATACGCCGCCAACGCCATCAAAGTCAACCACCTGTTTGTGGGCCTCGACAGCTCCAGCTTCTTTTTGATGAACATCGCCGAGGTGGCGGTGCTGTGGGTGGGCGGCAACCGCGTGGGCGTCCACGCCATGCAAATCGGCAGCATTTCGGCCGTGTTGGAATACGCGATCCTGATTCTTTTCTTTGTGATGATGGCGCAGATGGTGATTCTGACGCTTCCGCGCGCCGCGGCGTGCCTCAACCGTGCGCAGCAGGTGCTCGAAATCGAGCCGAGCATCGTGGACGGCAAGGCTACGCTGGGCGACGGGGCGCCTGAGTCCGCAGACGGAGCCGACGCGGTCGCCGTGTTCGATCATATGTCGTTTCGTTTTGACGACGCCGACGAGGACACGCTGTGCAATCTGAGCTTTACCTGTCGCCGCGGTCAGACGACCGCGATCGTCGGCTCGACGGGCTCGGGCAAATCGACGGTGGCCAAGCTCCTGCTGCGCTTCCACGATGCCACCAAGGGCGCCATTCGCCTGGACGGCGTTGATCTGCACGACCTTTCGCAAGACGAGATTCGCGGGCGCATTGCCTATGTGCCGCAAAAGGCATGGCTGTTCTCGGGCACCGTAGCAAGCAATCTGCGCTTTGGCAACGAAGACGCGACTGAGGCCGACATGCTTCATGCGCTCCGGGTTGCCCAGAGCACCTTTGTGCTCGATCAGCCGCAGGGGCTCGATACCCCGGTGGCGCAGGGCGGCACGAACTTTTCGGGCGGCCAGCGCCAGCGTCTGGCCATCGCCCGTGCGCTCATGAAGCATGCCGATCTATATATCTTCGATGACAGTTTCTCGGCCCTGGACTTTAAGACCGATGCCGCCCTGCGCCATGCGTTGCAAGACGAGACGCGTGACGCTGCGGTGCTCATCATCGCGCAGCGCATATCGACGATCTTGCACGCCGACCAGATCGTCGTGCTCAAGGACGGCGAGGTTGTGGGTCTGGGCACGCATGGCGAGCTTATGGAAACCTGCGAGGTGTACCGCGCCATCGCGGAATCGCAAATGAAGGGAGGTGAGTAGCATGGCCGAGGAGCTCAGGAAACAAGGCGGCCTTGTCGATGCCGCTGCTGTGGACGCCGCCGATAAAATGGTCGACCAGGCCGCCGTAGCACCCGAGCTGGATGAGGCCGCCAAGGCGGCGGCCGCTCGCGAGGCGCGCCGCCAGGCGCTGTACGAGGAAAACGAGCGCGCCGAGGACGAGCGCGCCCGCGCTGAGGCAGAGCGCATGCGCGATGTGGACGACGAGGACGAGGACGAGACGCCTCGGGATACCTGGGCGACGGTGCGCCGCCTGTGGAGCGAGGCCGCCGGCGACCATTGGCGCTTCTATATCGTGTTCGCGAGCATTGTGTTCTATGCCATCTTTAACACCGCTGCGCCGGCATATAGCGCCCGCGTGATCGATGAGCTGTGGGGCCACATTCAGGTGGCGTTTGCCAACGACACCACTTTCAACATCACCTGGGAGAACTGCGGTAGGACCATCTTCATCTACTTTATGATTTGGACGGCCGCTGCCTCGTTCTACGCGCTCCAGAGCTTTTTGATGTCGAGCGTGGCCGAACGCCTCAACCTACGTCTGCGTAACCGCATCGCCCAAAAGCTCAATCGTCTGCCGCTCGCCTATTTTGACGCGCATCGTCCCGGCGAGGTCGTCAGCCGCGCGACCAACGACCTGGACAAGATGTCCGAGAGCATGCAGCGCGGCTTGCTGCAGCTTCTGGTGTCGATCGGCACCGTGGTGGGCGCCGTGAGCGTGATGTTCGTGTTTAGCGTGCCACTTACGCTGGTCTTTTTGTTCTTTACGGCGTTGTCGCTGCTGGTGACCAAGGTGGTCTCGCGTCGCACGCATGACGTAACCGGTGAGCGCCAGGAGTGGGTGTCCAAGATTACGAGTGCGGTCGAGGAAGGCTATTCGGGCCGTCTGGTGATTCGCGCGTTTAACCGCGAGCGTCAGAGCTCTGCCGAGGTGCACCAGGCCTCGAGCGAGCTAGCGCGCGTGAGTGCCAAGGCCGACTTTATGATTAACGCCGTCGGCCCCGCGGTGCGCTTTATCGGCCGCCTGGCACAGATCGTGATTGCGATTGTGGGCTGCAGCATGCTGGTTGCCGGCCACATGACCGTCGGTGTGTTCCAGGCGTTCTTCCAGTTTATCTACGAGGCATCCGAGCCCATGACGCAGCTGTCGTTTACCTTCAACTCGCTGCAGAGCGCGCTGGCGAGTGCGGAGCGCGTGTTCGACCTGCTCGATGAACCCGAGATGGAGGCGGATCCGCAGCCGGGCGAGGCCGCCAAGCTGCCGGGCCGCGTGGAGGGCCGCGTCGCCTTTGAGCATGTGCGCTTTGGTTATGCGCCCGACAAGCCGCTCATGCGCGATGTGTCGTTTACCGCCGAGCCGGGCCAGAAGATTGCCGTGGTGGGAACCACGGGCGCGGGCAAGACCACGCTCATCAACCTGCTCATGCGCTTCTACGAGATTGACGGCGGGCGTATTACGCTCGACGGCGTAGACACGAGCCGCATGGACCGCGGCGAGCTGCGCCAGCAGTTTGGCATGGTGCTGCAGGACGCCTGGCTGTTCGATGGCACGATTGCCGAAAACATCGCCTACGGCTGCCCCGAGGCGACGCGCGAGGAGGTCGTGGCCGCCGCACGCGCCGCGCAGGTCGACTTCTTTGTACGCACCATGCCGCAGGGCTACGACACGCGCGTGGCCAACGATGCCGAGAGCATCAGCCAGGGCCAGCGTCAGCTGCTGACCATTGCGCGCGTGCTGCTCAACAACCCGGCGATTCTCATCCTGGACGAGGCGACGTCGAGCGTGGACACGCGCACCGAGCTTGCCATCGGCCGTGCCATGGACGCGCTCATGCATGGGCGCACGAGCTTTGTGATCGCGCATCGCCTGTCGACGATCGTGGATGCCGACCTGATTCTGGTCATGGACCACGGCAACATTATCGAGCAGGGCACGCATAAGGAGCTGCTCGCAGCCGAGGGCGCTTATGCCGACCTCTATCTGAGTCAGTTCGCATAATGTGACAAAGGGACAGTCCCGCATGTCACATCAAAAAGAAAGGCGCGCCGGGGATGAATTCCCTAGCGCGCCTTCTTGCGTTGATGCCGATGTCGTTTTGTGCCGCTTGCGTTCCTAGCGCTCGTCCACGAGCTTGGCGACGAGGGCCTTGAGCTCGGCCACCTCTCGCTCGAGTTCTTTGACGCGGCGGGCGTTCTCGGTGATGCCTTGGCGGTTGAGGGCACTCTGCTCGGCGGCGTCATCGGGCATGTACTCGCGATGCTGCTTGGCGTCGAAGCTCTCCTCGAACACGCGGCAGCCGTTGCGCTTGATGATGCGTCCCGGCACGCCCACGACGGTGCAGTTGTCGGGCACGTCCTTGACGACGACCGAGTTGCCGCCGATCTTGACGTTGTTGCCGATGCGGATGTTGCCGAGCACCTTGGCGCCCGTGCCCACGGTGACGTTGTTACCCAGGGTGGGGTGGCGCTTGCCGGTTTCGTTGCCGGTGCCGCCGAGCGTAACGCCCTGGTAGAGCACGCAGTTGTCGCCCACAATGGTGGTCTCGCCGATGACGACGCCCATGGCGTGGTCGATAAAGAAGTGCTTGCCAATCTGTGCGGCAGGGTGAATCTCGACGCCGGTGATGTGGCGGGTGATTTGAGATAGCACACGGGCGAGCGAGCGATGACCGTGCTCCCAGAGCCAGTGCTCGGGCACGTGGTTCCACTTGGCGTGCAGACCAGGATAGGAAAGGAAGATGACCAGGGCACTTTGCGCGGCGGGGTCTTGCGCTTGGACGGTCTTGATGTCCTCGCGAATGGTATTGATAAAGCTCACCGGCCGCCCTCCCTTAGCGTCATAGCAATGCGATTCAATAAAGTATAGCGATTCGCTAGGGATTAGGAAGGACAATCCTGGCGGCTTTGCGCAACAGGTGTCAGTTATGCAAACTTGCTGGTAATGGAGTCATGCTTTTGTGGGGTTGCGCACGAGGGGGCGCCGCAACCGTATACTGGTCAACTTGGACGTATCCGCGCCCACAACTGAGAGGTTTTACTTCATGGGTTTCATCAATTTTATCGCCGAGCTGCTCAAAGACCCGCGCACCGCGATTGCCAGCTGGATCGCCGCCGGCCCGCTTATGGCCTACGGCTGCGTGTTCCTGATTATCTTCATTGAGACAGGCGTGGTGTTCTTCCCGTTCCTTCCTGGCGATTCACTGCTGTTTGCTTCGGGCTTCTTTGCCCACAACGGTGGCTTTAACATCGTGGCACTGCTGGCCGTCGCATGGGCTGCTGCCATCCTGGGTGACCAGTGCAACTTTATGATCGGTCACTTCTTTGGCAAAAAGATTATCGCTTCGGGCAAGGTCAAGGCCATGACGCCTGAGCGCATCAAAAAGTCCGAGGATTTCTTGGACAAGTGGGGTCACCTGGCCATCTTCCTGGGTCGCTTCTTCCCGTTTATCCGCACCTTTGTGCCCTTTATCGCCGGCATGGGCGGCATGCACTGGCGCAATTTTGTCATCTTTAACGTGCTGGGCGGCATTACCTGGTCGACGCTCTTTACACTGCTGGGCTACTTCTTTGGCGGCATCCCCTTTGTGCAGGAGCACTTTGAGCTGCTGATCGTCGGCATCGTTGCCGTATCGATCATTCCGACTGTGGTCGGTCTGGTTAAGGCTAAGCTGGGCAAAAAGAACGCGTAGCTCGAGCCAGCGCGCAAACCGTGCAGTTGAGGCCCGTCACCGTTTACGGTGGCGGGCCTCTTCAGCTTCGGTCAAATGAAATTACTTTAGTTAGTTAAAGAAAAACGTTTTATCCGACGCGCGTGCGGAGTACAATCTCGTGCATGCGAATCGACGTGCCATCGGCTTTGATGCTGCTCGCGTGTCCCGTCCGGCTCTACGCTCCGGGTGTGCGACGTTGCGACGCGGTCGGCCTCGGTCCTTGCGTGCGAGTTCGCGAGTATGCAACTGTGTATGTAAGGAGCGACATATGACTGTCGAGAAGAAGGATATCGATTGGAGTAGCCTCGGCTTTGGCTACATGAAGACCGATTACAGCTACGAGGCTCATTGGAAGGACGGCGAGTGGGACGAGGGCGGCCTGACCACCGACCACACCTTGCATGTCTCCGAGTGCGGCGGCATCTTCCATTATTGCCAGGAGGTCTTTGAGGGCCTGAAGGCCTACACCGCCGAGGACGGCAGCATCGTCTGCTTCCGTCCCGACATGAACGCCGAGCGCATGTATAACTCTGCCCAGCGCCTCGAGATGCCCCCGTTCCCCAAGGACAAGTTCGTTGAGGCCGTTAAGCAGGTCGTTTCTGCCAACGCCGCCTGGGTTCCGCCCTTCGGCTCCGGCGCGACTCTGTATGTCCGTCCGTTTATGATCGGCTCCGGTGACGTGATTGGCGTGGCTCCCGCTCCTGAGTACACGTTCCGTATTCTCGTGACTCCGGTCGGTCCGTACTTTAAGGGTGGCCTCAAGCCCGTCAAGCTGCGCGTTTCCGAGTACGACCGCGCCGCACCGCACGGCACCGGTAATATCAAGGCCGGCCTGAACTACGCCATGTCCCTTAAGCCCACGATGGAGGCTCACCGCGAGGGCTATGCCGAGAACCTGTATCTCGACTCCGAGTCCCGCACCTATGTCGAGGAGACCGGTGGCGCCAACGTCCTGTTCGTGAAGGAGGATGGCACCCTTGTCGTCCCGCAGTCGCACACCGACTCCATCCTGCCCTCCATCACCCGCCGTTCGCTCGTTCAGGTCGCTGAGGATCTGGGCATGACCGTCGACCAGCGTCCCGTCGAGTGGGCCGAGGTCAAGGCCGGCACCTTTGTTGAGTGCGGTCTGTGCGGCACCGCTGCCGTTATCTCCCCAGTCGGTGAGATCGACAACAAGGTCTACGGTGCCGATGAGACCGTGACCTTCCCGGCTGGCTACACCGAGATCGGTCCTGTGATGAAGAAGCTCCGCGAGACCCTGACTGGCATCCAGTCCGGTGCTGTCGAGGATAAGCACAACTGGGTTTACACCGTGGCGTAACCTGGCTTACAGCTCTTGGCGAGCACGTCCGGGCAGAGAGCAAGCTCCCTACCAGCGCGTCCTCGGACATGCAAGAAGCCCTCGCTGCGCACTTCGTGCGGCGAGGGCTTTTTGCGTCCTGCGGAGTGCGCTGGTAGGGAGCTTGCTCTCTGCCCTGCGGCTCGGCGCTGTCGCGACGGGGGATTACTTGGCTGAATTAAAGATGGTGCGGGCCTTTTTGGCCGCGCTTTTTGTTTTGCCGCGCATTTTATTTGGAGAAAAGAAAGGGCCCGAGGAGAATGCCCCGGACCCCAATAGGCCAATATGCTGGCGGAAAACTCGATTGTGTTCCTAGAACTTGACGGTCGGTGCCTGGCGGGCGGCCTCGGCGGCCTCGAAGCCCTGGCGCTCCTTAAACTGGAAGATGCCGGCAAAGATAACAGCCGGGAACGTCTGAATGGCGTTGTTGTAGCTGAGCACGCAGTCGTTGTAGCTCTGGCGCGCGTAGCTCACCTTGTTCTCGGTGTCCTCGAGTGTGGACTGGAGCTGCGTAAAGTTGGTGTTCGCCTTAAGGTCGGGGTAGGCCTCGGCGACGGCAAAGAGCTGGCGCAGCGCACCGGTCAGCACGTTGTCCGCTTCCATCTTGGCCTCGGGGGTGGTGGCGCTCACGGCGGCGTTGCGTGCGTTGACTACGGCGGCGAGCGTGTCCTGCTCGTGCTTGGCGTAGCCCTTGACGGTCTCGACCAGGTTAGGGATCAGGTCGTTGCGGCGCTGCAGCTGCGTGTCGATGTTCTGCCAAGCGTTATCGATGCGATTGCGCTTGGTGACCATGTTGTTGTAGATGCCGGCGATGGCACAGGCAATCACAACGAGAACAACGATACCGATGATGACGGGAAGCATGATGTCTCCGTTTCGAATGGCAGCGGCGTCTTGCGCCGGCCGTTGTTGGTATAACACATCTAGTATACCCGCAACCTTTGGCGGTGCCGAACTTTCCGGTAAGCGTTATGTTTCAACCGGGAAGGAGGCACCAATATGGAACGGGTGGTACAGGTGTAAGATATGCGACAAATTAAGGAATGCTGTCTACGCCTTGAGGATGGCGATACGGATGGACCTTCGCATCAAGAAAACCTATCGTGCCCTGTTCGATGCCTTTACCGAGCTATTGGAAGAGCATCGGTTTGAGGATTTGACGGTTGCTATGCTTTGCGACCGTGCCCTGATTCGCCGCACGACGTTCTATAAGCATTTTCGCGATAAAAACGATTACTTTGCCTTCTATATCGATGAACTTATGACGGGCTTGCCGCAAAACCGGACCGATGCAGCGGACGCGGAGCCGCTTGATGACGTACGGGCGCTTCGCCATGAGGTCTTTGACGATGCCATGAATATGATTCTGGCGCATGAGCAGCTCATGGATAACATTTTGGCAAGCAGCATGTCGGGTATGTTGACCAACGTTATTTGCGACCGCATTGCCCGCTCCATCCGCGAGCGTGTGATGAACGTGCTTGCCGAGGATGCCCTGGCCCCCGTGTCACTCGAGACGACGTCTGAGTTTGTCGCCGGCGGTATTATTCGACTTTTCACGATATGGTGGGAATCGGGCCACGATCTTGAGCGTCGACCTGAGATAGCCGACGTGGTCGATGCACTGTTTGAGCGGACCATGACACCGGTGCATCACTAAGGTGGCGGAGAGAGGGGGATTCGAACCCCCGGAACGCTCTCGCGCTCAACGGTTTTCAAGACCGCCGCATTCAACCGCTCTGCCATCTCTCCGTGAGTCGTAATGATAGCATCGTTTTGAATTTGCAACAGGGAAGGCGAACGATGACGATCACCGAAATCGACGAGAAGTTCATGCGCGAGGCGCTGGCGGAGGCTCGCGCCGCTGCTGCGGTGGGCGAGGTACCGATTGGCGCCGTGGTGGTACGCGCGGGCGAGATTGTCGCGAGGGCGCATAATCGCCGCGAACTCGACCAGGATCCTTCGGCGCATGCCGAATTTTTGGCCCTGTGTGCCGCCGCTCAGACGCTTGGACGCTGGCGCCTTTCCGATTGCACGGTTTACGTGACGCTCGAGCCCTGCTGTATGTGCGCGGGGCTTATGGTTAACGCGCGCGTGGGGCGTTGCGCGTATGGCGCGACCGATGCCGAGGCGGGCGCGCTGGGTTCGCTGTACGACCTCAATGCCGATTCGCGCCTGAACCATCGGTTTAATGTGACCGCCGGCGTGCTGGCAGGCGAGTGCCGTGAAGTGCTGAGCAGCTATTTTGCTGGCCTGCGCGGTGTCGACGGCGTCGGTTGCGGTTTGAACCTTGAGGCGCATGCGGCTCACGCCGAGGCGCTCGCGGGTGTTGGAGATCTCGCCGACGAGACGGTCGACTTTGGCCCCGTGCGGCGGCGGCCCCGCCGTGTGCTGCTGGCGATCGACTCCTTCAAGGGCAGCGTGTCGAGTGCGCAGGCGGAGGAGGCCGTTGCCGAAGGCGTGCGCCGTGTGTGGCCCGATGCCGAGCTGGGCGCTTTGCCGCTGGCAGATGGTGGCGAGGGAACGCTCGATGCCATCGCCGCGCGCGGTGGCGAGCTCTCGACCTGTGAGGTTGCAGGCCCCTTGGACTATCGCGTGTCTGCCCGGATGCTGGTGGACGACGAGCACGACTCGGCTGTAATTGAGATGGCCGAGGCGGCGGGTATTGGGTATTCACCCTGCACGAAATCGGCGGCGCTTGCGGCTTCGACCTATGGCGTGGGCGAGCTTATGCTTCGCGCGGTCCGTGCTGGGGCAAAGACTATCTATATTGGCTTGGGCGGCAGCGCCACCAACGACGGTGGCGCCGGTATGCTGCAGGCGCTGGGCGCGCGTGTGGTCGATGATCAGGGCTGCGATGTCGCCCCCGGTCTTGCGGGCCTTGAACACGTGGCGAGCGTTGATTTGGAGCCGGCGCTGCAGGCTTTGGATGGCGCTCGCATCGTTGTGCTTTCCGATGTCGAGAATCCGCTCGTGGGGCGTCGAGGCGCACTGGCGGTGTTTGGCGGGCAGAAGGGCCTGCCGGCGGATGATGTCGAGGCGCTGCGCAGATACGACGGCTGGATGGTCGGCTACGGTCGCCTGCTCGATGCGGCAATTTTCGAGGCGCGAGCCCAGGGGTTGTTGCGCACACCCGAGGGCGCACGGACATTTGGCTCGGTGCTCGGCGTGCCCGGCGCGGGCGCTGCCGGTGGCTTGGGCGCCGCGTTGCTGGCGCTCGGTGCGGAGCTGCGCTCGGGTGTAGAGACGGTGCTCGATCTCGTGGGGTTTGACGAGCGCGTGCGCGATGTCGACCTGGTCATAACAGGCGAGGGCAATATGGACGAGCAGTCCGCCGCCGGTAAGGCGCCGGTGGGTGTGGCTCGCCGCGCCAGGCGATATGGCAAGCCGGTGGTCGCCGTCGTGGGCGGCCGTGCTGACAACCTGAACGCGGTATATGAGCAAGGTATCGACTTGGTACTGCCGATCTGCCGCAAGCCCATGCCTCTCGACCAGGCGCTCAATCCTCAAGAAGCCACAACCAACCTCATCTTCGCCGGTGAGTCAGCCGCCCAAGCCTACGACCTCGCTCGCCTCTAAAACCCATCCCCTCGATAAGTTGCGGTGAAATACGGAGTGTTATTGCCTTTAAGGTGCCAATTCAGTCCGTATTCCACCGCAACTTCGAGAATGTCCATTCGAGGTTGGCTGCCTTGTGCCTTGGGTCGGACCGCCTGCCACGAAACGTGGCCATCTACTACGTTAAACCGGCCACCCTCGACCATTCCGGAATTTGCAAAAACAAAACCGCAGGTAGAAAGCTTGCCGATTTTCGAAAAAGTCGGCTATGGTTGACCCCTGTGGCCTAAACGTAGTAGATGGGCCCTTTCTGTGGTGCGGCACCAAGCCGGTCATTTTGGGATGGGACTATTTTGACTACTCATTGGCTGCTCTGGCAATCGGGCTGCAAAAGTAGTCAAAAAAGCTCCGTCCCAAATTAGCTACCTTGCTCTGGCGGGCGGGAGCAGGTAAGATATACCGAGCGCCTAGCGCGTTCGATGGGTTCGGATGACGACATGTTCCGAATCTGGTCAGGTCCGGAAGGAAGCAGCCATAAGGAGCCTCTGTCGGGCATCCGAATCCATCGAGCGCACGGGCGCTATTTTGGTGCCGCGACATGGCCCGGCCGGCGGCGAGGTGTTTGGTGTCTCGCTGGTCCTCGGCTTCGCCTGCGGGATCGCTCGACTACCAAACACCTCGCCGCCGGCCGGGCCCCGTCGTCCAAAAATCACCCGTAAAGGCGCGTTTATCTAATTTAATCTATCCCTTAAGGAATGCTGCTCGTTGGCGTTGTCTGGGCATTGATGGCTACGTGGTTCAAGAGGCGGCGGTGCTGTTGCTTGAATTTTTGCAGTTAAAGGGGCTCGTTTCCCTAGGTTGGGGAAACGAGCCCCTTTTTGTCTCTGGGCTTGTGGATTGGTGAAGGCAGAATGCTCTGTCGGCTATTTTGAGTTCTTGATGCGGCGTGTGGCTGTGGCGGTTATTCCGAGTCCCATGGCGGCGATTCCTGCGAGTGCTATTGCGCTCGGTGCTGTGTCGCCCGTGTTCGCGAGCTTGCCGGCGGTCGTATTTGCTTGCTTGCCGCTGCTCGAGTTCGCCTGCTTGGTGGAGCTTGGTAGGGCGTCTTTGCCGGTTGCAGGTGAGGCAACGGGCGGTGTCGCCTCGGCGGGTTGCGTTGAGCCGGAGGGAGGCGTCGTCTCGGTCGGTTGCGTTACCTCGGGCGAGGTGGCCTTGTCTGCCGCGGCTTTTGCCTCTTCGTATGCCTTGCAGGCGTCGTCATAGGCCGCTTGCGCCTTATTCAAATCGCTGAGGAGCGCATTTCGCTTGGCTGTGCATGCGTCGATGTTGGCCTTTGCTTTCTCCGCTCCATCTTCGAAAATCTTAACCTGCTCTTCCTGACTTTCGAGCGTACGTCGGTGGTGGTCAAGCTTATATCCACAAGATTCTCTTTCCGAATCCGCCATTTTGACCTCCATACGCAACTGCAAAACAGTTTCGTAATCCCTGTCGGCGAGCGCCTTTTCTACTTTTGCTTTAAGCTCGCTTACCCGGTTGCTGGCCTTGTCGTAATCGGCTTGGGCTGCAGCGACGTTCGCTCGCATGGCGGGAAGGGGTTCACTAGATTTGGCGGATTCCGCCATCATCTTGTCGTAGAGCTCTTGAGAAGCGGCAATGTCATCATCGATTTCCGCAATTTTCTCGGGACTTGCGGCGTTTTTTGCGGCCTCGAGTTTTTTGAGCGCTTCCTGCATGGCTGCATACGCTTTTTCTTTTGCGGCGGCCGCATCTTCTGTCTGCGGGGCGCCCGAATTGCCGCTGGTGGCGCTCGTCTGCGAAACGGCCGCACCGGTGGGGGAACTGGTTTCTGCCGCGATCGCCGTTGCGGGGGCGATTCCCGCGACAAGTGCCGCGGAAAGGGCGATGCCCACAGTTGCTCGTCTTGCTCTTCTTGCGAGAATGTCGTTCATCTCGGCACCTCATTTCAAGGGTCGGCGACTAACTTGGTAGCACTAATATAAATATACCATGCTAGTTGACCCGACACTGGCTGGGTGTGCGCGTATACCCCTCTGAAAACTGAATCCCGTTAGAAATGACGAGTTGTTTACGCTTCTTTTGGGGTGGCGGTACTATCATGGTTCGAATTGAATGTGGATGATGATAGGGAGCGCCTATACATGATTGAGCTGCTCAGGCGTTTTGGTGGTAAGTTTCGCCGGTATATGGTGATTGGCCCTGCGTGTAAGCTGATCGAAGTGATCTTTGACCTGCTGACGCCGCTGGTGATTGCCCAGATGATCGATAAGGGTATTGGGGCGCACGACGTGAACGCCGTTATCCACTACGGTATGCTGCTTGCCGCCATGGCTGTGATCGGCATCTCGTTTACGCTCGTCTGCCAAAAGATGGCGGCGCTCACCTCGCAGGGCATGGGCACCGATATCCGCGGTGCGCTCTACCAGCACATCAACAAGTTGAGCTATGCCGAACTCGACCGCTTTGGCACGCCGTCGCTTATCACCCGCATCACCAACGACGTCAACCAGGTGCAGCTTGCCGTGGCGCTGGGCGTGCGCATGCTCATCCGCTGGCCCTTCTTGGCGGTGGGCTCTATGTGCGCGGCCCTTGCCATCGACCTTAAGCTCGGCATGATCTTTTTGATTTGCACGCCCGCCATTGGCCTGGTGTTTTGGTTTGTCATGGCGCGCTGCATTCCGTATTACAGGCAGCTGCAGGCAAAGCTCGACCGCATCGCGCTCATTTGCCGCGAGGGGCTTTCGGGCGCCCGCGTGGTTCGCGCCTTTGTACGCGAAGATCACGAGCGCGAGCGCTTTGCCCAAGCCGCCGATGACCAGGCCAATACCGCCATCGCGGTGGGCAAGCTCTCGTCGATCCTTAATCCCGTCACGTTTCTTGTGATGAACCTGGGCGTGTGCGCCATCCTGTGGGTGGGCGGCATCCAGGTCAACGTGGGCGAGCTTACGCAGGGCCAGGTCATGGCGTTTGTGAACTACATGACGCAGACCCTCACCTCCATCGTCTACGTGGCCAACCTAGTCGTGGTCTTTACCAAGGCGAGCGCCAGTGCGTCGCGTCTCAACGAGGTGCTCAATTGCGTGCCGAGCATTACCGACGAGGGCAATCAGTCGGTTGCGCTGCCCAAGCCGAGCGAACTGGCGGGTGGCGCTGTTCCGGTCCCCGCGCTGAGCTTGAGCCATGCGAGCTTCTCCTTTGGCGCGGGCGCGGCAAATGCCGTCAACGATGTGACCCTGGAGCTCCCACTGGGCAAGACGCTTGGCATTATCGGCGGTACGGGTAGCGGCAAGTCCACGCTCGTCTCGCTTATCCCGCGCCTGTACGATGCGAGCACCGGCAGCGTGAGTGTGATGGGCGCCGACGTGCGCACCTGGCCGCTCGACCAGCTGCGCCGTGTGGTCGCGACCGTTCCACAGCGCGCGTCGCTGGTGAGCGGCACCATCCGCAGCAACCTGACCTGGCGCGACGAGGCTGCGACCGACGAGGAGCTCTGGGCAGCGCTCGATATGGCGCAGGCGAGCGAGTTCGTGCGCAACAAGCCGAAGGGGCTCGACGCCCCGGTCGAGGCGGGCGGTAAGAACTTTAGCGGTGGCCAGCGCCAGCGTCTGACCATCGCGCGCGCCCTAGTGGGCTCGCCACAGGTTCTGATCATGGACGACTCCGCCTCGGCGCTCGACTTTAAGACCGACGCGGCGCTTCGCCATGCCATTCGCGAGCGCAGTGTGCGCGGTGCCGCCAAGGGCGGGCTGCCGCTCACGATCGTCATCGTAAGCCAGCGCGTCTCGACCGTGCGCGATGCCGACATGATCTGCGTACTCGACCACGGCTCGGTTGCGGGTCTGGGCACGCATGATGAGCTCTACACGACCTGCCAGCTCTACCGCGAGATTTGCCAGTCGCAGCTTCGCCGCGAGGAGCTCGAGGGTCAGCAGGGGAGCACGACGCCCGCGTCCGCTCCGACCGCCCCCGCATCCGTCTGCGCAAAGGAGGGCTGCTAAATGAATCCGTACACTTCCTCCGGTTCGGTCGCCACGATGACGGCCAACGTGTCCGGTAACGATAACCTCAACGACCTGGGCGACGGTCCGCGCCAGCCCGGCGATCCCGAGCGCTATCCCGTGGGTGCGGTGACCCGCCGCCTGCTGGGCTATGTTCGCCCGCATCGCATTTCGTTTGTAGCGTCGTTTGTGAGTGCCGCCGTCTCGGTGATCTTGCAACTCTATACGCCCATTCTCATCGGCGAGGGCATCGACCTTATCGTCGCCGCCGGGCAGGTGGACTTCGACGCGCTGCTGCCGCTTGTTACCAAACTCGCGCTCGTCGTGGTGGGGGCCGCGGCCTTCCAGTGGCTACAGGGCTATTGCGTTAACCGCCTGTCCTACGAAACGGTGCGCGACATGCGCGTGGAGGCGAGCGATAAGCTCAGCCGTATGCCGCTCAGCTTTATCGACAGCCATGCCCACGGCGACCTTATGAGCCGCGTAGTCAACGACGTCGATCAGGTGGGCGACGGTCTGCTGCAGGGCTTTACGCAGCTCTTCACCGGTGTTATCACCATCGTGGGCACGCTCGCGTTTATGCTCTCCATTAACCTGACCATGACGCTCGTGGTGGTACTCGTCACGCCGCTTTCCATTTTTGCAGCTGGTGCTATTGCCAAGCTTTCCAACAAAAGCTTTACGGCACAGCAGCGTATTCAAGGGCAGCTCGGCGGTCATATCGAGGAGTACGTAGGCGAGCAAAAGCTTGTCGACGCCTTTGCCTATGGTCCCAACGCTCAGCAGCGCTTCGATGCCCTCAATGCCGAGCTCTACACCGCGGGCGAGCGCGCGCAGTTTATGGGTTCGCTCTCCAACCCCGGCACACGCTTTATCAATAACATCATCTATGCCGTGGTCGCTGTGATCGGCTGCGTGGGCGTGATCACGGGCGTGCCGGCGACGCTTACGGTGGGCGGCGTGCAGATTTTCCTGTCCTATGCTAACCAGTACACCAAGCCGTTCAACGAGGTCACCAACGTCATTACGCAGATCCAGACGGCGTATGCCTCGGCGCGCCGTATGTTTGCGCTGCTCGATGCGCGCGAGCAGGAGCCCGATGCGCCAGATGCCGTGGAACTTGCCGCACCGCAGGGCGAGGTCGCCCTTGAGCATGTGGACTTTAGCTACGTGCCCGACCGCAGGCTGCTGCAGGACATCTGCATCGAGGCTAAGCCCGGCATGCGCTTTGCCCTGGTCGGTCCTACGGGCTGTGGCAAGACGACGCTCATCAACCTGCTGCTGCGTTTTTACGATATCGATGCTGGTCGCATTGTGGTCGATAGCCGTTCCTCGCGTGACTACACGCGCGCAAGCCTGCGCCGCGCCTTTGGCATGGTGCTGCAGGACACTTGGCTGTTCGAGGGCACGGTGGCGGACAACATCGCTTACGGTTGCCCAGGAGCTACGCGCGAGCAGGTTGTCGAAGCCGCCAAGCGCGCGCACGCGCACAAGTTTATCGTGCAGTTGCCAGGCGGCTACGATACGGTCATCGGCGAGGACGGCGGCACGTTTAGCCAGGGTCAAAAACAGCTGCTGTGCATCGCGCGCGTCATGCTCACCGACCCGGCTATCTTGCTGCTGGACGAGGCGACCTCGAGTATCGATACCCGCACCGAGCTGCAGGTGCAGGCGGCATTCGACGAGCTCATGGCCGGTCGCACAAGCTTTGTCGTGGCGCACCGCCTGAGCACCGTCCGCAACGCCGACTGCATTCTGGTGATGCGCGACGGGCAGATTATCGAGCGCGGCACGCACGACGAGCTGCTAGCGGCAGGCGGCTTCTACGCCGAACTCTATCGCAGCCAATTCGCCCAGTGAGCAAGCCCGTGGGGCAAATTAATCAATCGACAGACGGTGGTTTACATCTGTCACGTTAGTACTAAGATATTCATCTAATAAATTGCATTAGTGGCTTTAGTTTTGGGGGAAACGAGGCAACGTGACTATGACGTGCTCTTTGGTGGTTAACAGCAAGAGCGGTAATACCAGGATGGTTTCGGGCGCGATCAAGCGCACACTGCAGGCTGCGGGCGTTGAGTTTGTCCATGCCGCGGCGTTGAGCGACGATGCGGATGCAGATCAGGTTGCGCTCGAGGCGCAGGGCGCCTGCGCGGCCGACACGGTGCTCGTCGGTTTTTGGTGCGACAAGGGCGCGTGCACGCCTTCGGTCGCGGCGTTGCTCTCCGCTTTGCACGGCAAGCGCGTCTTCCTGTTTGGCACCTGCGGTTTTGGCGCCGACCAGAGCTACTATCAGCAGATTATCGACCGCGTAACTTCCAATTTGGCTGGGGATGCCGAGCTTGCGGGCTGGGCGATGTGCCAGGGCAAGATGGGCCCCGCGGTCAAGCAGCGCTACGAGGCCATGCTCGAGCAAGATCCCGACAACGCCCGATTTAAGATGCTGCTCGACAACTGGGTTGCCGCGAAGGACCATCCCACCAAGGAAGATCTGGACAACATGGCTGCAGCCGCCAAAAAGGCCGTGCTGGGGGAGTAGCTTCGCCGTTCGCGGTCCTTCGTGCAAAACAATACAAATGGTGAAAGCCTCGAAATCCTCGAGGCTTTTTTCTTGACACTCGTGGGCGCAACGATGGCAAGCGTCTGGGACGATATTTTCCATCACCCCGATGACGAGGCCGTTCTGGACAACACGCTCGCATATGTTCGCTGGATGTATTCAGAGTGGGACGGGCTTTCCGGATGGATGGGGTTTCGGAAAGTGCGTCCCAGAATTTGCCTCTGGAGTGGGATGCAGTTTCCCAACGGAGCCACAAGCGGAAACTGCATCCCATTCCAGACAAGAATTCTGGGATACGGTTTCCGGATGCAAAAAGGCCACATGACGTGGCCTTCAACTTATATATGTTCAGCAGATGTCCCCATGACAAGCCGCGTTTCAACACTGAGGCGTCTGCCCGGCGACGCGGAACGTAAGGTTCATCGCGAGTTCCGCACGAGCCGGAGAGCACTTAATGTGCTCTCCGTGCGAGCAGGACTGTCCGAGCAGGCGACCAAAGCCCCCGGCGCGCCCGCCTAGCCGGATGTACGGGTTTTCCAGGTGCGGCAGATCGGCCTGAAAGAGGAGGGCATAGACCTTGAGGTCATGCCCGACGATTGAAGGCCGAGGTGCCGTGCCTGGGAAAGCCGCCTAGGTCAGTTTCACTATAGGCGCGAAGCCCTTCATTAGCTTTTTGGTCTGGCCGGTCTTTTCGAATTGAACCTCAATCATGTCTCCGGCGACCGAGATCACGGTACCCGTGCCAAAGGTCTTGTGGCTCACGGTATCGCCCGCGGCAAAGTCCTGCGATGCGCTGGCGCGATCGACCTTGCGCTCCACCGTCGGCGACACCTTGGACGACGGCTTTTTGGCTCGCGGCGCGCCCGAACCAAAGGTCGAGGCAACACGGCCGGCATTGGGCGAGACCCCACGATGGCGTTCGGTCCCGTAGCTGCTGCCGCCAAAGAAATCGTCAAAGCTCGATCCGCCGCGCGAACCGGAACCGCCGGTCGAGCGCGTATGCGAGCCGAACACCTTGCCGCCATACATATCCGAGCCCATGCCCGAGCCAAAGGTGCCGTGACGGTCGCCGCGCTTCTCCCAGCCCGTGCCTTCAAAGCCGGCAGAACCGATACCGCTAAACTCGATATCCTCAAACGGAATCTCGTTGAGGAAGCGCGAACGCGGGTTGGCAGAAGTCGAGCCGTAGGTGCGACGCGTGGCCGCATAGGTCAAGAACAGGCGCTTACGGGCGCGCGTGATGGCGACGTAGGCCAGGCGACGCTCCTCCTCGAGCTTACCCGGGTCATCGCTGCCGCCAAAGTCGTGCACGTGCGGGAAGATACCCTCCTCCATGCCGGCCACGAACACCGCCGGGAACTCCAGGCCCTTGGCGGAGTGGATGGTCATCATGGTAATGGCATGCGTCTCGCCGGCTAGGGAATCCAAGTCGGAGCGCAGGGCCAGCCACTCCATGAGCGCCGGCAGCGCCTTACAGGTGAGCGGACCGTAGGTGCGCTCGATCTCGTCGGCATGCACGGCACCCGCCGGCATCTCCGTCGACGCGGCATATGCGTTGCCCGCGATGGCGGCGGCCAGAGCATCCTGCGGCGAGAGCGCCGGGGCGGCTAGGCTATCGAGCGGATTGGAACCTGCGGCATCGCGCGCGCCGACCAGCGCCTCAAACGAGGACGCGGGCGCGGACGGTCCCGGCTCGGGCGCAGGCGCGCTCACCACAACGGGCTCGGGCTCAGCGTCGGCAGGCACATCGGCAACGCCAGCCGCGCGCAGCTCTTCCAAGCTCTCAAGCGTACCCTCGATATCCTCGTGTGTCTCTTCAAATTCGGCCGCAACGCCCAGGAATTCCTGGATGTTCTCGGCGCGGCTCTCGGACTCCATGGTGCCCTCGGCGCGGAATGCCTGCAGCAGGCCCGTCTTGTCGACAATCATCTCGACGACGTCCTTGAGCTCGCCATCCATGCGACGGCCCTCGCGCACCAGCGACACAAAGCTCGACAGGCCATTGCGCACCTTGGCGCTAAACATGCCGGTTTCGGCGCACGCGATCTCGCAGGCCTGGAAGAACGAGCAGCGGTTGTCGCGCGCCAGCTGCTCAATTTTTTGAATCGAGGTGGAACCGATGCCGCGGCGAGGTGTGTTGATGACGCGCTTGACGCTCATCTCGTCAGCCGGGTTCACGATCATCTTGAGGTAGGCCATGACGTCGCGGATCTCGGCACGGTCGAAGAACCGCGTGCCGCCCACGATCTTGTAGGGCACGCCCGCGCGCAGGAACATATCTTCGAGAATGCGCGACTGGGCGTTGGTACGATAGAACACGGCGATATCGTCGTAGCTCGTGCCCTTGGAGTGCAGCTTCTCGATCTCGCCGGCAATCCAGCGGCCCTCGTCGCGCTCGTCGCTCGCCTGGAAGGCCTGGATCTTCTCGCCATCGCCCTCGGCCGTAAACAGGCGCTTGTCCTTGCGCTGCGAGTTATGGCGCACCACGGCGTTGGCGGCACTCAGGATATGACCAGTAGAGCGGTAGTTCTGCTCCAGCTTAACGGTCTTGCAGTCTTTAAAGTCCTTCTCAAAGTCCAGGATATTGGTGATGTCGGCACCACGCCAGCTATAAATGGACTGGTCGTCGTCGCCCACGACCATGAGGTTTTGGTACTTGGCGGCCAGCAGGTTGGCGATCTCGTACTGGACGTGGTTGGTGTCCTGATACTCGTCGACGCTAATGTAGCGGAAGCGCTCTTGGTACTTATCGAGCACCTCGGGGCGGGTGCGCAGCAGCTCGAGCGTGCGCACGAGCAGGTCATCAAAGTCCATCGCATTGGCAGCGCGTAGGCGGCGCTCCAGCTCCAAGTAGACCTGCGCGGCCTTTTTGTCGTTGGGGCTATCGGCACTCTTGAGCATGTCCTCGGGGCCGATCATGGCGTTTTTGGCCGAGCTGATCTTGCTGCGGATCATGTTGATAGGGAATTGCTTTTGCTCGATGCCGAGCGCCTGCATAATGTCACGCACCATGCGCTTTGAGTCATCGTCATCGTAGATGGTGAACTGACCGGTGTAACCCAGCAGGTCGGCGTCCTCACGCAGCATGCGCACGCACATGGCATGGAAGGTGCACACCCACATGCCGCGGGTGCCGCTGGGGATGAGCGCCGCCAGACGCTCGCGCATCTCGGCCGCGGCCTTGTTGGTAAACGTGATGGCAAGAACCTGCCAAGGCTTAACACCCAGGTCGCCGAGCATATGTGCGATGCGGAAGGTCAGGACGCGGGTCTTGCCCGAGCCAGCACCGGCGAGCACCAGCAACGGGCCCTCGGTGGTTAGGACGGCCTCGCGCTGGGCGGGATTAAGGCCGTCGATATCGACGAGCGGCTTGGCGGGTTTGGATGCCGGCGCGGGAGCGTCGTAGATGTCGAGCGGGACGAGCTCGGGCTCCGGCGCTGCAGGGGCGGTGTATGCATCGAGCGGCACGGGTTCCGGTGCGGGCGGCACGGGTACCGTGGCGTTCTTTTCCCAGGGCAAGGGCTGGGTCATGGGCGACTCCTCATCTGACGGACGGCGCGCCTGCGGGCAGCGCCATAGTTTGAGCCGTACCAGTATACCGAGCCGCGCGGACACCGACGCAAATCACACCACGACTCCGTGCGTCACCGTCAGGCCCACCCCATTGCGCCAATCACAGAGCCAGCGATGTCACGGCAGCAGCAGCGAGCGACGGTCAGGGCGAACAAATTGGCATGAAAAGGAGGCGGCATAGACCTTTTGGTCATGCCACCCCCTTTGAATGACAAGTTGTCGCCCTGGCC
>DBGAPG010000163.1:0-4257 GCA_048438765.1 Collinsella sp.
TACCACTGGCATGCTACCCCTCGCTTCCACAAAAAAGACCCCTGCACCACGATAGCGCAGGGGTCTCGTAATGGCTAAACACCTAGGATTTTATCTTAGAAATCGATATCGCTGTCGTAGTAGCAGGCCTTGAGGATCTTCTCGAAGTCGGCAGCCTTGGTCTCACGCGGGTTCTCCGGCGTGCAGGCGTCCTGCTCGGCGTTCGCGGCGATCTCGGGCAGCTTGGCGAGGAACTCCTCCTCGGAAACCATCTGCGGGTTCTCGGCGTCGACCTTCACGCCACCATTCGCGTAATCCTTGATGGACTGCGGAATGTTGAGCTGGTCGTTGAGGTCGCGAATCTTCTGGACGAGCGCAGCGATGAGCTCCTCGTTGGTCTCGCCGGGAAGGTGCAGGATCTCCTTGGCCACGTAAGCATAACGCTCGGCAGCACGCGGGTCCTTGGAGTTCCACTGGATGACCTTGCCCAGGTACATGGCGTTAGCAGCACCGTGGATGATGTGACCGTTCTCAAAGGCTGCACCGGTCTTGTGAGCCATGGAGTGAACGATGCCGAGCAGGCCCGAGGAGAAGGCGATACCGGCGATGCACTGAGCCTCGTGCATGTGCTGACGGGCCTCATGGTCGCCAGCATAGGACTTGGGCAGCCACTCGACGATCTCGCGGATGCCGTGCAGAGCGTTGGCGTCGGTGAACATAGAGGCGCAGGTGGAAACGTAGGCCTCCATGCAGTGGGTCAGAGCGTCCATGCCGGTATGAGCGCACAGCTTGGCGGGCATGGTGTAGGTGAGCTCGGGGTCGACGATGGCGACATCAGGAGTGATGTTGAAGTCGGCCAGCGGGTACTTGATGCCCTTGGCGTAGTCGGTGATGACGGAGAAGGCAGTGACCTCGGTAGCGGTGCCGGAGGTAGAGGAGATGGCGCAGAAGTGAGCCTTCTGACGCAGCTCGGGGAAGCTGAACGGCTGGATGATGTTATCGAAGGACTCCTCGGGATACTCGTAGAAGACCCACATGGCCTTAGCGGCATCGATGGGCGAACCGCCGCCGATGGCGATAATCCAGTCGGGCTCGAACTCGCGCATGGCCTCGGCGCCCTTCATGACCGTCTCGATGGACGGGTCGGACTCGACGCCCTCGAACAGCTTGACCTCGAAACCGCCTTCCTTAAGGTCGGCCTCAACGTCCTGCAGGAACCCGCCGCGGCGCATAGAGCTGCCGCCAGAAACGATGATGGCCTTCTTGCCCTTGAGGTTCTTCACCTCGTGGCGAGCGCCCTCACCAAAGTACAGATCGCGAGGATTGGTAAAACGTCCCATACTGTGCCTCCTAAACAAGCCCCTCTTAGACTTGCGTATATAACGGAGCACCCAATTGGCTCCGTTAGGACCGGTTTGCGCGTTGCCGGCGACGACAATGCGCGATGTCCAAACGTCTCAACGCTCAGACAAACATTATTTTACCGTTCTGGTTGGTCAGTTATTCACCTAAAGCCGATAATGGTGAAACGTTTTTTCTATCCCTAAAGACCCTTGTGGGGCATTCATACTCCCAAGCTGGGCAAACGTTTTATCAGGGTTGACCACATATCCCGGGCAGGACTGTGCCCCTCCAAAATGTGCCCCGTTCGCCGCCAATAATCGACCGTTTACGGCACTGTGATACCACTCGGTCGTCCAAGGTGCCGACATTTGTGCGACATCCGTCTTCGTGGTGCAAAGGTGCAAGTCCAAGTGCGACACCCCCGGTGTGCCACATGCGGGTAAACTAGAACCTTATATAGAGATGATTTGAACCCTAACCGCAGCAAAGGAGGCCCCATGGCATTCGACCCCATTCAAGAGGATTGCCATCGCCTCGTTCTTGAGGCCTTGCGCCGCGACAATATTCCACTCACCGACGGCCCCGCCGTCGAGCGTCTGATGGAACAATTCACCCGCAACCCCGCGCCGCTCATCGTGCACGACCGCGACCGCGCCGGGCACCTCATTGCCAAGGTGGTCGAGGCTGTCGACTACCGCATTCCCTTTATCCCTGACGACGCCCAGGCAGAGCAAGAAGAAGCCGCAGCCGAGAACATGCTCCGCGAGGCAGCCGCGCTCGATCCGGCCAACTGGGATGCCCAGCGCATGCTGACGGCGCTCACCGCCGAATCCAACGAGGAATACGTACAGTATCTGGTGTCCAAGTGCGACGAGGTCGAGCACGACTTGGCGCTCAAGATCGCCTCGGCGCAGGACCCCTACGAGCGTGAGGCCGCAGGCGACCTGACCCGCCGTCCCTACCTGCGCTGGCTTGCCGCCTTGGCATCGCGCGCGCTCATTAGCGGCCGCTACCGCATGTCGCTGGATGCCGCGAATCGCAGCCTGGACTTTGCGCCCAACGACCCCGCTGGCGTCCGCCATACCGCGATGCTTGCCATGGCAAAGCTCGAATACCCTGCCGAGGAGCTTAAGCGTTTTCGCTCCGCCCACTCCGTGCCCTATCTTGCCAACACGCCGCTGCGCCGCCGTCCCAAGGATGCAGAGCGCGACTTGGACCCGTGGACGCTCATCGCACTGATGAGCGCAGCCTGGCGCGAGCTGGACTACGAAGGCGCCGAGCACTACTTGCGCATCCTCGCACGCTCGTGCCCGCACGCAGCCGAGGCGCTCTACTTCCAAACCGAGTTTCCCGATGGCGTCTATGCTCGCGTCAACGTAGGTCCGGGCTCCACCGATGAGCTCGTCCTTGCCCTGTCCGAGGCGACGCCGGTGCTGCAGGAGGGCCTAGGCGCGCCCGACAACGCCAGCTTTGCCGCCTGGGTCGCCACCAACGACATCGTGCGCTCCCAAATCGACGAGCGCATCCTACGCGCAGCCGAGCAGGGATTGCCGTTTAAGGGAGGAGACCTCTAATGGATCCGAGCGTCTACATCCCCGCCTATCTGGAGCGCACCTATCTGGCATCACACCCCGAACTCACCGATGCAGCACGCGAGCTTGTCCATAACGACATCAGCGCAAACCCTCAAAAGTATGCGCAGACCGAGCATGCCCAGGCGCTGCTGTCCTATGCCGGCGTTCATCGTCACCTGCTCGACGAGCTTCGCCGCATCGAGGACATGGGCAGCGACGAGGAGTTTGAGCAGACGCGCAACCGCTTGTTCGACGACATGCGCGATGAGCTGCTCAAGATTGTTCGCGTCGATGCGCATGTCCTCGATGCCCAGCTGCTCGCCATCATCCTGGCGGACACGCCCGTCGATGCCTGCCTGGGCGACTTGATGAAGCTCGAGACGAGTACGGCCGACTACCTGCAACAGAGCGTGCCCGGGTTTGATATGGAGGCCCCGCACTACTGGGCCAATAATGTTTTGGCCGACGGTGTCACCGCAGCAGACCTTACCGTGAGCGAGCCGGCGCTTATCGGCTGGCTTCACACGCTCGAGGCCATCTCGCAGCTGTGCATGGCGAGCGCTCGTTACCGCGCCGCCGCCAACTACTCTCGCCGTGTTCTTAAGGCGGAGGGCTATCCCACCCGGGCCGCCGGCACCGTGTTGCTTGCCCTCGCCCGCTTGGAAGACCAGGACGGTTTTTTTGCCCTGGCACATCAGCTCGAGGAACAGATGGGGGCAGACGCACTCGAGAACTCCCCCTGGTACCTGCTCGCCCGCACGATTCTGCTGTTCAAAACAAACAAGATGCGCCCGGCGACGCGCGCGCTGCGCGAGTTCGCTAACCGTTGCGAGGGCGGCGCGTTCTTCTTGCTGAACCCCATGTACCAGACGCCGTATCTTCCCTGCCGACCCGAGCCGCGCGACCCCTGGGACCTCTCGCACCAGGCGGTTTGGGAAGCCGACGGCATTATCTCGGACACCCCCGACTTTGCCCCCTGGGCCAACGCCTGCGAAGACGTATCGCAGCTTGCCCAGGAATTTGCGCGCCGCTACGGCTTTTAGCGACGCGATCGCCCCGACCATGTCATCTATGTTAGGAACGGCTTCATGAACCTCCGCTCATCTCTCGCCTGCACCTCGAGCGATATCGCCCGCTGGGGACTGCGCTCTGTCCTCAAACGCCAGGGTGGCGTGCTTCCCGGCCGTATCGCCATGAAGATCGACCCCGAGCTGCTAAGCGACCTCGCAAGCCTAGTCGACCGCAGCGTGGTGATCACCGGCACCAACGGCAAGACCACAACCTCCAACCTCATCGCCGACGCAGTTGCTGCCAGCGGCGCCACCGTGGTATGCAACCGCGCCGGCAACAATATGGAGCC
>DBGAPG010000164.1:0-5840 GCA_048438765.1 Collinsella sp.
TCATCATTATCTGCGGCCTATTTGCCATGCAGCGCGCCGGTACCTCGTCAATCGGCAAGCTCTTCGGCCCGCTTATGACGCTATGGTTCCTGTTCTTGGCAGGCGCCGGCCTGTTCAACATGCTCGGCAACCTGTCCATCCTGCGCGCGCTCAACCCCATCCGCGGCATCATGTTCCTGTTCTCGCCCATCAACCACTCGGGCATCATGGTGCTCGGCTTCGTCTTCCTGTCGACAACCGGCGCAGAGGCGCTCTACTCGGACATGGGCCACGTTGGCAAGGCAAACATCTATGCATCCTGGCCGTTTGTTAAGGCGGCCCTCATCCTTAACTATCTGGGTCAGGGCGCTTGGCTGCTCGCCAATAACTCCAACCCCCAGATGCTCGCGATGGATATCGTCAACCCGTTCTACATGATGCTTCCCGAGCCCCTGCGCCCCTTTGCCATCGTGCTTTCGGCTGTAGCGGCCATCATCGCCTCGCAGGCGCTTATCACCGGATCGTTCTCGCTGGTTTCGGAGGCAACGCGCCTCAACCTCATGCCGCACCTACGTATTCACTACCCCAGCGACACCAAGGGCCAGCTCTATATTCCGCTCGTCAACAACATCATGTGGGTCGGCTGCATCTTCATCGTGCTGCTATTCCAGAACTCTGAGCGCATGGAAAGCGCCTATGGCCTCGCCATCACCGTGACCATGCTCATGACCACCACACTGCTGACGAGCTACATCGCCGGCATCCTCAAGCACAAGCTGGGTGCCTGCGTCTTCGCCCTGCTCTTTGGCGCCATTGAGCTGTGCTTCTTCGCCTCGTGCCTCACCATGTTCTTTGACGGCGGCTACGTCATGATCTTCCTGGCCGCGCTGCTGTTCGGCCTTATGTATGTGTGGCGTCGCGGCACCGCCATCGAGCGCACGCAGACGATTCTGCTGCCCGTCTCCAAGTACATCGATCAGCTCAATCGCCTGCGCAATGACGAGACCTATCCCGTCCTCGCTGACAATCTGGTATTTCTCACCAACAGCCCCGACCCGCTCACGCTCGACCGCGACGTGCTCTATTCCATCCTGGACAAGCACCCCAAGCGCGCCAAGGCATATTGGTTCATCAACGTACACGTTACCGACGAGCCCTATACGCACGAATATTCCGTTGAGACCTTTGGCACAGACTTCCTGTTCCGGGTGCGCTTGGACCTGGGCTTTAAGGTCAATCAGCGCATCAACGCCTACCTGCGCCAGATCGTTGGCGACCTGATGGCATCGGGTGAGTTGCCGCCGCAGCATCACACCTACTCTATCTACGAGACACGCGGCAACGTGGGCGACTTCCGTTTTTGCATGCTGCGCAAGATGCTTGCCCCCGAAACGGACATCAACCGCAACGACCACCGTGTGATGGCCATCAAGTACGCCGTCCGCCGCGCCTGCGGAAGCCCGGCACGCTGGTATGGTCTCGAGAACTCGGCCATCATCATTGAGTACGTACCGCTCTTTGCCCGCATGCGTCCGGCCGTCAAACTTGTGCGCACCCAGGTGCCGCTCGAGATCCTGATCGAAGAGGCCGAGGAAATGGAAGTCGACATCTTCTCGGACGACCTGGTCAACGGCAACGAGGCCGGCAAGAGCATGAACGTCGATCCCACCGAGCTGCTCGAGAGCGTCGCCGATACGCCCGAGCAACAGCAACTCGACGGCCTCGAGAGCACCCAGCTCAACGACGCCAACTTCTAGCGACTTTACAAATCAACGACAGCGGCCCTGCACCTCACGAGAGACGCAGGGCCGCTTTGCATTGCAGTAAAGCTAACGGCTACGAACGACGCGGCTCGGGAACCACGAGCCTATCGGGGCTCGCGCCCTCGGCATCCATCAGGCTCACGTAGCGAATCGATGGATCCCCATACATCGCGTAGTAATAATTGCCCGTGCGCGCGCTAAAGCATCCGGTGTAGATAGTCTTCTCGAACTTGCCATCGCCCATCCTGGACGCCCCCTCAATCATCACCACGCCCTCGAGCGAGCGGAACATGCGGACGACGTTTTCGGTCTCGCTCTCCTTTTGCGGGTAATTGGCATTGAGGTACGCCGCCTTTACAAAACGGCTCGGCGAATAGCAGTCACCCGGAATACCGCGCATGCCGGCACCCGCGCCATAGGGCTTGAGCTCGGCGCCACGCCATGTTGCCGTCTGCGGAAAATCGCTTGTGGCGGTGATATAGGTGCGGAGGTTTTCCATGTGCCACGGGAAGGTCGGCTGGTTGGCAAGGGTGTCGACCGGATCGTCGTATACATGCAGGCCGTCAGCCATCATCTCGACCACGATGCTGCGCTGGCTGTCGCCGATAATCCAATGGAGCAGCGACACGCCCAGCCCCTCTCCTGCAGATTTGGCAACAATCACCGTGTCGCGCAGCGCGGCCTCGACCTCATCGACCGTCGAGAACGTCGCTGCCACCCACAGGGGAAACTCATAGGCCGCGATATTGGTCTTTCCATCAACCGGCCCCTCGGCATACTCGGCATAACCCGGGAAATTGAGACCCGCCACGGCGAGGCCCGCATCGTTGCCGCAATCGAAGAACATAGGGTAGTTCTTGTAATCGATGCACATACCGATCACCGCGTGCGCCGCTGTCGCGTCGTCGATAAACGAATACGGAATGTGAAACCCGCGCGGCATCACGCGAACCTGTTGGCCGTAGTCAAAGCTCCAGTCGAGATTGCGGCCCAGATACATGTGGCCAGAATTATCGGTAAATCGAATACTCGTACACATAGCGCCTCCTAGCTTTACGTTCTTGCTAATTTCATTGTCTCCAAACAAAGGGGCGCTAAACACAAAAGCCCGGACATGACAACAATGTCACGCCCGGACTATTCAAGCTGGATAAACTCAACCAAGTTAACCCCGCAGGTCGTCTAAGGGGTCAAAGTGCCGCAGATTGCCACGAAAGAGGAGCGAAGCGTACTTAAGGTACGCGAGCGACGATTGAGCGGCAAGGTGCGGTGCTTTGATCCCCTTAGACCAACTTGCCGAGACAGTGGTCGATCATATGCTGGATCATCTGCGCCTCGAAGCCCACAAAGTCCTGCTTGCGCTCGCGCATCTTGCCGTCGACGATCACGTCATAAGCGACCTTGCACTTGATATAGCGCGTGGACTTGGTGATCTCCTCGTGCGTCAGGCAGCTCTCCTCCATCTTGCTGGCGCCCAGGCCAAACACCAGACGGGGGTTGTAGAGCACGTGGGGCTCGCCGGCGTCGTCCAGATAGACGCAGACCTTCTTGGTAACGCCAATCTGGTTGGCGGCAAGGCAGCCGGCATCGTCGAGCGACTTGATGGTATCGATCAGGTCCTGTGCCACCGACTCATCCTCGACGGTCGCAACCTCGCAACGCTGGGACAGAATAGCCTCGTCGTGGCAAAGCTCTTTAATCATACGTTCCTCCATAGGGGTCGTTGTAACCGCTTAAGTATACGGTACCCACACATTTTCATGCGAAAAATACCGTCCGTCTGCTACAAAGCGCCGAACATCAACATGCGAGGAACAACAGCGTCGTAAAGGGGCTATAGTGGGTGAGTTCGTGTCAATCGGCCTAAACTCGGGGCCGAACAAGGAAAGGGTATGCATGGACGAACTATTTCACGTCAGCGAGCGCAAGTCCACAATCGGGACCGAACTCCGCGCTGGCCTGACAACATTCCTGGCGATGGCCTACATCATCGCCGTCAACCCCGCGGTGCTCTCGGGCGCTGGCATCGATGCGGGAGCGCTCGCCTGCGCCACCTGCCTGGGCGCCGGCATCATGACCATCTGCATGGGCATCTTCGCCAACCGCCCGCTCGCCTGCGCGTCGGGCTTAGGCGTCAACGCGATGATCGCCGGAATCACCACCACCGTCTGCGGCGGTGACTGGCACGTGGCCATGAGCGTCATCTTCCTTGAGGGCATCGTCATCTTGCTGCTCGTGCTTTGTGGCCTGCGCGAGGCCATCATGGACGCCATCCCGGTTGTCCTGCGTCACGCCATCTCGGTGGGTCTGGGCCTGTTTATCGCCATGATCGGCCTGTGCGACGCTGGCATCATCACCGCTGGCGCCGGTACGCTCGTCGGCCTGGGCGACATCGCCTCCCCCACCTTTATCGTCGGTATCATCTCCATCGTCGTGACGGTTGCCCTGGCTTCCCGCAACGTGCCGGGCTCGCTGCTCATCGGCATCATCGTCGCCGTTATCGCCGGTATCCCGCTGGGCGTCACCCACGCCCCCGAGGGCCTCATCGCACCGCTCGACTTCTCGAGCATCGGTGGCCCCATCGCCGACGCCGGCGGCGTGCCCGCCATCGTCAAGGTCCTTACCGACCCCACGCTCCTCGTCATCTCGTTCTCGCTGCTCATGAGTGACTTCTTCGACACCATGGGCACCGCGATGGCCGTGGCCAAGCAGGGCGAGTTCCTCACCGACGACGGCAACGTCGAGAATATCAAGGAGATCCTGATCGTCGACTCCGCCGCCGCCGCTGTGGGCGGTTTCATGGGCGTCTCCTCCATCACCACCTTCGTCGAGTCCACCTCTGGCGCTGCCGACGGTGGCCGCACGGGCCTCACCTCCGTCACCACCGGCGTGTTGTTCATTCTCGCCGCGTTCTTCTCCCCCATCGTCACCATCGTTTCCAGCGCCGCCACCTGCGGTGCTCTGGTCTACGTCGGCTACCTCATGATGAGCGAGGCCTCCGAGATCGACTGGTCCGACGTGTCGCAGGGTTTCCCGGCGTTCATGATTGTCGCCGGCGTGCCCTTCACCTACTCCATCTCTGCCGGCATTGGTCTGGGCTTTATCGCCTACGTGATCGTCGCGCTCTTTAAGGGCGAGGCCTCCAAGATCAAGCCGCTCATGTGGATCGCAGCGCTCGCCTTCCTCGTCTACTTCTTTGTAGCGTAGCGGCAACGCTGCCAAAGCAGAACACCAAAGCGCGGAGTCGCATCGAGCGGCTCCGCGCTTTTCTTTTAAAGCCAGGCAACGCACAGACGCGCGATGTATTGCTTCCCAAGTTTTGGACATTTTGCCCTCCAAACGGCACTACCGCCGGCTACATCCTGCAGATATGCTGGGCGTAATCGCATAGGCCCTATGAGGATGGGAGTAACCATGGCCGCCTTGTTCACGACCCCCAAGCGCAATGACAAAACCTCTGGAGCCCATTTTGTCGAGCCCGACGTGCGCCGTCGCACGCTGCTCGCACACGGCAGCTGGCGCCGCGTGACACGCCGCATCGTCTGCGGCCTGACCTGCGCGCTCACGGTGAGCTCGCTGCTCATGCCGAGCGTCTCGCTCGCAGCCGAGTGGGTGGACGTCGGCGGCAGCCGGTATGACGCTGGCACCGCGGCGGGTGACGAGGCTGGCACCTGGTCATGGAATGGCGCCGATGACATGAAGCTCAACGGCTATAACGGCGGCGCGATCGAGGCCGCTGGCAAGCTCAACATTGCCTACGAGGGCAAGAACACCGTGAAAACCGAGCCCGATTACACCGGAGCCGCCATCAAAGCGCAGGATGGCACTAACCAGAAAGCGGAGTTGAACATAACGAGCTCGAATAGCACGGATGAGCTCAATGTGACAGCCGAGGCCGATGCAATTAAATCCACAGGCGACCTCTCCATTTCTGGCCCAGGCACTGTGAACACCACAAGCACTACTTCCGACGGAATTGAGGCAAAGGGCGACCTCTCTATCACGGGCTCGGGCACCGTGAATGCAACGGGCGGTACCGAAGGTATCCAATCCAAGGGCAAGACCACCATCGATTCCTCTGGCACAGTGATCGCTAAA
>DBGAPG010000165.1:0-41015 GCA_048438765.1 Collinsella sp.
ATCGGCAGAGCTTTCGTCGCCCTCCCCCTCCGACGCCACGGCGTGCGCCAACACGATGTCGGGTACCACGCGGTCGAAGCGCGCGACAGCGCTGGCAAAGATCATGACGTTGTACACGATGAGTGCCAGCACCAGCAAAACGGGCGTAACCACCGCCATCTCCACCGTCGCTTGGGCGCGCTCCTCGCGCAGACGCATGCGGATACTCATTACGACCCACCGCCCAGAGCGCCAACCAGCGTGGCGACATCGACGGTGAGTGGGATGGAGCCGCCGCCGGGCAGAGGAATCTCCGCAAGCGTGAACACCGTACCGCTAATGGTGCGTTCGACTTGATATTCCAACGCCTCGCAAAGCGCCTTGGGATCGGTCACGCCCAACGGAATACTTCGCAGTTTGTCTTGCGCTTGAGAGAGACCAGCAATGTCAGACCCCGGACTCTTAATGACGTTGGCGGAATCGGTCAGCACTGGCTTTCGCAGGCGCAAGTCGCACGGCTCCAAACCCAACGCCGCCACGGACGCCGAAACGGTATCGCCGAGCCACGATGCGATGGAGCCCAACGCGCCGCTACCCCCTCCTAGGCCTTTAATCATCTCGTCCATAAGTTCGTCGGCCGAACCTTGAATATCACCGTATCCTACGAGCAGCCGTCCCCAAACATCCATGACGCCATCGAGTACGCCGGCAACGCCGCCCGAGCGTTCCTTCAATGTCGAGAAAAATCGCGAAAGCACATTGTTTTGCGCCGTCGCCTCATCGGGGGCCAGCACCGCGGCAGAGATAGCACCGCGATCGCCAAGCCTGACTGCCGCGTTAAACGAAGAGTTGAGCTCGTCGGGGCTCGAGATGGCACCCGTAACCGCAAAGGCGACCACGCCGTTGCGACCGGGCGGAGCGATACGCGGACGCTCGCCCGAAAGCGCCTTAATGGCCCGGTCAAACGCATTGCCCGCACGGTCGGCCTCATCCTCGGTCTGACGCTCAAGTTCGAGTTCTTTGTTGCGGCATTCGACGTAGTCTTCCAGAGCCTCTTTGAATCGATCAAAGTGGTACTCAAAGCCGTTTTCGATAGAAGTCGAAGGAGCCGCAACGGCACCGAGCGACGAAACACCAAAATGGCATCTATTGCATTTGTCCTGCCCGTCATAAGCAGCAACCGAGGCCAGCCCGCATGGCGCCCCCTTCTTATAGTTGGGGCAACTCGTTCCGTAATGCAGATACGTCTTGCCATCGATGGCACTGGTTGGCCACACCGTATCGGTATAGAGTTCCGTCGCTCGCACCTCGTCAGTGTTGCGCGGCAACAGCGGGATATAGGAAGCGACTTCATCTCCGTCCTCGGTTACATATGCACGATTGACCTCTGTACTCGCATAGGTGTAAAACGCCTTGCGCGCCGCCGACTCCGCCTTCGTCTCGACGCTTGAACCATGCGGTTTTTCGTCTGCCAGGCGTTGACGGTAGTAGGTCTTCGCGCGGTCGAGCGCCACCTGTGGCTCCCACGAAATGCTCGAGGCATAATGCGGGTTCTGCTCACCCGAGAGCTTTGCCAAACTCCTCGCACGTTCCCACATGCATGAACAGCTACCGACCGAAGCCGGAACCGATCCACCACAATCCGCCAGCCAAGCGCGCTCTTTAGCCTTCGCCGTGTCCTCAGAAGCCTTCCGCAGCTCCTCGGCCGCACGCCCTAAATCATCTGATGTGTCTTTAATGGTATCGGTCGAGATCTCTGACCCTTTGAGCGCAGCGAAGTCCGATTCGGATGTCCTGGGCACGGCAAGCGCCGTACCGGTATAGGCCACACTATCGGTATCCTGCGCCGACACCGCCTGCGTGGCACGCGCGGCGATCAGATATGGCAGAGCCGTCTCGATTTTCTGTAAGCCTTCCGATGCGCTTTTGGCAAACTTGTTGCGCGTTTTAATGATCTCAATCCCGGTGTCGACCATATTGCCGGCAACTGGTTCGGCACCTGGGATGAGGATGGCGACCAGGCCCGTCCCGATTGTGGCAAACCCCGCCAGCCCCAGACTCAAAATGCTCGCATCAACCACCGTGGCAGCCGTGTGATAGGACGACACCACATTGGCACCCGCCAGCGCGCCGCTATCGGCCGCCACCTGGGTATCCCCGGCACGCGACATGCTCCATATCGCCGCGGTCGACGAAAACAACAACGTGAGCACCACTAGGATGACCACGGCAGAAGAAAGCGTGGTGTAGGCACCGTCTTCGATAAACAGATCGACACCGGCGCGGCCCATAAAGCCGCCTCGTTTGCGATGGCAGCTCGGACGGCACGTCAAAACGCATCTAGACCAGAAACGCTTAATCCCATGCAGCAATCCACGAATCATAATCTCCCTCCAGCCATTCGGGACGCGATTGATACGAGACATCGACCTTGAGCTCAACGTAGCCGCCCTCGGCGGTACCACCCATAGCCTGCGCAAACGCACCGATCACAGGCAACGGCTTGACCTCGCCGGAAACGGACACGGACGAGACGCCACCCGCACCGGCCCGGCCAAGCTCGATATCCCACGACAACGGCCCGCCGGCATGAAAGATCGAAACGTTGGGCACTGCGGCAAGCCGGCGGCGGGTGAACTCCTTAAGATCGTCGTCCTCCGCCGTCGTCGTGGTCATGAGCCGCGCGGTCTCGGCGGCGGCAGACTCCATGACCGCGCGCGTATAAAGCAGGCACACCGGTTGCAGTGCGAGAAGGATGAGCGTCAGAAACGTCGGCAGCAAAAAAGCGGCCTCGACCGTAGACTGCGCCCGGTCCTCGCGCGCGATATCAATACAACGCGATGTCCTTAGCGCCCGCAGCGGCGTCGATAACCGACGTCGAGGCAACGCCATGGGATGCCGCCCGCTCAACCAGCGCCGCCAAGCGTCCATCGGTGCCAGCACGCCAAAGTCCCGCAATCGCCAGCACGATCGATAGCAGCGCCACCGTGACGATGGCGTATTCCACAGTCGCTTGGGCAACCTCTTCACGCAGAACGCCATGCATTTCACGATCCCTCCTTTGAGCTTATTGTTTGCGGGACCAGGCGCACCGCGCGCAGACGACACGAAGCATCGCCAGTATCCGCGGCAACCGTCACCATATCGACCCAGCCGCGCCCATCGCGCACGATGGCGCCCCATACGTTGCCCTTAATATCGAGATAGCCGCTCAGGGCGAGCTGGGCCGTTGGCACCTCGCGGTAGGCGCGTAACATATCCGCCGCCGCCTCGGTCATCGGTCGGTCCTCGGACCATGCAAGCCGGACCGCAATCGCGTTGTCCTCAGGCGAATCCGTCGCAGTGCCAGACCGCTTGTCGAGCGTCTGCAGAAAGGTTTGCGCCGTGACAGCGACATCCGAATCGCCCGCATCTCGCGTGTCGTCTTTTTGAGACGCCACCGCCGAATCTGAGCCCGAATCGAAGGCGGCCCCAGGACGCTGCTGCCGCGCGGCGTTAAGCCCCCAAAGCACCGCCGCTATCGCCACGGTCAGGCAAGCAAACACCAGCAGCACCCCGATGGGGCGCTCGCCCTCTACAGGCTGTTGATGCCCTCGCTGATCGCATCCCATAGCTCTTTAACCTTGCCCTTAAATGCGACGATGGCGATAATCGCGATCACCACGAGCACGCCGACCAAGATGGCATACTCGGTGGTACCCTGTGCACTCTCCTCCTGCAGTAGCTCCTTGGCGCGTTGACGAACATGTGCCGCCCGGCAAAACGCCCAGCCCTGGACCTTGCCAGCAGCGTCAGTCATCGTGTTCATGTATTCCTCCCTACATCATCCCGCCTGCTCCCAGCAGCGGGCCCAATATGGACAGAAGCAACGCCGGCAAGATGAGCGTGCCGGTGGGAATCAGCAGCTTGACGGGCGCACGCTCGATCTCGCGCTCGACCGCAGCGCGATGAGCCGCACGGATCTCGCGACTTTGAGCGGCCAGCGTCTCGGCAAGTGGGGCACCCAGGGCGAGCGCCTGCCCCACCGTGATGGCAAAGGTCTCGAGCGCTCGCACGTCCAGGTCGCGCGCGGCGGCCAACAACTCGTCCTCACGCGTGCCCACGCCCACCTGCCACGCCATGCAGGCCCGCTCAAGGCGAAGAGCCAGCACTGACCGGCGGTTGGCGCAGAAAATCTCAAGCGCCGCATCAAACGAAAGACCGGCCGAAAGACCCAAGCGCACAACATCGATCATCTCGGACACTTCGCCGAGCGACACTCGCGCCGGGCCGCCCACTCCAACCGCGCCCTTCACTCGCGCGGTCAGGGCATCGACCACTGAGCGACCCGCGGCAGCGACCAGCGCCGCCTCGCGCTTGCAGGCCCCTGCGATCTTGCGTGCATCCGCCCGATCCAAACCCGTCGCGACAAATACACTCAGGGCGCACAGGCAAGCCGCAACTGCAACCGGGACGCTCATAGCTCCACCCGCATAATGCGCCGGATAACCACCAGGGCAACGGCATTGAGGGCAAGACCCAGCACCACAGCGCCCACGCCGGCAGGCGTCGCAAGACCGCGACGAAAATCTGCCGAAAGCAGCGCCAACACCGCGCACATGCCCGCCGGCATCGCCGCGACCATATGCGCAGACATGCGAGCCTGCGACGTCTTGACATCCAGGCGGCGCTTGAGCTCAATGCGCTCCCCCACCATGCTCGACGCCTCGGACAGTAAGTCGGCAAGCGGAGCACCGGTGCGCTGAGACACCTTAAGCGCCAAGGTCACAAGCGAAAGGCCGGGAGCGTCGATGCGCACGAGCAAGTCATCGAGCGCGTCGGTCGCCGAGATACCGCAATCGATCGCCGCCGCCACCCGCAAAAACTCGGTAAGCACCGGTTCTTGCGCACGAGCGCCCACAAAGCGCATGCCCTGGGCCAGCGAATGTCCCGAGGCAAGCGACATGGAAAGTGCGGTAAACGCCTCGGGCATGGCCTCTTCTGCATCGTGTTGCTCGCGCCGGCTCTCAAAGCCATCCCGAGCGGCGCCAGCGGCAATCGGAGCAACAAGTCCCAAGGCAAACCCGAGGGGCGATAGCGACACCATCGTTAGTAAAACGCAGCAGACACCGCTCGATAGCAGTAGAAACGCCAAACGCCCCGGAGCATCTTCAATCACGAGGCCAAGGCGATGCGCCGGAGCCAGCGATGCCCACGAACGGGCGATCTTTTTCAGCAGATCGTTTTCCACCAGCTCACGCGGCAGCTTCTCTGCCACCGTCTCGAGCGCCTGACGCGCCAGCTCCGCCGGCGGCACCTGCGGCACACGAGGTTCCGCCCCGCACGCCGTCGCAACAGAAAACCCTGCCAAACCCCCTACGACGAGGGGCACAGCGACCTCCATTCGTCCACCTCCTCTTGTGTGAGCGTCCCCGACCGCAGGCCTTCTGCGATAAACGGCGGCTCGCGGTCAAGCGTCCAGGTGCGCTCGGCGGCATCGAAAGTCACATAGCGCTCGAGCTCTACGCCGCCCGACGCGGCGCGACGCACCCCCGAATACGAGGAGACGAAACGCCTGCCATCGGCGTGGCGCTCAGACATCACGATGCCGTCGAGCGCCATGGCAATCTGCTCCTCGATGAGCTCGCTCGGCAGATCGATGCCATAACGTGCAAGCAACGTCAAACGCACCACGGTCTCCTGTTCTGAACCCGCATGAAGTGTGGTGAGCGACCCGTCGTGGCCCGTATTCATGGCCTGCAACATGTCGCAGCACTCGGCACCGCGCACCTCGCCCACCACGATGCGGTCGGGGCGCATGCGCAGGGCATTGGTCACCAGGTCGCGGATCGTCACCGCGCCCTCGCCCTCAATCGAAGCCTCGCGCGCCTCTAGGCGCACCACGTGCGGATGATGCGCAAACTTGAGCTCGGCAGAGTCCTCGATCGTCACGATGCGCTCGCCGGTGGAAATCTCGCATGACAACGCGTTGAGCAGGGTGGTCTTACCAGATCCCGTGCCTCCCGCAACCGCCAGGTCCTGTCGCAGCGACACCGCGCATGACAGCAGCTGCGCATACCAAAGCGGCAGCGACCCCAGCCCCACAAGCTCGTCCAGCGAGCAGATGCGGTCCGAGAACTTTCGGATGGTGAGAATCGGTCCGTCAATCGCCACAGGCGGAATCACCGCGTTGACGCGATAGCCCGTTTTGAGGCGGGCGTTGACGATGGGGCTGCGCTCGTCGATACGGCGGCCAAGTGGCGAGATGATGCGGTCGATAAGCACACGGATCTGCTCATCATCCTCAAACGCATGCTCGATGGGGTACAAGACGCCGCCGCGTTCAAAGAAGGCCGAGCGGCAGCCGTTAATCATGATCTCGGTAACGGTGTCGTCCTCGATGAGCGGCTGCAACGGCCCCAAGCCCACCACGTCATCCAAAATCTCGTCGATGATGGTCTCGCGCTCGGGCGTCGCGAGATCGGTCGGCTCCTCAACATTGAGCGCCGCCTCCACCGCGGGACGCAATTCCGAGCGGGCAAGTGCCGGGTCGACATAGGCGCTGATACGCGCCACTTCGTCGTAACCCATGCGGTCCATCACGGCGCGCTTGGTGCGTCGTTTCACCGCGCGGCGACGCCCCGCATCTACAGGCGCTGCCGCCGCTGCAGCGCCGGCAGCCTTAATCCTCGTTTGCAGGCTCATCGCTGATCACCCTCGCGCGACCAGGGAAGGCGGATACGCGGGCGTTCGGTGCGCGTTGCACGGTCGGCGACCATATCGCTCCAAGGGCCGACGGCACACCCCAGTTCCACGAGCATCTCGCGCGTGGCCTCGCGTACGCTGGTCGCAAAAGCGCTGGTCTGCCCCACTGCCTCGTCAGCGCGCCCAAACGCCATGAGTGCGGCGAGATCCTGCCCGCCATCGGCGATACGAATCTTGGAGCTCAACGCGCAGGCAATCTCAAAGCGCATGGCGACGTCCTCGTCTGCCCCGCGCGCACCGAACCGGTTGAACACGGCGCTCATGCGCGTGCGCGGCACACCTACTCGACTCGCCAGTTCAATGACGTGCGACGCCGACGTCGCGGACGACACCGCCGCATCGCCAACGACCAGGCAACGGTCGCTCGCCGCCACCGCAGCCGCCACGGCGTCGCCCCAAAAGACCGAGGTATCGATAAAGACCACGTCGGATTCGCGACGCAGGACATCAAGCAATAGCTCCACCGGACGTGCCATGAGCTCGGCTTGCTCGGGCGCCGCAACGGGACCCCAGAGCGTAACGCCCGGCGCCACGCGCATCGATGTGGCTACGATATCCGGCTCGGTGAGCGCGCCCGCCGCCGCCGGCTCGATAAGTGCCGCCATATCGCGCGGAGCATCGACGCCTAACAAGTCGTAAAGGTTTCCAAACATCAGGTCCAGGTCGAGCACGGCGGCACGCAAGCCCAACAGCGACGATGTGTGTGCCATGGTGGCAACGATCGTCGACTTGCCGCAACCGCCCGAACTCGAAATGGCGCAGATGACCGGAGCTCGATGCTGCGGAGCGGCAGCGTCTGCCGGCGGCATCGGAGGCGGCGGGGCGGGCGTCGGCGACAGCGTCCCCGTCTCCCCCGCCGCAACCACACGCTGCGTCCAAGCCGGCATGGCAGCTTGTTCGGTCTGCAAGGCAGGCTCGTTCTGTGCAATCTGCTCATGCTGCATCAGCGACAACTCGCCGCACCCGGCAAAGCCCTCAACTTCGTCGAGTTCATCCGCCAGATTCACGCCGTGCACGTATCCCATATCTACAGCCGGGGAGTCGCCAGCATGCTGTGCCGGCCCTCCAGCGTCATCGTATACAAGGGGGTTCCGGGGGCGCCGACCATGCTCGGCTTCCGCTTTTCCATAATCATCAACACGCGGGCCTCTTGTAGCGCGAGGCGCCCCGGGTTCCCTATCAACAAAAGCATCGGGCTCAATCGTCATACGCCGATCGGAATCAACCGCTCCCTCGCCCGCGCGCCCGTTGCCGCATATGCTGTGCGCAGCGATGACCTCGGTCGCCCCCGCGCGAAACAGCCCCTCGATATCCGACGGATCGAGCGCTTCTATCAACACGACCACGCGACTCACGCGGCCTTCGGCCGTCAGGCGCGCAACAGTCTTGCGCACATCTTCGGTATCAAACAGAGACGCCGCGATGATGGCAGCCCCGCGGCGCGACGGAAACGCCCGAGCCATGGAAACCAGCCCGTCCAGGTCACCCACACGAAGCACCTGTGCACCCGCATCACGGCCCTCGACTTCCCGCTGCAACAGCCCGTAATCGCCGCACGCGCAGCACGCAAGCCAGATCGCCTTCATCACTCGTCGCCTCCGCTCTTTTTGCCGCGCGCCGTGGCGGGAATCGTCAAGCTGACCGTTCCCTTGCCCGAGGCTCCCAGCAGTTCCTTGACGTCTTCGGGGTCAGCCGCCAGCGTCACCCATTCGATCTTGCCCTCGCGCGTGGCACCGGAATCCTCACTGGTATCGATCACGTGCGCGCCGCACAGTCGATCGGTTACGCCGTCTTTTTGCACATACACATCCACGTAGCTGCCCACGCCCGTGGCACCGCCGACCGAGTGCTCGGCATCGACCGCCACCGAAACGGCGACCTTGCCCTTAGGCACCTCGAGCTTGTGGCTCTCGGCCTTGGTGTAGACATTGCAGATCACGGCGTTTTTGGGAATACGTGAAGTCGTCACGTCGCCGCGCACCTGGCGCAGCTCGGTCGCCGCGTCACGCGGCAGCAGGCTCGTCAGCCATTCCTGGGTTATGACATTGGTCTCATCGAGGGTCTCGCCCACATCGATATCGCGCGCCGCGACGCATACCTCGACGCGATCGCCACCGTACTTGGCCAAGGTCTCAGCCTGGACCTGTTCGGCTTGCGAGCGGATCGACGAGCCGTAAACCATGCAGAGCAGAGCAGCGAGCACGCCCGCGACCAGACTGATGGCGATGCGTTTGCTCTTGTTCACGGCCGCTCCTCTCATGGCAGTGCCGGGCGAATGCCCGTACCACCATTGTCTGGGCGGTCAGAGTGCAAAGCGGCGCAATCGCGATTTTGGTTTTCGATGTCAAACCAATCGCTGACCAAAAGCTGACCAACCCGTCAAGCTCATGGCAAGGTTTTGGTCAGCACGTCAGCAAACTGCATGTTTCGAGGCTTTTCCGCAGCAAAAAAGCCGTCTCCCGAACAGTTGGGAGACGGCTGTCATAGGAAAAACCAATTACAGATGAACATCGGGATCGAGCATTTGAGCGCTCACGCGCATTGATGACGCCAGGTTTTGGAACGTTTCCAGACGCAGGCTGTCGATCTGCCCGGCGTCCTCGGCCTCGCGAACGGCGCAGCCCGGCTCATGGGTATGCGTGCAATCGCCAAACCGGCACGCGCGCGATGCCTCGACAATCTCGGGGAAGGCGCACGCCAGACCCCGCTCGTGACCCACGAGCGGTAGGCTGCGCAGGCCCGGGGCATCGGCGATCACGCCGGCGTCGCCCGGCAGCGCCACCATCACGCGCGCGACGGTAGTGTGACGGCCCTGGTCGTCGCGTTCGCGCACACCGCCAGTCGCCAACGTATCGTGGCCCAGCAGTGCATTGAGCAGCGTCGACTTGCCGGCACCCGACTCGCCCAGAATCATGGCGCAGCTCCCGGCGGGCACGCAGGTGCGCACCTCGTCCAGACCACGGCCCTCGGCAGAAGATGTCACGATTACGCACACGTCCGGGCCCACCAGGCGGCGCACGCGGTCCAGATCGCGCTCGAGCTCCTCGGCATCGCAGCGGTCAGCTTTGGTGAGTACCACCACCGGCTCGGTATCGCAGTCGAGCGCCAACACCAGCGAGCGCGCCACGCGGTCGAGCAGCACCTCACCGGCGCCGAGCGCCTGCACGATTAGCACGCTATCCACGTTGGAGCAGAGCACCTGACGCTCTCCGCGGGCACGGCCGCGCCAACGCTCAAAGCTCGTACGGCGCGGCAGAACGCACTCAATCACGCCCATATCGTGCCCGGGAGCGCGGCGCACCGCCACACGGTCGCCCACGGCGGGCAGCAGCACCTCGTCCTCGCCGCGCGACTTGGCAAACCCCACGGCATGCTCGGCACGAAAGGTATCGTCGGCCGTCGCCACCAGCGGAAACCCGCGATCTAAGCGCACCACGGCGCCAAGCTGCATCTGCTCGGGCTCCTCAGCATGTGCGCAGAAATCATCGAAGGCAGTCTGCTGGGCTTCATCGACCGGCAGGTCATCAAACGCCGGAACGTCCTGCAGCGCATCGAGCCCCGGTACGCTCGCCAACAACTCCTCGGCAGACACGGGCGCTTCGGTCGCGAGTTTCCGACGACGGTCACGCTTAGCCCGTGCCCCCGTCGTCTTCTTCTTCGCTTTAGCCTTAGCCTTGCCCACAAACGCCTCCCAGCACCATAAATCACAACTGAGCAGGTATTTTAAATCAAAAAGAGCTGGCCGGGCAAAGCCCGACCAGCTCACAAACTTTCCCTCAGCCCTTTTCATCCGCACGGAAGAAAAGCCAGCAAGGATACCGCAGGGCCCGCCCCGGAAGCCCTTTCTCCCGAACGATCCCGCAGCGCGAAGCGCGAGGACCAGTGAGGGAGAAAGGGCGTGGGGCGGGCCCGGACGAGTACGCTACTCTTTCTCCACAGCGCGCATGATCGCCTTGTAGATCTCCATCAGCGGGATGATCAGGAAGGCCAGGCCCAAAGCGGCAAGAACGCCCTTGAGCTCAAGCGTCACAGGGCCGAAGAACATCTCGGCAAGCGTCGGCTGCACGGTCACGATCACCGTCAGCACCAGTGCCAGCGCGGCGGAAGCCCACAGCCACTTGTTCTGCTTCTTCATGGTGAACAGCGACGCACGACGGCTGCGCATATTGAAGCAGTGGAAAATCTCGACCATGTTGAGCGTGATGAACGCCATCATCACGCCTTCCTCGTCGGCATTGCCGGCGATCATATCGGCGATATGGATGTAGCCCATGTCAAAGTACACGCCCACAAAGAAGCTCGCCAGCACCAGCACGGTGATGATCAGACCCTGGACCACGCAGTCCAGGCCCATGTGACCGGCAAAGACACCGTCCTTGGCGTTGCGCGGCTTGCGCTTCATGATGTCACCCTCGGCATCCTCCATGCCCAGCGCGAGCGCGGGGAAGCAGTCGGTGACCAGGTTCACCCACAGCAGCTGCACCGGCTGAAAGATGGTAAAGCCGATGAGCGTGGCGATAAACACCGAGAACACCTCGGCAAGGTTGGCCGAAAGCAGGAACTGGATGACCTTGCGGATGTTGTCGTAGATGCGACGGCCCTCTTCGCAGGCACCGATGATGGTGGCGAAGTTGTCGTCGGCGAGCACCATGTCGGCAACGTTCTTGGTGACGTCGGTACCGGTGATGCCCATGCCCACGCCGATGTCGGCACGCTTGATGGACGGGGCGTCGTTGACGCCGTCGCCCGTCATGGCCACGATCTGGTCGCGCGACTTCCAAGCCTCGACGATGCGGGTCTTATGCTCGGGCTGAACGCGGGCGTACACGCCGTAGTCCTCGATGTGCGCGTCGAGCTCCTCGTCGCTCATGCGATCGAGGTCGGCACCGGTGATGGCATGGCTGCGATCGGTGACGATGCCCAGCTGCTTGGCGATGGCCACGGCGGTGTCGATGTGGTCGCCCGTAATCATGACGGTGCGGATACCGGCGTCGTGCGCCTCGCGGATGGCGTCGGCGACCTCGGGGCGGACCGGGTCAATCATGCCGGACAGGCCGCAGAAGACCAGGTCATGCTCGAGCGCGGCGGGGCTGCAGTCGGCCGGGACCTCGGTGTAGGTGCGGCTCGCCAGCGCCAGCACGCGCAGGGCCTCGTCGGCCATGGCCTTGTTGGCGGCCACGAGCTCGGCGCGACGCTCCTCGGTCAGGGGGACAACCTTGTCGCCCTCGTAGATATGGGTACACAGGCCGATCACCACGTCGGGCGCGCCCTTGGTGTACTGCTCGTACTCGCCGTCCAGGGTCTCGACGACCACGGACATCATCTTGCGGCCCGAGTCAAACGGGGCCTCGCCCACGCGCGGATGCTCGGCAGTCAGGCCAGTGAGCCCCGCCTTGCCGGCATCGTTGACGAGCGCACACTCGGTCGGCTCACCCACAGCCTCGCCCAGTTCCTCGTCCCACTGGGCGTCGGAGCACAGAGCCATGCCGGCCAGGAACTTCTCCTTAGGCGCAGCGAGCTCGTGCTTGACGACGGTCATCTTGTTCTGGGTGAGGGCACCGGTCTTGTCGGAGCAGATGGTCTGTGTGCAGCCAAGGGTCTCGACGGCGGAAAGCTTGCGGATGATTGCCTGGCGCTTGGCCATCTTGGTCACGCCAAGCGACAGCACGATGGTCACGACGGCGACCAGGCCCTCGGGGATGGCAGCGACGGCGAGCGAGACGGCGACCATAAAGGTATCGAGCAAGGCTGTCGGGTCGGTGAGGACGTTGCCCACGCCGTGACGGATGATGTCGACGCCAAAGATGACGACGCAGATGACGATAACCATGATGGTAAGGATGCGGCTGAGCTCGGCGAGCTTCACCTGCAGCGGCGTGAGCTCTTCCTTGGCCTCGGCCAGGGCGCCGGCGATCTTGCCCATCTCGGTGTTCATACCGGTGCCGACCACGACGGCGCGACCGCGGCCGTATACCACGGTGGAACCCATGTAGCACATGTTCTTGCGGTCGCCGAGCGGCACGTCGTCGATGCCGGCGGCGAGCTCAATGACGTTGGCATGCTTCTCGACGGGCACGGACTCGCCGGTAAGGGCGGCCTCCTCGATCTTCATCGTGGCGCTCTCGAGCACACGGCAGTCGGCCGGGACGGAGTCGCCCGCCTCGAGCATGATCACATCGCCGGGCACGAGCTCGGCGCTCGGCAGGTGCACGAGCTTGCCGTCGCGCAGCACCTTGGACTGCGCCGCGCTCATCTCCTGCAGGGCCTCGAGGGCCTCCTCGCTTTTAGCCTCCTGAACCACGCCCAGCACCGAGTTGACGATAACGACGAACATGATGATGGCGACATCGGCAAAGTCCGCCTCGCCCTTGACCATGCCCGTGAGCGCGCTGATGACGGCGGCAACGATCAGCATGATAACCATGGGGTCGGCCATCTGCTCAAAGAAGCGCTTCCACAACGGCGTCTTCTCGGCTTCCTCGAGCTTGTTAGGGCCTGTCTTGGCGAGGCGCGACGACGCCTCGTCGTTGCTCAGGCCGAGGTTCTCATCGACACCTTGGTCGCTGAGTACCTCCGCCGCGGCGGACAGGTATTCCTTTTGCATATAGAGTCCCCTCCTGGGATTCGGGCCACTCAGCAGATTGATGCCCGATCATAATTCCCAGGAGAAGGGCAAGGGCTCATCAAGGCTGCCGTGCTGAGCGGCAGTTGATAGTGGGGCTATGGTACCCCAAAGCGACGCGTCTAGCCAAAACATTCCAATTGGAAACACGGCTCGAGTGCAACGATGCAGACCGTGTGATGCTCAACATTGATAAAACGTTTTTTCTTCGGTGCATCATCAAACTGAAATATCGCCCAGATAGCAGCGGTCAGAACGGTTGGTAAAGATTTTTCATATACCGTTTTTACCGCAAAAAATGAACTTCTAATTCGGCATACGGTCGATTTTTTGAGGTATTCGGTCGGCATTTCGTTATAATCATCTCAGTTTAATTTATTATGGTTTATCTATCAGCGCAAGACGATGTCAGATGGAGGTCTGAATGTACAAGCGCACCAAGATTGTATGCACCATGGGTCCCGCCTGCGATAGCGACGAGACCATCCGCGAGATGATCAAGGCGGGCATGAACGTCGCCCGTTTTAACTTCTCGCACGGATCCTACGACGAGCACCACGGTCGCATCGAGCGCGTCCGTCGTATTTCCAAGGAGCTCGGCATGCCCGTCGGCATCCTGCTCGACACCAAGGGCCCCGAGGTCCGCACCGGCCTTTTGGTCGACGGCAAGAAGGTTGCCGTCAAGACCGGCGACAAGATCGTCGTCACCGCTCAGCCCACGTCCGAAGATTTCCACGGCACCTCTGAGCACATCTCCCTCGACTACCTGGCTCTGCCCTCCGAGGTCGAGAAGGGCTCCCTTATCCTGATCGATGACGGTCTGGTTGCCCTCGAGGTCGAGTCCGTCGACGGCCAGGACATGACCTGCGTCGTTAAGAACGACGGCCTGATCGGCGAGCGCAAGGGCGTCAACATGCCCAACGTCAACATCTCGCTGCCCGCCATCACCGAGCGCGATCGTCAGGACATCCTCTTTGGCCTGACCGAGAACATCGACTACATCGCCGCTTCCTTCATCCGTGACGGCGAGTCCGTCCGCGGCATCCGCGAGCTTTGCCGCGAGAACGGCGGCGAGCACGTGACGATCTTCCCGAAGATCGAGTGCGCCCTGGGCGTCGAGAACTTCGACGAGATTCTCGAGGCTTCCGACGGCATCATGGTCGCCCGTGGCGACCTGGGCATCGAGATCAAGCCCGAGCTCGTTCCGCACATCCAGAAGGAGATCATCGCCAAGTGCAACGCGGCCTACAAGCCCGTTATCACCGCTACGCAGATGCTCGACTCCATGCAGCAGAACCCGCGCCCGACGCGCGCCGAGGTTGCCGACGTTGCTAACGCCATCTACGACGGCACCGACGCCGTTATGCTCTCTGGCGAGTCCGCTGCCGGTAAGTACCCGGTCGAGGCCGTTAAGATGCAGGCCAGCATTGCTCTCGAGACTGAGAAGTACCTCCCGGCTCACGCTCCGCTCGAGGTTCCGGCTGACGCTCACGGCACCCGCGTCGTCAACAACGTTGTGGGTATGTCCGCTGTGAACATGGCTACCACCGTTGGCGCCAAGTGCATCACCGTGCCGACGACCACCGGTCGTACCGCTCGCCTGATCTCGCACTTCCGTCCCAACATGCCGATCTGCGCGTTCTCCCGCCACGAGTGGGCCGTCCAGCAGATGATTATGTACTGGGGCGTTATCCCGCACCAGGCCGAGATCACCCAGGGCACCGTCAACGGCACGATCGTCAAGGCGATCGAGACCGCTAAGGAGCTCGGCTACGTCGAGACTGGCGACCTGACCGTCGCTACCGCCGGCGATCCCCGCATGAGCGTCCAGCTCGAGGACAAGGTCTCCTCGACCAACGTCGCTTACGTCGCTCAGGTGCGCTAAATCGCACTTGCAAGCAGACTTGCATTGCAAAGGGCCCGGAAGGCTTCGCCTTCCGGGCCCTTTTTCTGTGCGCTAAAGCCGGGGCACGGCAAAACACGCGCCCATTTCTTTACCAAAAGCGCGAAATCCGCCCTTCAAGGCCCAGAACTAGGACTCCTGGCTCCAAAAGTGTTCGCCCGGCGGCAAACCCACACCCCGTGCAGAGCTGCTATATCGTTTTAGCAAGGTCAAGATCAGCCACGTTTTCGGAAGTATGCGGCAAATTCTGAGACCTCCGAGCACACCCCGTTTTTTCGCAACAAAATGCCTGATAAACTAGCCTCAAAAGCCAGGTCTGCTCACAGGGTTCAGATTTTGCCGCATACTTCCGAATTGACGCTGGCACTCCTTAATCCATAGGCACGCTTTTCAGCCAGGAGGGCATCGTGGATCTGACGCTATGCGGCCAAACTGCTTTTAACTATCACCGCATCCCGCCGCAAATACTGGGTCTTTACCCTGCCATTAGCCTTGGCAATATGGATCGCAGATGTTGCGGCCTCAGAAGTCATGCGGTTGTAAAAGACCTGCTTCACGCACCGCTTCACAGGCTTGTATTCACCCGGGCACAATCCGGGTCGCGAAGCCTGTTTAAATCGCATCTCCTGACCCAAGAGCCACCTCCTGGGTCGTTTAGGCAGACTGAGCATGGATTTGATGTCACGTCGCCCGAGTTTACGCTGCTCAACCTTGCTGCGAAGGTCTCACGCAACCAGTTACTCATGGCTTGCTACGAGATGTGCGGCTCCTTTGCAGTGTTTAAGCCCTGCGAGCGAACGCAGCAACAACTCGATGAATCTATTTCGCTTAAGCTCATTCCACCCAACTGCGGCTGGGAGCGAGTTAACGACACCAAGGGCAATGACACCAACCTGTGGAAGCGCCAACCGCTCCTCAGCGCGGCGGATATCGCCGCGTTCGCTAAGCAGGCCGCAGGCCTGCGCGGCGTTAAGCAGCTCCGCTGGGCGGCCGAGCACATGACGGGGCAGACCGCCTCGCCTTTCGAAGTCCAAACATCCATACTCGTCTCACTCCCCCGTGACGAGGGCGGCCTGGGTATCGGCATCACCAACAACGTGCGCATCCCACTCAGCGACGCCGCGCGCTCGCTGTATGACAAAACCTGCTGCTACGCCGATATCCTCATCGAGAGCGCCACCGACAGCATGGGCGTCATTTTGGAATGCCAAGGCCGCTCCGCCCACGATGGCGAAGCCGCAAGCCTCTCCGATGCCGAACGCACCACCGCGCTCACCAGCATGGGCTACGATGTCATACAAATTACCTACGACCAGATCAAGGACAAGAAGAGCTTTAACAACATCGCCGAGCTCATTCATAAAAAGGCGGGGCTCCCCTACATCCCAAAGACCGATCAGGAACGTACCGCTGAAAATGCCCTGCGACGGGAGCTGTTGGTCGATTGGGTTGAACTGTTCACCGTTAAGCCGGCCGGCTAGCAGCTAGCGATCAGGGGGACTGCGGGAATGTCAGAAGCGGCAACGCGAGCCGCAAATCCTGCCTCGGTCAGCTCGATGACCTCGGTAAACGTTGCATCGAAAAACTCCTCGGTTAGCAGGCGATACGGCGGATGATCGGGCTCGCCGGGGTTTTCGCGCACGATCTCGTGCATAACGCCGATGGTCTTGAGCACATACTCCTTATGGATGGGATACTGCCCAAAACGTGCCGCAGCGGTATACAGGCGATCGGTCGCGCGCGGAATCGAAACAATGCCGAGCGTCTTGCCAAACCAGTCAAAGTCGCCTTGCTTTTTAATGCGGAATTCCTCGCACGGCTTGCCGCCGTGCGCCTCCAGGTACTGATTCACGCGTGTATTCCATACGGTATCGGCCACCAGATGCGACCAGACACCCAGTGTCAAATCAAGCAACGACTGCGCCACGTCCTCGGACGCAAGCGAGAACTCACGAGCGCTGGGACCGACAACCGGCTCAGCATCCCTGTAGCGCTGGGGATAGTGCACGCGATTCAGTCGCTCGCGCTCCTCGATAATCGAGGTCGCCGCGGCTGGCGCACCAGTGGGTGAACTTTTAAGCAACGGTGCCACATAGGTATCCCAGAACTCATGCTCACGAGGCTTAGGGATAGGCTCGGGCTTTGCAAAGTGCGTAATGCGGTACGGGATGGGATCGGCGATGCCAGGGACCATATAGCCCACGAAGATATCCGGAACCACGCAGCCAAACAAAAAGGCATTGCGGTCGCGCACGCTATTGGCAAGCGCACCGGTGCGCTCCAGCAAACGCTCCGTCTGAGCGATATGAATGTTCCAGCTTGGCATAGCCACCCCCATAAAAAACCTGGATAACTATACCATCACGGCAAAGCCGCGCGGACGGCTACGCACGCTCTACGCAGCAACTAGTCCGTAGCACCGCTTTCGGTTCCATACGACGACGAAGACGCCTCGACCACATGGTGATATCGATCGATATAGATTGCACGGGCACCCAGGCGTCGCACCAAATCCTGGTGATGCGTGCTCATCAAGACCGTCTTACCCGCCGCGACATAAGCCAGCAAGAAATTGACCACGATGTCGCATGAATCCTCGTCGAGCCCATTGGTAGGCTCGTCGAGGACCAAGATATCCGGGTTCATCGACACCACCGCAGCCAGCGCAACACGCTTCTTTTGCCCGCCCGAGAGCTGATAGGGAGAGGCGTCGGCAAGGTCGGCAACCTGGAACAGCTCCATGGCATCGCGCACGCGGCGCTCGAGCTCGTCTGCCGGCAGCCCCATCTGCGCGGGACCAAAAGCAACTTCCTCGCCCACCGTAGCGCAGAACAGCTGGGCGTCGGCATTCTGGAACACAAAGCCCACGCGCTGATGAAAACGCTGAGCGGCCGCAGAATCCTTTAGAAACGCCGCATCGACCGCATGCCCGTCGAACAGGTACGCACCCGCGTCCGCAAGCTCAAGGCCGTTGATAAGACGCATAATCGTCGTCTTGCCGCAGCCGTTAGGACCAAGCAGAGCAACGAGCTCTCCACGGTTCACCTGCAATGAAACGCCATCGACCACCGTATGACCCGCATAGGAAAACACCACGTCGCGAAACTCGATGAGCGGCGTGACCTCGGCGCCGGCAGCACCGCTCGCACCCATCGCGTTATTCGTATCGTTTGCCAAAACGTCGCCCTTCCCTACTCACATCAACGGTTCGACCGTCCGCGCTACAGCACCGCGCACAACACGGCGAGCAACGCCACAACGGCCGCGTAAACCGCATCGTGCCAGCCAAAGCCGCTCCGTGCAAGCGCCGGATACACGCCGGCGAAGCCGCGACACAGCATGGCCTCGTCCATCGCGCGGCTGCATTCCATCGCCTTGATAAACGTCATGCCCATGATACCCGCCAGCGAATCGGTGCGCGAAAAACCCGCAGGCGCGGAACCGACGCTGCGCAGCATGACCGATTCGCACAGATCGTGCGCCGTGCGTCCCAGCACCTCAATATGCTTGAGCGCCATATCAAACGTAAAGATAACCTCGTCGGGCAGGTGCAGCATTTTGAGCGCCGCCGACATGCGGCTCCAGGTGAGCGTCCACGAAACACCCAGCACCAGCGACACATTAATAAACGTCTTGAGCGCGATCTTGAGCATGGCGCCCATGGCAGACGCGCTCAGCAACAGGGCAGGCAGCGCCAGAACCACCGCAAGCCCCGTGGCGCCAAGCGCCGGTACAAAAGTCGCGCGCAACCCGCGCGCGGGGCGCACCGCGACCAGCACCAGCGCGATAGCCGCCATCAGCATCAGGTACAGCGGGCTCTGCGTCAGACACACGCACAGGACGCAAACGAACATCCCCACCAGGCGCACCGGAGCCGAAACGCAAGAAAGGGCGCGGTCGACCATCGACCCGCCCTCGTGCGCGCCTCCACCCAGGCGAACCCGCTCAAGCAGGCTCGCCAGGTGCAGGACATTTTTTTGCATCACACGATGCCGAGCCCCCACGGGCTCATATCGCTCCTCGGCCGCAAGCCAGCTAGGCAGCTCGGCTATTGCCATGAGCACCGCTTTCCTTAACCGTCAGCGAGATCAGGCGGAATGCGATGGTGAGCACCGCCACGCCAATCACGCCGGACAGGATATACATGGCAGCCTGACCGGCAAAGTCAAGGCCCTGCTCCTCGGAATAGGCCTGCAGATAATCGCCCGTGGGCAGGACATCGGCAAAGGTCGGAGTATCGAGGCCAACCGAAGTCTGCAGACTGTCGTCACCAGCCTCCTGAACGGCGGTCGCGGCGCCCTCGGCGTCCCACTCGCCCCATGCGTCACCCGTGGCCAGCAGGCCCAGCGGCGTGGCCACGACAAGCACGGCGACCAGGATGAGCGTGGGGACCAGCGAGGTCTTCTTGGCGGCTGCGCCCTCGGCAGTAAGCTGTCCATCGGCGGCTTCGGGGCCGACGATAACGCCCGGCGCCGTCTTCTTGATAAAGCCGTAGATCGCGGCAGTCGCCACGCCCTCGACCACACCGGCTACCAGCATGTGCGGAATCAACATGGCCGGAATGGAAACAGACAGCGGGAAGGGGCAGTATAGCGGGGCACCCGAGGCGTTGGTGAAGAGCATCGGCTGAATGCCGAACTCGATGGCAGCGCACAGGGCAGCCACGCACAAGCCGATCCAGCCGCTCACGATGGCAGAAACCGAAGTGCCCCAGCTCTTGTCGTGCAGGCGGCCGTTGAGCGCACGGAACACGATGGCTGCCACAAACGGCAGCACAAATGCCATGTTAAAGCAGTTGGCTCCAAAGGACAGGATGCCGCCGTCGCCAAACAGCAGCGCCTGCAGTGCCAGTGCGACCGAAACCGCAATGGCCGCGGCCTCGGGGCCCAGCAGCAGCGCGATGAGCGCGCCGCCGACGGCGTGACCAGTGGTGCCGCCGGGCAGCGGCACGTTGAACATCATGAGCAAAAAGGAGAACGCAGCGCAAATACCCAGAAAGGCCATATGCTCGCGATCGAGCGTGGCGCGCACTTTCTTGATGCAGTGAACCCATACGGGCACCATCGCCACCGCCATAACGGCATCGGTCTGCGGGGACAGATAATTATCGGGAATATGCATGAGCCCTCTCAATCAGAACGTTGCGTGTTACGTTTCCAACAATCCGTAACACCGACTCTGCATACTAACAAAAAGGCGCACCGCCCACAACGCAGCACGCCCTTGCAATACGTACGTTATTAACCCAGGTCCACGCACCGTCCAATAAAGGCCCATGCACTCCCAACTTTCCGGTCACCCGGAAGAAGGTGCAGTCCGCTCGCAACAAGGTTAACGCAGGAACCCGCCCCCGAGAGGGGTTTTCTAAGGCAACATCCCGCAGCCGCAAAGCGGGGAGGACCTTGCCGTGAAAACCCCGCAGGGGGCGGGTTCCGAACGGCAAAGATTACGAGCGAACCTCGCCGTTTACGCCCTTGCACACCTTGGTGACGATCTTCTGGTGTGCCTTCTCGACCTCTTCGCTGGTAAGCGTGTGGTCGTCCGAGCGATACGTGAGCGCAAAGGCCATGGACTTCTTACCCTTGCCGATGCGGACCGGATCGCGGTAGACATCGAACAGGCGCACGCCCTCGAGCAGCTTGCCGCCGGCACTGGTAATGCGGCGCTCAAGATCCTCGCAGGTCACAGTGTTGTCGACCACAATGGCAAGGTCATGCTCAACAGCCGGGTACTGCGAGAACTCGCGATAGTTCTCCTGGTTGCGGGCGCCCTTGATCAGCTTGTCCAAGTCGAGCTCAAAGGCAACGACGACCTCATCGATGCCCATCGCCTCGCGCGCCTCGGGGTGAATCTCGCCGACCCAGCCCAGCACGGTTCCGCCGGACAGAACCTCGGCCGCACGACCCGGCTGCAAGAAAGCGTAGCCCTCGCCCTCGACGGGACGGAAGCGAACCTTCTCGATGCGCAGCTGGGCGAGCAGCTCCTCGACAATGCCCTTGCCAAAGAAGAAGCGCAGCTTGCGGTACTTCATGTTCCAGGACTGCTCGCTCCACTGGCCCGAGAGCACACCCGCCACGGACTTGGTCTCCTTGGGCAGGCTGGCGTTCTCGCGACCGTGGAACAGGCTGCCGACCTCGTACAGGTGCACGTTGGGCGTGCCGTGAGCCTCGTTGTAGGCCACGGACTGCAGCAGGCCCGGAAGCAGCGAGCGGCGCATCTCGGTCTGCTCGGCAACCAGCGGGTTCATGAGCACCACGGGGCAACCGCGGCCCTCGGTGGACATACCGATCTTCTCCAGGTCGCCCGGGGCGGCAAAGCCAAAAGTCGTGGTCTCGTTGAGGCCGCAGGCGCGCAGGATCTCGCCGACCTTACGGGTGAGCTTCTGCTCGCGGGTCAGGCCGCCGATGTGGTTCTTGGCAGCCGGGATGGTCGCCGTCACGCGGCCCATGCCCCACAGGCGCAGGACCTCCTCGATCAGGTCGATCTCGCGCGGCAGGTCGGGACGGAAGCTCGGCGGGGTGACCATAAAGTCCTCGCCGTCGCGCTCGACGGTGCAGCCCAGGCGGGTGAGCGAGCGCTCGATAAAGTCGGGCTCGATGTCGGCACCGCAGATGGCGTGCACACGGGCCAGGCGCAGCTTAATGCTGTCGATGGTCTTGGGCGCGGGGAAAACGTCGACATAGCCGGGAGCAACCTCGCCGCCGGCGATCTCCTCGATGAGCGCGCAGGTAACGTTGGCGACATCCACGCAGCCGGTCTCGTCAACCTGGCGCTCAAAGCGAATGGATGCGTCGGAGATCAGCGACAGGTCACGGCTGGTGTGCGAGGTGCGGCCGGCGTTGAAGCAGGCGCTCTCGACCATCACGTCGACGGTATCGTCCTCAATCTCGGAATCCATGCCACCCATAACGCCGGCCAGCGCCACAGGACGCTCGCCGTCGGTGATGAGGCCCATGCCGGCGTCGAGCACGCGCTCCTCGCCATCGAGCGTCGTGAACTTCTCATCCTGCTGGGCGGCGCGAACCACCACGCGACGGTGGCCATCGCGCTCGGCAAAGGTGTCGAGGTCAAAGGCGTGCAGTGGCTGGCCGGTGAGCATCATCACGTAGTTGGTGATGTCGACGATGTTGTTGTGCGGGCGCACGCCCAGGGCGTTGAGGCGTTTGACCATCCAGTCAGGCGACGGGCCGACCTTCACGTTGCGCACGATACGGGCAACGTAGCGGTCACACAGGCCCTCGTCGGCAATCTCGACCGAAAGCTCGTCGTCGGTCGCGCGGCCGGTCTCGATCTTGATGGCGGGCAGCTCAACGTGGAAATCGCGGTCGAAAATGGCGCCGGTCTCGCGGGCCATGCCAATCATGGACAGGCAGTCGGGGCGGTTGGGCGTGATCTCGCAGTCGAGCACGGTGTCGCTCGAGCCCACATACTCGGCAAACGGCATGCCGCAGGGCGTATCCTCGGGCAGGATCATGATGCCGGAGTGGTCGCCGCCCAGGCCGAGCTCGCGTGCGGAGCAGTTCATGCCCATGGACACGACGCCGCGAAGCTTGCTCTTCTTGATCTTGACGTCGCCAGGCAGAACTGCGCCGATCATGGCCGTGACGATGTGGTCGCCGGCCTCGAAGTTCTGCGCACCGCAGACGATCTGCAGCGGAGCGGGATTGCCGTCAGCGTCGAGGTTCTTGTCACCCACGTCGACCGAGCACACATACATATGGTCGCTATCGGGGTGCGGGGTCTTGGTGAGCACCTTGGCAGTCACCACATGGTCGAAGGACTCGCCCACGGTGTCGATCGCCTCGACCTCGGTGCCGGTACGGATATATTCGTCCGAAAGAGTCTTGGGATCCTCCGGAATATCGATCATGGTCTTGAGCCAGTCGTAAGAAACGCGCATATAGCTCTCCTAGTTCTTAATCTCCGCATAGGGAGGGGTATCAAATGAAGACGTTCGCCTTAGGGTTGTCCAGGTGCCCCAGGTTGGCGTGAAAGAGGAGCGACGCGTACTAAAGGTACGCGAGCGACGGTTTGAACGCCAAGATGGGGTGCCTGGGCAAGCCTAAAATTGGTTCAGGAAGCGCATATCGCCAGTCATGAGCGTTCTGAGGTCGGGCAGGTCGTAGCGCAGGGCCGCGACGCGTTCGGCGCCAATGCCAAAGGCGAAGCCGGTATACTTCTCGGGGTCGATGCCGCAGTTGATAAGAACGTTGGGGTCGACCATGCCGCAGCCCAAGATCTCGATCCAGCCGCTGTGCTTGCAGAAGTTGCAGCCCTTGCCGCCGCACACGTGGCAGCTCACGTCCACCTCGCAGCTGGGCTCGGTGAAGGGGAAGAAGTGCGGGCGGTAACGCGTCTTGCGATCCTCGCCAAACATGCACTTAACAAAGTAGTCGAGCGTGCCCTTCAGGTCGCCAAAGGTGATGCCCTCGTCGACGACCAGGCCCTCGATCTGGTTGAACTGCGGCAGGTGGCAGGCATCGGCCGTGTCGGGACGGTAGACGGTGCCCGGGCAGATCATGTAGATGGGCGGCTTCTGCGACTCCATGGTGTGGATCTGCACGCCCGAGGTCTGGGTGCGCAGCAGCACGTCGGACTCGCCGTGGGCGTGAGCCTCGGGGTGCGCGACGCTGCCGGGGTTGTTGTCGACCACGTAGAAGGTATCGCGGGCCGAGCGGCTCGGGTGATCCATGGGAGCGTTGAGCGCGGTGAAGTTGTAGTAGGAGGTGTCGACCATGGGGCCGGACTCGACGGTGTAGCCGATGCCGCAGAAGATGTCCTCGGCCTCCTCGATGATTTGCTTGATCAGGTGCTGGTGGCCGATCTGCGGACGGATGCCCGGCAGCGTGATGTCGACGGCGTCGTGCTCCAGTGCGCGCTTGAGGGCGGCGGCCTTCATCTCGGTGTTGCGCTCGTCGAGCATGCCCTCAATCAGCTGGCGCATCTCGTTGGCTCGCTTGCCCATCACGGGACGATCCTCGGGGGCGAGCTTGCCCATCATGCGCATCAGGCCGGTGATGCGGCCCTTGCGGCCGAGCAGCTCAACGCGCGCAGCCTCGAGCTTGGCTGCGTCGTCGGCGCCTGCGACGAGTTCCTTGGCCTCTTCCTCGAGTTTGACCAGATCATCAATCAGACTCATGTCTTCCCTTTCGTCTCTCGCGCTCTCCGTTTGCCGAGGCGGCTGCCACCGTCTGGCGTTGTGAAAACGCGGCCCGGTTCGGTAACAAAAAAAACCGTCCTCGGGCATGTGCATTGCCCAAGGACGGTTGAATTCCGCGGTACCACCTTGTTTGACCCGGCGGATGTCTGGCCCGCCGTGCCCACTCTGTGCCCCTTGTCGCGAGGCTCACGGCTTCCCTACTGGGGCTCCGCCGCCACTGGCCGCGCGCCCGTTGAGGTCGCTGCTCGGGAGTGAACGCTTGGCCCTTGCCGCCGCAGGAAGGCTTGCAGCCCATGACCTTCCCTCTCTTGCCGGCGACGCGGCGGGCAAAACCCTCTCCGTCAACGCATTGGGCTATAGGATACCACATTCTGCGAGCGTATCGCCGCGTTCCGTTTTGTTCGCGCTGGGTACAAGGCAGGTAGCTGTGCAAACTGGTCGTGCACCCGCCTGCGGTACTCGGCCTGCGAGATCAAGGATATGGCATGGGAAAGAAACTCGATAAGAAGGCCAAGGCCGCCGTGGCAAAAGCCGCCAAGGGCATCAAGGCCGAAAAGGCCGTCAAGAAGTTCCGCAAGCTCGAGGGCAAGCTGTGGACCCGCGAGTATCTGCTCAAGATTGCCGAGTTCGATGGCGCGACTATCGCCCCCGCCAACGGCGCCGCCGCCCGCGCCGACGCCATGGGCACGCTCGCCGGCGAGCATCACAAGCTCTTAACCAGCGAAAAGTCTGTTGAGCTCGTGCGCTCACTGGCACGCGAGACAGTTGTGGGCGGCAAAGTCGACGACCCGCAGCTGCTCGACGAGATCCGCGTGCTCGGCCGCGACCAGCGCGAGGCCAGCGCCATCCCCACCGAGGAGGCCGAGGCCTGGACCAGGCTCACCTGCGAGGCCGACGCCGTGTGGCACAAGGCCAAAGCTGCCAACGACTGGGCGAGCTTTGAGCCCTATGTGGACAGGATCGTCGGGCAGCTTAAGCATCAGGCCCAGCTTATGGACCCCCAGCGCGACCCGTACGACGTTTGGCTCGACCAGTACGAGCGCGGCCTTTCCACCGAGAGTTTCGACGCATTCTGCGACGAGGTCAAGGCCACCGTCGTGCCGCTCGTGCACGCCATCGGTGAGCGCGGCCAGCAGCCCGCTGCCGACTTTTTGCACGCCCACGTGCCCGAGGCTGCCCAGCGTGCCATGAGCTTTGACCTGATGAAGCTCGTGGGCCTCAACCTGGACGACACCACACTCGCCTTTACCGAGCACCCGTTTAGCGAGGGCTTCTCGGTGGGCGACGCGCGCATCGCCACGCATATCTACGAGAACGATTGCATCTCCAACGTCTACAGCATCATCCACGAGGCCGGCCACGCCATGTACGAGCTGGGCGTGAACCCGGCTTATGCGCGCACGTGCCTGGAGGGCGGCACCTCCATGGGCATCCACGAGAGCCAGAGCCGTTTCTTTGAGAACACCGTGGGCCGCAGCCGCGCCTTTATGGGCCCGCTGCTCGAGGTGCTGCGCCGTCACGCGCCCGAAGTCTACGGCAATGTAGACGAGGATATGCTCTACCACGCCGTGAACATTGCACAGCCGTCGCTGATCCGCACCGAGGCCGACGAGCTCACCTACCCGCTGCACGTTATGGTGCGCTACGAGATTGAGCGCATGCTGTTTGCCGGCGAGGCCACGGCCAAGGATATCCCCGCCCTCTGGAATCGCTTTATGGACGAGTACCTGGGCATTCCGGTCCCCGACGACACGCACGGCTGCCTGCAGGACACGCACTGGAGCGGCGGCTCGTTTGGCTACTTCCCCACCTATGCGCTGGGCAGCGCCTACGATGCCATGTTTGTGCCGGCCATGTGCCGCGACGGTGTCGACCTTACCGGCGCCTGCGCGAGCGGCGACCTGGCACCCGTCCGCGCATGGCTGGGCGAGCACATTTGGCAGTGGGGCCGCGCCAAGGACGCGCCGGAGCTCATCAAGAACGCCTGCGGCATGGACTTTGACGCCCGCTACTACTGCAGCTACCTGCAGGACAAGTTCACCACGCTCTACGAGCTGTAAGGCATAACCGACACGCCAACGCAAAGGGGACGCCGCGGAACCAATCCGCAGCGTCCCCTTTTTTCACCCAATAACTAGGTACCCAATGACTAGTTCGTTGACGCTAATGTCTTGGCAACGTCGGCGAAAACGACCCTAAGCGAGCAAGGTGACGTGAAATGAAAGGGCGCTGACCTTCTGGTCGCACCCTTGAAATTGAACGTCAGATTGCCGCTTGGGGCCGTTTACAGCGTCGAGCAGTTACGCGGTTTGGTAAAACCGCGTAACTATAAAGCCTCGAGCGCGTTGGCGATGCGCTTCATGGCGGCATCGGCGGATGCTTGGTCGGGCGCCTCGGCCAGCACGCGGATAACCGACTCGGTTCCGCTCTTGCGCACGAGCATGCGGCCCTCGCCTGCCAGCGCAGCCTCGGCCTCGGCGATGGCGTTCTGCACGCCCATGTTCTCGAGCGCGGCGTCCTTATCCGCCACGTGCACGGCCACCTGCGCCTGCGGCAGCAGCCTACACGGAGCCGTGAGCTGCGAGAGCGTCTCGCGCTCGGCACGAATCACTTCCATCACGCGCAGCGAAGTCATAATGCCGTCGCCCGTGCGCTCGATATCGCCAAAGATCGTATGGCCCGTCTGCTCGCCGCCCAGGCTGTAGCCGCCCTCGCGCATCTTGGCATACACGTGACGGTCGCCCACACCGCTGGTCACGGCGCTCAGTCCGGCAAGCTCCAGCGACTTGACCAGACCAAAGTTGCTGGCGATCGTCGGTACCACGGTACCGCCCGAAAGGCGACCGTGCTTGTTCAGATACACGCCGCACACGTACAGGATCTGGTCGCCGTCTACCACGCGACCGCGCTCATCCACGGCCAGGCAGCGGTCGGCATCGCCATCGTAAGCAAAACCCACGTTCAGGCCCTGCTCCACCACGTGGCGCTGCAGGCGCTCCATATGCGTGGAGCCGCAGTCGACGTTGATGTTAAAGCCATCGGGCGCGGCGTTGATCACGCGCACGTCGGCGCCCAGCGCGTCAAACACCGACTTGGCCACCGAGGAAGCCGAGCCGTTGGCGCAATCGATGCCGATCTTGACGCCCTGCAGCGAAAAGTTCGCGCTGGCGATGAGCGAAGCAATGTAGCGGTTGCGACCCTGCATGTAGTCCACCGTGGCGCCGATGTGATTGCCCGTTGCCAGCGGCACCTCGCTCTTGCCATCGATATAGTCCTCGATGAGCTCCAGCACGTCCTCGTCCATCTTAAAGCCGTCGCTGTTGACGAGCTTAATGCCGTTATCGCAAAACGGGTTGTGGCTCGCGCTGATCATGATGCCGCAATCGAAGCAGCCCTCCACGGTCTGATGCGCCACGCCCGGCGTCGGGATCACATGCAGCATATAGGCGTCCGCACCGCTCGCGACCAGGCCGCTCACCAGCGCCGCCTCGAACATATAACTCGAGCGACGCGTGTCCTTGCCCACGATCACGCGCGCCTTGCGCTCGCGGTTGGCGCCGTAATACCAGCCCACAAAACGGCCAATCTTATAAGCGTGCTCTACCGTCAGCCCAACGTTGGCCTCACCGCGAAAGCCGTCGGTGCCAAAGTACTTCATGCGCTCTCCTTACAAAATAGGGGCGAACAGATTGCCTGTCCGCCCCAAAATGGTACTCGATTATCTGCGCTACCAGAAAAACCCTACGCCGACGCGCTGTCGCGAGCCGCCTGGCATGTAGGAGTCTGACGCAGCGTAAGCGGCTTGTCCCCCGCCTCGGCCGACGTGGTCAGCGTATACGTGATCGTCGTCGTCTCGCCAGCATGCAGGTCAACGGTGCCCGAATAGAAGGGGATTCCATGCCACGTAGCGGCGCCAAGACCAAACTGGGTGCCCTCGACGGTCAGATCAGTAATGTTGCCGCCCGTCGGGGCAAACAACGAGACATTCAGACGCTCGTCGTCACGCGCGGCATCGGGTGCGCTCGCCGCAACGTAGTCGGGCAGCTTGCCAGCCTCCTCCTGCGTCATGATGTTCGTCAGAGTAACGGTGATGCGATACGAGCACGTGCCGTCGCCGTTCTTGATGCCCTGGCCGATCTGCGTGTCGGCGTTCAGATACCAGTCGAGCTTGGAGAAGCTCAGGTTGTTAAAGTAAACGCCGGCAACGGGATCGGCACTCGGATCATCCGGATCGGGCAGCGAAGCGTCAATGCCCGTCTCTTTGATGGCATTCTGCTCATCATCGTTTCTCATCCAAGCAATCAGACGGCCCTCTTCGGCACCGCGCTCGAATGCACCGACAAGCTTTGTAACGTCGACGTCACCGATGCCACCGAGAATCTTGTCGAAGGCGGCGCTGGCAACAGCCGCAAAGATGCCGTCCGATTCCTCGACCGGATAGTTCCAATACACATCGTGCATGAGAACCTTCGCCGCGTTGGTACCGTCGACGACCGTACCATCAGGCAGCGAGACATTACCGACAAGGCCCAGCAGGTACTGCAAGAACACCGGATCGATGCCGACGACGCCATCAACGTCCTGCCCATACTGGGACTTCCACAGCGCGGCGACACGCTGCGAGTTGCGGGGCCAATCAGGCGAATAGGTATTGCCCGAGTTGTACAGGTTGCTGTGGTTGCCGAACAGCGCCTCATCCTCTTCGTCGACGCTCTCGACTGCCTCATCCTCGCTGAGTCCAATGCGGGGAACAAACTCGCCAATCGACATCTGGCCGTCGGTGACCGAAATCAGGCCCTGCGAACCGCCAAAGCCGCCGCAGGCACGAATCTCGACGTTGTTCATGGCGTACACAAGGTAGTTGCGCGTCTGGCCGTTGGCGCCGAGCATCTGGGGAAGGACGGGGGCGACCTTCTCCGCCGCGTCAACCGCACCGTTGAGGGTGGCAAAGCCGTCCTTGGCCTTATCGACCAGCTCGGTCACCTGGGAAATATGAGTATCGCCAATGCCCTGGACCTTCTCGTTGGCGCTCTTGAACACCTTCGAGCTGCTGGAAAGCGAATCGGCGACCGCCTGCAGCGCGGACACGTTAATCATGCCGTCCTGGAACAGCTTGCCGGGCGTAGCCTGCGAGAGGTTGTCGGCCATGGGAACCAGCGCATTGCTCGAGACATCGGACAGGGCGTCAATCATGGTGCGGGCCGCATTGATATCGCTGCCATACACCGGGATAAACGAAGCCGCCGCCCACAGCGGGCTCGAGGTCTCCGCCTTCATGCTGTCGCAGAGCTCATCGATCTTTTTCGCGTCGTCAGGCAGCGTCGAAAAATCGCCCGACGTGACCTTGTCCTTAAGGCCACCGACGATCTCGACAGCCTCCTTCGCTTCGCTCTTTACGGTCTTTGCCGAGTTAAGCAGCATAAAGCCGCTTGCGCCAAGCGCAACGAGAAGCACCGCGACTACAGCGGCAATAATGGCGCCGGTGTGACGCTTTTTGCGCTCGCCCTTGCGATGGCGATGACGGACCAGACCGTCAGAGGTCGAACTCGACGAAGCGTCGCTACCGTAGTTCAAGCCAAAATCGTAATAATCTTCCTTGGAACCCGAGCCCGCAAACTCGGCACCGCTATCATCCAGGCGGGCGAACGTGCCAGTCTCGGAGGCGCCGGTGTAAATCGTGCCAAGGTTACCCGTAAGCCCCGCGCCACCGGCAGAAGGAGTATTGTTGGCGGCCTTGCCGGCATTAACGTTGCCGGCGGCATTCGCGGCGTTGGCAGCACCTGCGTTGTTCGCAGGCACCGAAGGAGCCCCGCTCGGCTGCGACGCGGAGGTTGCACCGCCCGCAAAGACATTCCCTTTTGCACGGCCGGTCTTTTTTGCCTTTTGAGACTGCTCGTACAGAGCGGTAAACATCGCCGTCTCGCCCGGGGACACGCGCTTACCGGAACCGCCCTGTCCAGCGCCGCCCGGCGTGTCGGCCTTACCAACCCCGTTCGGACGCGGCGGAACTGCAGGGCGGCCGCTATCGCTGCCCTTAAAGTGATTACCAGCCATAAAGAAATCCTCGCAATTGAGTCGCAATGAAAAAGTCCATAACGTTACTAGTTTATGGCATTTTGAGCATCGACAGCTAAACTCCAGACACGGACATCAATTGGCGAAAATGCGGCACAACACCTTTTCCGTCTTGGCAGCGGCGCTAGCTACACCGTGAGGAACATCATCACGATGATCATGACAAAGCCGATAAGGTCGGTCGGCAAAAACACCGTCCCCAGCATAACAGCGCTGGTGATGGTCGCCGAAACCGGCTCCACAGTTCCGATGAGGCTCGCGCGCACCGAGCCGATGTCCTTAACGCCCTGCATATAAAGCATGTAAGCAAAAAACGAGCCGATAACCACGAACACCGCGAGCGCCTCGATGCCGGCAGCGTCGAGCGCCGGCATATGCGCCCAGGGCTGCACGAAGACGCACGAGACCACGCCCGCCGTGAGCATTGCCGAGCCCGTGACGATGGGGCTGCCGTATTCGGGCAGGATCTTGGCGGGAATCACCGCCATACACGCGGCGCTGACCGCACACATAAGACCTGCTGCCAGGCCAAGCGGCGAGATATTCAGGCTGGTGGGGTCGCCGCCGGTGGCGATTAAAAAGGTTCCACCCAGAGCCAGGCCAATGCCGATGACTTCGCGAGTACGCGGCATACGGCGATCGGTCACGCAGGCGTAGCCCATGATGATAACGAGCTGCAGGCACTGGAGCACCGTCGCGGTTCCGGCGTTCGTCAGGCGCACGGCCGAAAGATAGCAAAACTGGTTGAACAGCAGGCCAAAAGCGGTAAAGAGCAGCAGCTGCTTGCGATCAGCGGGCGTCGTCCAAAGCTTGACCAGGCGTGCGCGGTCGCGCGTGACAACCACAGCCATAAAGAGCAGGCCGGCAAGAATCTGGCGCACGCTCATAAGCCACAGCGTATCGACATGGTAGGTATCGAACAAAAAACTCGCGCTGGTACCCGAGAAGCCCCAAAACGAACCGCCCACCAGCGTAGCCAAGACGCCCGTGATCAACTTGCGTGTCGAAGCGCTGTTCAGGCGATTGCGCCATGCACGGCGGGTGCTACGGCTGAGCTCGTCGGTGCCCTCGGGCACATCAATGTTCGATATATCGGTCATCGGCACCGAAGCCCCTGCGCCTTCGACCTGCTCGGCACACTCTTTGCTCATTCCACTCCCCCGAAACAGCCTGGAAACAATTCGGCTTACCTTACCACGGCGAAGGCATCAGCTGGAGGCTTGTCCGCTTATCGGTAGGACAATTCCGCAGGCGTCTTTCCATAGCTCGATACCGCAATGGCCTTGCATTATGCGACAGCCAAATCGCGGCAGCAGGCTCTTTTGAAATGGATATGACAAAGCCCCCGAATTCCACAATGTAAGCGATTTTTAAAAATGTTCTTGCCACCGAGTTCAGGCTCCGTTATATTATCCCTTGCGCGCTTGCGCACCCTTGATCGGGCGTTTAGCTCAGGGGGAGAGCGCTTCCCTGACACGGAAGAGGTCAGAAGTTCAAATCTTCTAACGCCCACCAAATGTTCGCAGCTCAGAGGCTATGTCCTCTGGGCTGTTTTGTTTTATGTCGCCAAATCCGCTGGCAGCTCCAACCGCCCAACTAGCCAAAAGCCGACCATCTACTTGCCGATCTATCCATCGGCATAACCAATCAGTCCGCACCGCAGCTTCTCGGCAAAACGCCACGATGTCTGCGCCCTGCGGTATCCTTGAGCCACTTACACCTGCAGCACCAAGGAGCCGCCATGCGCACCGAGCTCGATGTCCCCTTTTCGCACAAAGAAGAAGCCAAGGCGCTGGGCGCCAAATGGGACCGGACCAAGAAGATCTGGTATGTACCCAGCGGCGTCAACCCCGAGCCCTTTGCCGAGTGGCTGCCCGGTGTTGACCGATCCGACCCCTCAGCGCCGTATATATATCTAGTACTGGGCAAGCGCGAGTGCTGGAAGTGTCACAAAGAGACCTCGGTCGCGGCCTTCGGCATTCCCTATCGAACCGATAACGACGAGAGCATCGCCATCGCGCACGCGCCCAACGAAGCCGGGTACATTGCCATCGACACGGCCAACGCCAACGCACTCGCCATCGTGCCCGCTCTTGGCTGCGTGCCGGGCGAGATCCGCGACTACCTTCATAAGCGCTGCGGCTACAAGCCCGTAGGCGCGCGAGCCTCCAAAGCCCCGTCGCTCGGCAACACGTGCACCAGTTGCGACGCGCTGCAAGGCAGCCGCTATCTGTTCGAGGAGCCCTCGTCCCCGTTTGCCCTCACTGCCATCAACAAGCTGCCGGCACTGGAGTTTATACGCGTCGAAGTTGCCGGCGTCTTTGGCGTCCCGGCCACGCGTACCGACTTTGACCAGGCGCTCTTTACCTGGGCACGCGACCATCACGCCGAGTTCCACAAGCAACTCGGTGAGGGGATTTATTTGTAGAGGCAAAAGACACTCACAGCCAACTCCTCCGCATCACCTATCCCTCGTCGCCGGCGTCGTACACGATATCGAGGCCACAAACAGGGCATTTCTCCGGATACACCGGCATATGAACGCCTGTCCGTTTTCTCACTTCGTCGCTGAGTCTGTCGCGCGCATCGATAAACCGAATGTCGAGACACGGTATTTGCGAGCCGCAGCAAGGGCAGGTGACGACAAACGACCCGCAATCAACCTCTACGCTCGGAAACATATTGTTGTCTATAAGGGCACACGGCAGTTTTCCGTACTTCCCCATCGCAATATCGCCTCGCCAGCTCATACACGCTCCCCTCTCGCTATACAAATCAGGAAGAGCATGCACCGGCGGGCGGGCGCGAGATTGCATCGCCACGCGATCCGATCAAACAACACGATCGTCAAAGAATGCCAAAGCCAAATACGCTAATACGGCAGAAGCCCCGCCTTTTCACGCTTCTTTTCCGAGCGATCGAACTCAATGCGATGGGCCTCAAGAAACACCGTATCGGGTCGCCACTGACGCTCATTCGGCTGCCTTAGCGTCGCGCCCGCAAAGGAAGCGTAGCCGGTCTTATCCAGCAGGTACGATCCGCACAGCCGATATTCGCCGCAAACAGGCTCAAACGAAATCAGGTGAGCATCAAATAGGGAATGAAGATCGCGTCGAAGCAGAATGCCGTTGCTGGCAACCTGCGATTTGGGTCCCGAGTAATTCTCGATATGTGCAGCCTCCAGAGCTTCGCTGACGCCGCAGTCCGACACCGCGCAACGGCCGTCATAGGCGGCAACGAGTTGCTTGCGGAACCATTGCTGCCCCAATCGCTCGCGCCTTAACGCATAGCGGACCTTTTCGTCGTCGGTCGTACCCTGTCCGGCAAACTCAATATCGACGGGCATGTGCTTCAGATAGCTCATGTCGGGCGCAAAACGAGGGTCCGGTCCGCCTTTATGAACAGGACCGTGCAGAACAAACCATCCGTTTTCGGGCTCGACCCGTTCAACAAACGCAAGGCCGAGCACCTTGTAGCCCACCTCGGTTGCAAATATGACTCCGACTGGAACGCCACATTCCATGCAGTTGAGCATTTTACGGTTGTAATTCTGGTCTCGAGAACCAACGGCGCCTGGCGCTTGGACCGAATACTTAATGACCCACGTACCATCGTCCAAATAGAGCGGAGGTACATCGGTGTAGAAGCTCTTTTTAGAGTTATGGACCGAAAGCGCAAAGATCTTATTGGGGTCTTGCTTCACCCGATCCTGGCCCGGCCAGAAGATCCCTGAATCCCGCGTTACGGGAAAGAAGTCCGAGCCAATTCTCAAACGATACTGATACTGAGGGCTATCTTCCTTGGTGTGGTGCGGAAGGCTGGTCCAAACGCCGCCGCGCTGTTCCTCACCCAGAAACCACTCCCATGCCTCAACGTATTCGGAAGGCACGAGACTGCAGGCGCGGTCATAGTTTGGTCCATCCATCAACGGAACAGCAAGGTCAATGTCGTTCATCGCCAGCACCTACAACCATACGAACGCGAGTCATGCCACTCAATAATATGGCCGAGAGTCAATTATTACGAGATCTCATTCCGCGATCGGCACATCGTTGATGCTCTCGGTTTGCCGCTGGCGCGTTTGTACCCCGCTGCCCCACTTCCCTGTATACTGATGTAGCACGTGTTTCATCCGGGCTTGTTGGGCCGGATTGTTCATGGGAGGTTCTTGTGGCTGTTTCGAATCCGCCTAAGGGAAGCGTTTCTTCTTCGTCCATCAAGCCGGTTACGCGCAAGGCCGTGCGTTGCCAGCGCGAGGTCGCTTGGCTTGTCACGCAGGCAGCGGGCAGGCTTGTGGCGACCACTCAGGACGTCAATGCGCCTACGCCGAGCTTTGTGCTGGCAGTGGCGCTGGATCGAGTACGCCAGCTGGAACTCGCCGCACAAGAAGACGGCAACCATCTTGGCTACCAGGACGCTATGGCGCCCGACCTGCAAACGTTCTGCCACATGGCCAAGTTGCCCGCCGCACCCAATGCGCTTTCGGACGCAGGCTACATGTTTACGCTTTCGGGCGCGGACCTTATCCGCGACATCTATGCATACTGCAGCGAGCTCGCCGAGCGCCACGTCTTTGACGCGGCTGAAGTCAAACCGGGATATGTCATCAAGCTGGTTCTTAGGCTGTTCTTGATGGACGGGTTCGGGGCCATGCCGGCGTAAGCCGAGTCTTTAGCATCACCGTCGACTGAGTAACAACCGCTTTACCTTAGTGGGCGCCAATTGAGGGTCGATTATTGGGTCGCCTCGTCCACTAACGCATTTATTCCACGCGCTCTGACAGTCGATACTTGCGGTTGCGGCTCGTCGCCGGCGCCGTGGGCTCAAGCTCGCCTTGAGCAATGAGCGCGTTGACGCGCGACCTTACCTGGGAAATTGTAAGCCCCGTACGTTCTGCCAGCTCACGCGTCCCCAGCTCGCCGTAGTGCTTGAGTGCCGTCACAATTAAGCCCCCGCCATGATCGACCGGCTCGATCTTTGAACGGTAAAGTACGACCTTGAACCGATCGAACCCCGGGCAGAACAGGGGCTCGGCCAGACCATGCGCGCGCATGGCATCGATCATCATCGGGATGCCCGAGCCATTGCCCTCAGCCGGCGAACCTGCGCCATCCGGCAGCGGGACAATCGACATGAGTTTCACGAGCGTCGCGTTACGGCATCGGGAGCTGCCGTCAAACAAGTTCTCGCGAGTCTTTCCCCCGTAAAGGCCGCCAGGATTCGTCACCTCGACACGATCGTCAAAGACGTCGACGGCAATCGATTGTCCACAGAACCGATCCCCGTATTCTCGATGGATTACGGCGTTGGCGATTGCCTCGCGCAGAACCTCCTCGGGAATCTCCAGCGAGTCGACACGCGAGACGCCTTGGACGGTCGAGGTTCGCCGCAAATTCTTGGCGACGGCCGCGACAGCATCCGAGATCATCTCGCCCAACGTTCCCTCACAGATTGTGCGGTCCATGAACCTCAGCGACCCCGCCGTGCCTTTCCGGGTCCCCGCATAGACAGCCATGTCGATAAAGAGCTTGGGATAAAACTGCTGAGGGTAGGTGCCCGCAACTAGGAGTCCAGCCTTGGTGACATTGCCCTGGGAATCAAGGAAATTTAGGCGCTCCAGCTTCGTTTGTTTGTCCGGCGCGCCGCGCATCGCCCGGGGCGTCAACGAGAAAGCCCGATCTATCGTACGGTCGACCAGCGTCTCGTCGAGATCGTCCGCGCCCGCGCCCGCCACCGCGTCGCGATCGCTCGGAGTCGCTCGACCGTATGACGCCAATGCGAGCACCTCGGTCGACGAAAGCGGGACATCTTTGTCATCGATGCGTTTGTAGCTGCCACCTTGAGCGCCCCGCTCTATGACATAACAAGGCTTGCTCGACGGGTCGAGCTCCTCAATCGTGATGACCAGAACCACGGTGCCCTGGAGCTCCACGCGCTCAATGGTGTATTTGGGCGGATTGGCCAGCTTTCCGCGACCGCCGGCATCGCCCATGCCCGCCACGAATTGGTTGAGCACTTTCTCGGTCTCAAAGTTTGCAACTGGGACAAAACCCGCGCGCTCGCTCACTCCGAGTACGATGATGCCGCCGGCGGTGTTTGCGAAAGCGCTGACCGTTTCCCATACATCGCGGGAAAGCGTTGTGGCGCTCTCCTTGACCTCGACGTTAAGATCGTCCGAGCCCATGCGCCTTAAAGACTCAAGCAGACCGGTCAGTTCGTTTTCGTTCATCTGCACGTCCTTTCGCTCGGTTCTGCGAAGAATGCCGCGGATGGATTTCCTTCGTCTCTCAGTTATCTCTCGTAATTATCTCTCATCTTTCTGTTATCTCTCATATTAGAGATGAGTGAGAGATAAAAGATAAGATGTCTGCCATCTGTTTCATATAAACATGTTTTTGCTGGTAAAACAATCTATATTGAGACAATATCATGGTTGCCTGTCTCTTTTCAGCATTGTTATCTCTCATATTTATCTCTCATCTTTCTGTTATCTCTCGTATTAGAGACGAATGAGATATGAGAGATGTGTGGGCGTCGGATGAGCGTGGATTTTGGACGATCGGGAAATGAGAGTGGATATTTGGACGGTTTTTGGGCGTTTTGAGGCTGATTCCGTCCGAAAATCCACTCTCATTCGATAGGCGTCCAAGTTTCCACGCTCGCGCGGCGGTCACGCAGGGCCTTTGCCCAATCCGCTGGCATCGTCTTCAGTTCGCCGCAGAGCCGCGGCCCCATATGGGTATACTCTCGAGGATTCGACTCGATTCGCCCCCGCTGGGGCGTCAAAGGAGACTGCATATGCCCACCCCCTCAACCGACCCGCGCGCCGCTGCCGCCGCGCTGCTGGTGCCCGGCACCACCTGCCACGGCTTTGCCGTCGAGCGCTGCGAGACCGTGCCCGAGCTCGACTCGGACGCCTATGTGCTACGCCACACCGCATCGGGCGCTCGCCTGCTGTACCTGGCATGCGACGACGAAAACAAGGCCTTTGCCATTGGTTTTAAGACGCCGCCGGCCGATTCCACCGGCGTGTTCCATATTCTTGAGCACTCGGTGCTGTGCGGATCGGCTAAGTTCCCCGTCAAGGAGCCGTTTGTCGACCTGATCAAGAGCTCCATGCAGACGTTCCTCAACGCCATGACCTACCCCGACAAGACCATCTACCCTGTCGCCACCACCAACGAGCAAGATCTGTACAACCTGATGGACGTGTACCTGGACGCGGTGTTCAACCCGGCCATCTATACCAAGCCCACCATTTTTGAGCAGGAGGGCTGGCACTACGAGCTGGACCTGCCGGAGGGCGCCGTGGGCGAGGGCGACAGCAGCTCCGCCAGCCTGCGCGAGGGCACGCTGCGCTATAACGGCGTGGTGTTCAACGAAATGAAGGGCGCGCTGTCCGACCCCATGAGCGTGCTGGACGATGCTGTTAACGCCGCGCTCTATCCCGACACCGCCTATGCGCACGAGAGCGGCGGCGATCCGCGCGCGATTCCCGCGCTCACCTACGAGCAGTTCCTGGACACGCACGCGCGCCACTACAATCCTTCCAACTCCTACATCACGCTCTACGGCGACCTGGACGTGGACCGTGCACTGGCCTTTTTGGACGAGCGTTATCTGTCGCAGCCGAGTGCCGCGAGCCGCCGCATGGACGTTGCCGTCGCCGCCGGCGAGGACCCGTCCACGCTGGCACCCAATCCGCTGGACGTGCAGGCGCCCGTGACCTGCGAGTATAGGCGCGTCGAGATGGCCACCACGCCCGAGAACGCCCTGGTAGGCCTGGGCCTGGTGCTGGGCAGCGCGCTCGACCGCAAGCGCACGATCGCGGCGGACATTCTGTTCGAGGCACTGCTGGGTTCCAACGAAGCGCCGGTTAAGAAGGCCATCCTGGCCGCCGGCCTGGGCGGCAACGTGGTGAGCTACACCGCGGCCGAGTGCCTGCAGCCCTACGAGCTCATCATGCTGCAAAACGCGCAGCCCGGCGTAGCGCGCGAGCTGCGCCGCGTGTTCCAGGACGCCTGCCGCGACCTGTGCGAGCACGGCGTTCCGCGCGAGCGCCTGGAAGCCATCATCAGCAGCAACGAATACGACCTGCGCCAGCGCGACTACGGTATCGCCGACGGCGTGGCCATTGCGTGCGACGCGCTGAGCACGTGGCTCTACGATGACGACGCCGCGACGCTGGCGCTCAAGTACGGTCCGGTGTACGAGGAGCTTCGTGGCGAGCTGGACGGCAGCTACTTTGAGGACCTGCTGCGCGAGCTGGTGCTGCAGAACAATCACATGGCGCTGGTCGAGCTGGTGCCGGTTGACGCCGCCGAGGGTTCGGAGAGCGCCGAGGCCGCCGAGCTGGCAGCCAAGCGCGACGCCATGACCGATGCCGAGCTGGCCGACGTGGTCGAGCGCACGGCCGTGCTGCGTGCCGCGCAGGAGGCGGAAGACACACCCGAGGCCAAGGCCACGCTGCCACGCCTGCGCGTGTCCGACATTGGCGAGGCGCGCCCCGAGCCGCCGCTCGTTGTGGACACGACTGCGCCCATCCCCTGCCTGCGCCACGGCATCCCCACCAACCGCCTGGCCTACGCCATGCAGTATTTCGACCTGAGCTGCGTCGCGTTTGAAGACCTGCCCTATGTGACGCTCCTCTGCCGCCTGCTCAAACAGCTGCCCACGAGCGAGCACTCGGCCGAGGAGCTCGACAACTTGCTCGCCGGCAAGCTGGGCTTTTTGAGCTTTACGACCGAGGTCATGACCCAGGCCGACGTGGACGGCGTGCGCCCTTATCTGTTGGTGAGCGCCGGCGCCCTGTCCGAGAAGATCGATGCGCTGGCAAGCCTGCCGCGCGAGGTATGGTCGAGCACGCTTTTGCTCGATGCCGACGCCGACCGCGTGCGCGACGTGCTCACGCAGATTCGCATTGGGCTTGAGCAGGGCTTTATCAACAACGGTCACTCGGCGGCGCTCGGTCGCGCGATGAGCTACAGCTCGCCTTCGGCCGTGGTGCGCGAGCAACTTTCGGGCGTGGACTTCTATCTGTTCCTGCGCGATCTGCTCGACCACTTTGACGAGCGCGTGGACGGGCTGCGTACCAAGCTTGCCGAGCTGGCGGAGCGCATCTTTGTGGCCGATGGCTGCCTGGCGAGCTTTACCGGCAGTGACGAGGACTTTGACGCGTACTGGGCCGCCGCGGGCGACCTGGGGCTGGGCGCTGGCGACGGCGCCGATGCCGGCAGCGGCACGCTCGTGGTACCGGAGCCGTGCGACCGCCACGAGGCCTTTGTCATCCCCAGCGACATCTGCTTTGCGGCAAGCGCGTGCGACCCGCGTCGCTTAGGGCTTGACGTGACGGGCGCCTGGGCGGTTGCCGCCAACGCGCTCTCCTACGACTACCTGTGGAACGAGATCCGCGTGAAGGGCGGTGCGTACGGCTGCGGATTCCGCGCGGCCGGCGAGCGTCAGACGGCGTTCTACACCTACCGCGACCCGGCAATCGACCCCTCGATTGAGCGCGTGGCGCGCGCAGGCGAATGGCTCGGCAGCTTTGAGCCCGACGAGGCCGCCTTTGAGGGCTTTATCGTGAGCTGCGTGAGCGGCATGGACGCGCCTGTGAAGCCGTACGCGCTCACCAAGCGCCGCAACACGACCTACCTGACCGGACTCGATCCGCACGCACGCGAGGAGCGCCGCGCCCAGATGCTCGCCGCCACGCCCGGTGAGCTTCGCTCGCTCGGCGCCGACGTGACGCGCATCGCAGCCGAGTCGCCCACCTGCGTCTTTGGCGGCCGAGACGTCATTGCCAAGAGCAACGCCGGCTTTAACGTCGTCGACCTGCTGGGCTAACGCACAGCAAGCAAAACCACCACGGAGGAGATGGCACCTTCGTGGTGGTTCGAACACTTGTTCTATACGTACACATGTTCTATAGTAGGGGTGCTTGCATCGGACTTAAATTGCAACTAGGATATAGTTGCAGAATGTGAGGCGGGATGACTCGGACCGATAAACTCATCGCCCAACTGCTTAGCTGCCCTTCGACGTATCGGTATACCGATTTTTTAAAAGTCATGGCTTCATATGGCTTTGAAATGGACAACAAAGGCAAGACATCCGGATCGCGCATTCGCTTCTACAGGCCATCAGATGGCAGGATGTTCGTAATGCACGCGCCACATCCATCTGACGAATTGACGGCGGGGACCATTCGAAACATCGTTCGATTTCTGCAAGATGTCGGAGGTAGTCATGAGTAACGTTTTGGCATACAAGGGTTATTTCGCCCCAGTCGAGTTCGATACCGAACAGCATGTGCTAACAGGTATGGTCACCGGCATTAGGGACGCAATCGTATTTGAAGGCTCCACAGCTGAAGAGGTGGAGCGATGCTTCCACGACGCCGTCGACGATTACCTTGAGTTTTGCGCCGAGAAAGGCAAGGAACCCGAGCGGGCTTTTAAGGGCTCGTTCAACGTAAGAACGGGCTCTGAGCTCCACAAGCAAGCGGCGCTGGCAGCGGCAAAGAAGGGTGAGTC
>DBGAPG010000166.1:0-5355 GCA_048438765.1 Collinsella sp.
ATAAGTTGCGGTGAAATAGGGACTGTTTGGTGGTTTGAAATGCTAAAACAGTCCCTATTTCACCGCAACTCAGAGAAATCTAATCAGACGGCGCTGCAGTTCAAAATGAACTGCAGCGCCGTCTTTCTTTATGCAAACACAATTAAGTTGTCCCTGTGAATCGCGGGCTTCTCGGCCAGGTCTGCCAGCAGGCGGTTGCCGGCGATCTGGTCCTGGCGGCGGCCGGCAGCAAGCTCCAGCACGTCCGAATCGGCCTCGGCGATACCGCGGGCGACAACCATACCGCTCGGATCGCACACATCGAGCACATCGCCCTCGGCAAACTCGCCATCGACCTCACGAATACCCACCGCAAGCAGGGAAGAACCACGGCTGACCAGCGCCTTCGCAGCGCCGTCGTCAACCGTTACCGAGCCATGTGCCTTGTCACCCAGCGCGATCCACAGCTTGCGGGGCGCAATATCCAGGCGCTCCGCCGGCGGGTCGAACAGCGTGCCCACGCTCTCACCGCGGGCCAGGCGCACGAGCGCATCGGGCTCCTCGCCCGAGCAAATCACGCTCTGAATGCCGGCCGTCATCAAAATGCGGCTCGCGCGAATCTTGGTGATCATGCCGCCCGTACCCACCGAGGTCGAAGAATCACCCGCCGAGGCAATGATCTTGGCATCGATCTTATGCACGACCGGGACAAACTCGGCCGTCGGATCCTCGTGCGGATTGGCGGTGTAGAGGCCGTCGATGTCCGAGAGCGTCACGCACAGGTCGGCGGAAACCAGGCAGCTCACGAGCGCCGCCAGCGTGTCGTTGTCGCCGAACTTGATCTCGTCGACGGTGACGGTGTCGTTTTCGTTGACGATCGGCACCACACCCAGTTCCACCAGGCGCAGCAGGGCGTCGCGCGCGTGCAGGTAGGACGTACGGCGCGCCGTGTCGTGGCGCGTGAGCAGCACGAGCGAGGTGAGTAGGTCACGCGCATGGAACTCCTCGTCGTAGGCCGACGAGATGATGCACTGGCCGGCCGAGGCGCAGGCCTGCAGGCTCGGCAGATCGCCAACCGGTTTGCGGTCGAAACCCAGAACGGGATAGCCACAGGCAATGGCGCCGGAGCTCACCACGACCAAGCGCCAGCCGAGCTTGCGCAGGGCCGCGGCCTGATCGGCAAGCCCGCCGATAAAGGCGCGGTTGACCTTGCCATCGGCGCCCACCACCGTGGACGAGCCGATCTTTACCACCATCGTTTTATAAGAAGTCGTCATACGTCAAACCAATCGAGTGTTGAGCAGGCGGGCGAGCTGGAGCAGCCGGGGCACCCGGTGCGGGACGGACGAAAATGATCCGTTTTCCTCCGTCCCCTTCGGATTATTTTGCCCAGGGGAAGGCCGAAGCCGCGGCCATGTTCTTGCGCACGAGCTCGTCGCGCACCTGGGCCAGGCCCTGTTCCATGCCCACCACGTAGGTCTGCGGATACAGGAAGCGCTTGAAAGCCGCGTCCAGATGATCGATTGCCCAAGCACAGCGCTCGCGTGCGTCCTCGATGCTCTCGCGCGGGGCTACCGCACTGCCATCGCGTACGATCGGCACCAGCAGCTCGCGATACTCAAGCTCGGACACATCGGTCACCAGGGCGGCATCGTTCACGGCCACAAGCGTATTACCGCGCGCGGCGCCCTCCCCTGCCAGATGGTCCTCGTCATAGATCATGTCGCAGACCGGGCCGCCAAAGCCGTCGTAATAGCGGCGCACACGCTGCACGCCCGGAATCGTGCGCTTGTAGGGCTGCTCGGAGAGCTTCACCACCGGCGTCCACGGGTCCGCATCGCTCGCACGGCGGGCGGAAAGCTTGTACACGCCGCCCAGCGCCGGCTGATCGTAGCAGGTCGCGAGCTTGGTACCCACGCCAAAGCTATCGATGGGCGCGCCCTGGTCGAGCAGCGACTGAATCGTGTACTCATCAAGGTCGTTGGAGACCGAAATCCCCACATAGGGCAGGCCCTCGGCGTCAAAACGGCCGCGGACATACTTGGACAACTTAGCCAGGTCGCCCGAGTCGATGCGAATGGCCGACAGGCGCTCGCCCGCCGCCTCCATCTCCTTGGCAACCGTAATGGCATGCTCGCAGCCCTCGCGCACGTCGTACGTGTCAATGAGCAGCGTGCAGTTCTTGGGGCTCGACTTGGCAAAGGCGCGAAAGGCCTCAAGCTCGGAATCGAAGCTCATCACCCAGCTGTGCGCGTGTGTGCCAAAGACGGGAATACCGTAGCGGCGGCCGGCGAGCACATTGGACGTAGAGGAGCAGCCAGCAACGTAGCTTGCGCGCGCAACAGCCAAGCCGCCATCGGGACCCTGGGCACGGCGAAGGCCAAACTCGGCGACGGGGCGACCATCGGCGGCCAGCACCACGCGCGCCGTCTTGGTGGCGACGAGCGTCTGGAAGCCGACGATGTTGAGCAGCGCGGTCTCGAGCAGCTGACACTCCAGCGACGGGCCGGTGACGCGCACCATGGGCTCGCGCGGAAACACGAGCTCGCCCTCGGGCACGGCGTCGATATTCACGTGCGCACGGAAGTTGCACAGGTAGTCGAGGAATGCAGGCTTAAACATCGCGCCGCCGGCCGGAGCCTGGAGCGAGGCGAGGTAGTCGATGTCCTCGGGCGTAAAGCGCAAGTTCTCGACAAGCTCGGGCAGCTCGGCGGTGCCGCACATGACGGCATACGCGCTGCCAAAGGGATGGTCGCGGTAAAACGCCGTAAAACAACCCTGTTCATTGGCCTTGCCACTCTCCCACAGGCCTTGGGCCATAGTGAGTTCGTACAGATCGGTGAGCATTGCGATGTCGGTGGGATGCGAGATGTCGGTCAAAGCCATGGGGCGACCTTTCGGATGTGTTGTGCAGAGGTTGAGGGTTGGGCGAGGCGGACGTGCGGGCATGGAGCCCGGCGCGAACAGGTTAGTGCAGGCCCATGCTGCCCGTGATCGTGTAAACCATAAAGACGATAAACGCGATGAGGGCGAGCGCGATGATGATTTTTTGAGCCGGAGCCATGCCGGGGATCTCATTCTCGCCCGTAGGCTCTTTGGAGGTGACCATGCGCTGGGCAAAGGTCATCTCGTCACGGCTCGGTTTGGGCTCGACGGGCTTGGGGTGAGCGGCTCTTTTGGGCTGAGGTTTGGGTGCGGTGGACGCGGGCTTCGCGGCGGCAGGCTTGGGTGCAGGCGCGGGCTTGGGCGCGGGCGCGGGCGCAACCTTCGCAGCGGCCTCCTCGGCCTTCTCGCGCTCGGCACGCAGGGCGGCCAGCTCCTCACGCTCGCGGCGCGCCTCTTCCTGGGCCTCGCGACGAGCCTTCTCGGCGCGGAGCTCTTCCAACTCGGCGCGCTCCTCGGCAGACAGTGGTTGGGACTCAAGCTCGGCCATAGTACAGCCCTTTCTTTTTAAAAAAAGCCGCCGACACAATGTCGACGGCTTATCAAATCCAAGGGTGGAGACGAAGGGAGTCGAACCCTCGGCCTCTGCCATGCGACGGCAGCGCTCTCCCAACTGAGCTACGTCCCCAGGACAAGTTGATATTTTACCTACGGCTCGCCAACTGTCAACGCCCAATACCCAGTCTTTTTGGGACGTGTCTCTATAGTTTTGTCAACCGCGTGCTTCGCGCCATTTCGGCATGACGCATCCGGGCGTCTGGCGCCCCCGCTTCCTCTTCGGTTGATTCCGCCGCCCGCTAGGCCGCGTACGGGACGGTGTCGCGCATGATCGCGTAGATGACCTTGAGCCTCTTCCTCGCGACCGCCTTCAGCGCCTTGCTGTGCCTCATCCCCCTCGCCCTGCACTCCCCGTAGTACCTCCCGAACCTGTTGTCCGTGCCGATGAGGGAGTTGCAGCTGAATATGAGCAGGTTCTTGAGCTGCCTGTTCCCGCCGCGCTGCGGCGACGTCGACCTGATGCTGCTCCCGGAGCGCCTGTCTGACGGCGCCACGCCGCAATAGCTCGCGAGCTCGTCGTGCCCCCTGAACGCGGATATGTCGATCGACGTCACCAGCGCCGCGGCGGTCTTGGGGCCGATCCCGGGCACCGTGAGGAGGCACTCGTAGACCTCGTCGCCCGCCAGCGAGTCGGCCACGAGCGAGTCGAGCTCCTCGATGTCGACGTCGAGGGAGGCTATCTCCCGGGCGAGCATCCGGACCGCGACGTCCTCGCCGGCCGGGAGCCGCCTTCCCGAGCGCGACGAGGCCAGCAGCGCCTCCCAGAGCCTCCTGGCCCCCGCCGCGGGGGCGCCCGCGCGTCTGGCGGCGTTCGAGAACCTGCGCCAGCCGGCGGCCGAGCACCCGGCGGCCCCGCCGAACTCGGCCAGCATTGACATCTGCCAGCGGCTCGACGGATCAACCGCGCCCTCGAGCGCGGGATCGGCCTCGAGCAGGGTCGCGCGCAGCCTGTTCTTCGCGCGGGTCCTGGCGGACGACGCGAACTCGCGCTGTGAAGATAGGATCCGCAGCGAGGCGGTCCCCTCGGGCTCCTCGGGCGCCGGCCTGAGGGCGCGGGGCACGCCGAGCGCGGTGCGCGCGATCACCTCGGCGTCGATGGCGTCGGTCTTCGCGGTACCGGGGAACATCCCGCGGGCCTGCTTCTCGGCATATCCGGGCAGGTAGGCGCAGGGGTTGCCGTGCGCATGGGCGCGCGCGAGGACCAGCGCGCCGATGTTTCGCTTCTGGTCGACGACGACTAGCGCGCCGGAGCCGGCCCGCTCGAGCAGCCGGTCGATGTCGTCGGGCCTGTTGGCCAGCTCGGCCCTGAAGGCGACGTCCCCTCCCGCATCGAGCGCGCACGCGCTGTGCGAGCTCTTCCCGACGTCGATCCCCAGGTACGCCACGGGCGTCTCTGCTGCAGACATGGTGTATCCTCTCCCTTGAGCCGGCCGTTAGCCGCGGAAGCGACACCCACATTACCCGGCCGTGGCCCGGTCCGGGCCCGGCACATCTCTATCAGTCGTTCCCCTCGGCCCATCCCGCCCTGGCGGCAACACGTCCCGGGCCCTCTACGGGGCAGGGGCTGACGGCCGTCCGGGGCGGTCGGCCAGCGACCACCGGTACGGCTCAATCGTATAACCGTGCAACGGAAAAGAGCCGCCCTTTCGGACGACTCAAACTGTAATGGGGCTGTTTTGACTACTTTTCGAACGTCCGAGCCACCCGATGATTTTTCTGGGACGGGGATTAAAAAAGGCTCTGTTAGACCAGGATTGACATGCCGACCTGCCGGCTAACTCGCCGTCTCCCCGTCGGGCGCCGGCGTCTTGACCCTCATCTCGAACGGCATCCCGCCCTCCCGGACGAGCGCCCTGAGGAACGCGTTGACGGCGG
>DBGAPG010000167.1:0-7414 GCA_048438765.1 Collinsella sp.
CGGTGAGGACGGGAAGGAGGAGGGCGCCTAGGCGCCGAAAGCGGCACATCCGCGTTGGCGAATCCGGCGTATCCGCGTTGGCGCGATTGGCGAAAATGCGTTGGTGGAAATGGTGAAAATTATATTGACGCTAACATACCTGACGTGCTCCGCGCGGCCGAAGGACCTCGCCAGGGGCCAGGACCCGGACCGGTGCGCCCGGAGGCATGCCGCCAAGGGCGTGCGGAGGCTGGTCGAGAGGCGCGAGGCCCTGCTCGCGCGCGGGGTCCACAACAACAAGGCGAACGTGGCCACGGCGCGCGAGCTCGCCTGCTGGGTGTGGGCGGTCGGCCTCATGGCCGAGGGGGCATAGGGGGCGTTCCCCCGCACATAAGCCGATCACCCCGGAAGCGGTTGGATCCGAAGCCGTTGAGGCGAACCTCAGGTCCCTTTTCTGCGAGCGCCCAGGGCGCCACACGCGTGCACAGACTGTCGGTTCGACGAAGAAGCCTCAGCCGTAGCAACGGATTGCCCAGCGAGAGATCGCCACGGGCGGATATTAAACTGCAAAGACGAGCGTCGGAAAGACACGCCGAGGTCGCCGCGGAGGGGTTGATATAGGGAGAGGGCCTGACCCCATATCGTTGGGGCCAGGCCCGATTTTGCCTCTTGACAATGTCCTGCTCATATTAAAAGGAACGTCCCTAACTGCCGGTCAAAAAAACGAGCGAGGATCGCGGGGTCCTCGCTCGTTTTTGTTTTGGTCAATGTTTCGGCTGCGCTGTTACTTGTCGGCGGCTGCTTTCTTGGCAGTCGACTTCTTCGCGGTCGTTTTCTTGGCGGCAGTGGCTTTCTTAGCCGTCGTCTTCTTGGCCGTGCTCGCCTTGGTCGTAGCCTTGCGGCCGCGGGCGGGCTTCTTCTCCTTGGTCGGGCAGTCCATGTTGACGCAGATGCGCCACGGGCCGCGCGCGGTGTTGACCACCACGATGGGGGCGCCGCACTCGGGGCAGGTCTCGCCCGTCGCCTCGAGCTTGCCGCGCGCCGGCAGCGGATAGCTCACGCCGCAGTCATCGTAGTTGGTGCAGCGGATAAAGCGCTTGCCGCTCTTTTCGCTCTTGTGCGCGATCAGGTCGCCATGGCGTCCTGCCTCGGCGCACACCTTGCACTCACCCACCTTAAGGTCGGGCTCGTAGTTGGTGGGGCACATGGGGTTCACGCAAATCTCGAAGGCCTTCTGGCGGAACGGCTGGCACTTAATGCGCGGCGCGCCGCACTCGGGGCATACGGCCGCCTCGCCCTCGAGCGGGCTTACCTTGACGCCGCTCGGCACCGGATAGGTCACGTCGCAGTCGGGCCATCCCATGCAGCCGATAAAGCTGCCACGGGTCTTGGCGCTCGTCTTCATAACCAAGTCCTTGCCGCACTTGGGGCAGGCGCCCACGCGCGCATCGGCCGTGACGGCGTCGCTGATAGCGTCGCCCAGTTCCTGCGTATGCTTGAGTAGCTCGTCGAGCACGCCGGCCAGCAGCGCGCGCGAGTGCGTCACGACATGCTCTTCGGTATCCTCGCCGCGCTCCACACGGGTCATATCGCCATCGAGCTCGCTGGTCATATCGGGGCTCGTGATGCGCGGGGCAAACTGCGACAGCGCATCGATGATGGCGATGCCCAGCTGACTCGGCTCCACGGGATCGTTTTTGAGGTAGCGCACGGCGTACAGGCGCTCGATGATGCTCGCGCGCGTGGACTTGGTACCCAGGCCGCGCTTTTCCATCTCCTGCACGAGCTTGCCCTGGCTGTAGCGCGCGGGCGGCTCGGTCTGTTTGGCCTCGAGCTTAATGTCGAATACGTCGACCGTATCGCCCCGCTCAAGCGGCGGCATCTGCTCGTCGCGTTTAAGGCCGTACGGGTAGGCCTCGCGGAAGCCAGGGGTCACGAGCACATCGCCCGAAGCCACGAACGGCTCACCGTTCACGTCGAGCTCGAGCTTGGTGTTCTCGATGGTCGCAGGACCCATAAGCGTCGCCAGGAAGCGACGGGCGATGAGGTCGTAGAGCTTACGCTGGCCGCCGTCGAGCGTGGACGGATCACCCTCGCCCGTAGGATAGATAGGCGGGTGATCGGTGGTCTCGACCTTGCCGCGCGTGGGCTTCATGGGACCGGCGAGCACCTTTTTGCACACCGGCGCCAGCGCCGGGTTGATCTTTGCCAGATCGCTCACCACGGCGCCCAGATCGAGCGTCGCAGGGTACACGGTATTATCGACACGCGGGTAGCTGATGAGACCGGCCATGTAGAGGGACTCGGCGATGCGCATCGTACGCGCAGGCGAGATGCCCTCGGCCGCGGCGGCAGCCTGCAGCGAGGTCGTCGCAAACGGCGTGGGCGGCTGCTGCTTACGCGAGCGCTTGGTCACCGCGGCAACGGTCGCCGTCTTGGCGCCGTCGACATGGCCGTACGCCGTCTCGGCAGCATCTTTGTCGGTAAAACGTGTCGTCTTGTGCGCAATCTTAAAGCGGTCATCCTCGGCAGCACCCTGAGCGGCACCCATGCCGCGAATCTGCCAATAGTCCTCGGGCACAAACGCCATGCGTTCGCGTTCGCGCTCGACCACCAGGGCGAGCGTCGGCGTCTGCACGCGGCCGGCGGAGCGCACGTTGCCAAAGCCGCCAAACTTGGCGAGCGTCAGGTAGCGCGTGAGCACCGCGCCCCAAATGAGGTCGATGTGCTGGCGGCTCTCGCCGGCGTCGGCCAGATTCTGGTCGAGCGAGACAAGATTATCGAAGGCCTGCGTGATCTCGGCCTTGGTAAACGAAGAATACTGGGCGCGGGCGACCGGCAGGTCGGGCGCAACCTCGCGCACCTTGTTGAGGGCGTCCGAACCGATCAGCTCGCCCTCGCGGTCGAAGTCCGTGGCGATAATGACGCTGTCGGACTTTTTAGCGAGGTTCTTGAGCGAACGAATGAGCTCCTTCTCGGCCGGCAGCTTAATGACGGGTGCCCAGGTGAGGTAAGGCAGGCTCTCGAGCTTCCAGCCCTTGATGGAAATGCCATCGGCAAGGAACGGCTTGCGCTTGGTGTCGTACGGCGGGCGGGCCAGGCCATCGGGCATATCGGCCGGCAGCATCTCGCCGTCCTCGGTGACCGAATACCAACCCAGCTTTTTATCGAACAGCACGCTGTCGCAAAAATCGGGTGCAAGGATGTGACCGGCAAGGCCGATCGTCACGCACTCCTCGCCCTTCCACTCAAAACGGTAGATGGCGGTGTTGTACACCTTGTCCTTTTTGGGCTTGCCCGTGGACAGCCGCTCGGCGATCTGACGCGCGGCATCGTTTTTCTCGGCGATGATGAGCTTCAAAAGAGGCTCCTATCTCATGTCTCTGCAGCTACGCCCGCCCGTATGGCGGCCGACTTACGCCCTTGCTTGCTCAATCTGCCCGATGAGCCAATCGCACCAGGCATCCATGCCCTCGCCCTTGCGCGCGCTCACGGCAAACCGCGGCGCCTGCGGATTGAGGTCATCGAGTGTCTTAGTATACCTATCCATTTCAAAATCGAAAGCCGGAGCCACGTCGACCTTGTTGAGCAGCTGTGCGCCGGCGTGCTGGAAGATGCCCGGGTACTTGATGGGCTTGTCGTCGCCCTCGGGCACCGAGAGAATCATGATGGACAGGTTCTCGCCCAGGTCAAAGTCGACCGGGCAGACCAGGTTGCCCACATTTTCGATAAAGATGACGTCGATGTTCTCCAGACCAACGGCCTGGTCGAACGCGTCAACGGCCTCCATGATCATGTTGCCCTCGAGATGGCACAGGCCGCCCGTGTTGATCTGGATGGCGGGCATGCCGGCTTCCTTCATGGTGATGGCGTCGACGTCCGAGGCGATGTCGCCCTCGATGACGGCGCAGCGCAAGCCGGCCTTGTCGCGCAGGCGCTCGTTGGTGCCCAGGATCGTGGTGGTCTTGCCCGAACCGGGACTCGACAGCACATTGATCACATAGGTGTTTGTCTCATTAAATCGCTGACGCAGCTGATCTGCCAGGCGCTCGTTGCGCGACAGAATCGGCGATGCGATATCAATCGTTTTCTCGGCCATACTTAGCGCTCCTTACTTTGGCCCCTTTATACCCCATCACTAGATGGCTAGTGGGCTAATCGTCGGGGGTTTCGATTTCGATACTCGCGATATCGAGCTCGCGGCCGTGCAGTAGGCGCACGTTGGCACCACCACACTGGGGACAGCGACAGTGGAAACGATCGTGGTCGAAAACCTCGCCGCAGTCCAGACACTCGCTTTGTGGATGGACCTCCTCCACGGCAAGCTCGCAGCCTCGCGTGAGCGGGTCCTCGTCGCGAAATGTCTCCCACGCAAAGTCGAGCGCCTCGCGCACGACCTCGGTCATATCCCCGATACGCAGCGTTACCAAAACGGCGCGCGAGGCCCCCGCCCCACGCGCCGCGCGAATCACTGTATCGAGTATGCCGTTGACAATGCCAACCTCGTGCATACCGATTTACTCCTCGTCGTCCTCATCGTCCGAGAACAGGTCCAGACGGCTCACAAACAAGCCCTCCTTGCCCTCGCGCGCGGTAATGACCACGCGGGCAATGGCGAGCGAAATCTCGTAGAGCGAGAGCAGGGCACCATACATGAGGCCCAGCGTAACGGGCGAGCCGTCGGGCGTAATCACAGCCGAGCCCACAAGCAGGCCCACGTACACGTAGCGCCAGGCGCCGCGGAAGGCCGCGTAGGACACGATGTGGAAGACGGACAGGTAGAAGATGATGAGCGGCAGCTCAAACGCCACGCCAAAGCCGATCATAAAGAGCAGCTCCATGTTGACGTAGTTCTCCAGATCGGGCAGCGCCGTAGCGACGGCCGAGGTCTCGCCGATGAGCCACTCAAAGCCCGCGGGGATGATGATGAAATAGCAGAAGATGGCGCCCAGGAAGAACAGCACCGTCGAGGCGAGCACCGTGGGCACGACCCACTTGCGCTCGTTGGGGCGAAGCGCCGGCAGGAAAAACGCCAAGATCTGCCAGATGATCATGGGCGTGCACATGACAACGGCCATCTTGATGGCCAGCGAAAAGCGCAGACCAAAGCCGCCGAGCGTGGTGGTGATGTAAAACTTACCGTCCGGCACAAAGGAGCGGATGGGGTCTTCCAGGATATCGAGTACCACGGGCGTGGCGAAATACAGCACGATGGCGGCGGCAAACACCGACACAACCACGATGGTCAGGCGGCGACGGAGCTCTCCCAGGTGATCGAAGAGCGGCATACGCGCAGGTCCGATAGGCATTACTCATCGCCTCCCTTCGGGGCATCGGCGGCAGCGGCGTCGCCCTCGGCCTCGAGCTCGCGAGCGAGCTGGTCGACGACGGCCTTGCGCTTGCGGGGACGACGGGCGTAGAGGTCGGCCGTCGTGGGCTCTGCCGGCTCGGGCTCGGACTCCGGCTCTGCAGCAGGCCCGGGCTCGACGACAGGCTCGGCGGCAGCGGCAGGCTCGGCACCCTCGGCCTCGGACTCCTCAGCAGCACCCTCGCCCTCGGCGGCAGCCTCGCTCGCGGCCTTCTCGGCAGCAAGACGGGCGCGACGCTCGGCAAAGGTCTCCTTCTTGGCGGGCGCTGCCGTCTCGGCGGCATCCTCGTCCGCATCGGAATCGTCGTCGGTCGCAGCAGCCTTCTTGGGCTTGACCGGTGCCGACGCGGCCTCGCTCACCGGATCGATAATCTCGGACTGAACAACGGCCGTCATCTTTTCCTGCGTCTCGCGGAACTGACGGATGGCACGGCCGATCGTGCGGCCCATCTGCGGGAGCTTATCCGGGCCAAACAGCAAAAAGCCGAAGACCACGATGATCGCGAGCTCACCCTCTCCAATACCAAACACACATACCTCCAAGGCTCGATGTGAGTCGAGCCCGCACCGCGCCATTCGGCCGGAACTCGTCTATTCATTCGGTCAAGTATAGCGCCCGGACGCCAAAACGTCCGAGCGCATCACAAACATATGCCAAACGGCACGCCCTTTTGGGGGTAAAGATTATGCAGCGGTGATCGAAATCTCCTGGTCGACACCCAACAGCTGAACCACGCGCATCACCGGGGGCTGCACATTGGTGCAGCTAAAGCGCTTACCGTGGTCGACCGCGTGGTGCGCGGCGCCCACGAGCACGCCAATGCCCGTCGAGTCGATGTAGCTCACCTGGGCAAAATCGAGCTCAACGGCCTCGGTGGGCTGCTCGAGCGCCAGGTCGATGGCATTGCGCAGGCTATCGGCGTTAGAGATATCGATCTCGCCGGTTACCTTAATGGTGTAGAGCTCTGGCGTGGGGTTGGTGGAAATACCCAAATCCATGTATACGCTCCTTTACGTATCGAAAGTGCGGATAGTACGGGAAGCCGCGCGTTAGGCGCGCTCGGCACGCGCAAGCTCGGCAGCGACGAGTTTGACGGCCAGCACCAGCACATCGAGCGCGGCCTCCAGGTCCTCGACCGTGGGATAGCTCGGCGCGATGCGGATGTTGGTGTCGCGCGGGTCCTTGCCATAGGGCCAGGTAGCACCGGCCGGCGTGAGCTTGACGCCCAGGTCGGCGCAAAGCGCAGCAACCTTCTGGGCCGAGCCCTCGGGACCATCAAAGCTCACAAAGTAGCCGCCGCGGGGGTGCGTCCAGGTGGCGCAGCCCGTGTCGCCCAAGCCCTCGGTGAGCTTGCGCTCGACGGCCTCAAAGCGCGGGCGCAAGAACTCGGCATGCTTTTTCATGTGCTCCCTGACCGCCTCGATGGTGGGAAGGAAGCGCACGTGACGCAGCTGGTTGAGCTTGTCGGCGCTGATGAGGCCGGCCTTCAGGCGCTTGGAGAACTCGGCGATGACCGCGGGGCTCGCACCGATAAAGCCGATGCCGGCGCCCGGGAAGGTGATCTTGGACGTCGAGGCAAAGGCCACCACGCGGTCCTCGGTGCCCGCCGCGCGAGCGAGGTCAAAGATGTTGGCGAGCTCGTCGGTTTCGTCGTACAGGTCGTGCACGCAGTAGGCGTTGTCCCAGAAGATGCGGAAATCGGGCGCGGCCGTGGGCATCTCGACCAGGAGGCGCACAGTGTCCTCGCTAAAGGTGATACCCGTGGGGTTGGAATACTTGGGCACGCACCAGATACCCTTGATGGAATCGTCGACGGCAACGAGGCGCTCGATCTCGTCCATGTCGGGGCCGTTGTCAGTCATCGCGACGGGGACGTTCTCGATGCCCAAGTCGGCGGTGATGCCAAAGTGGCGATCGTAGCCGGGAACGGGGCACAGGAACTTGACCTTCTTGCCGTCGTGCGCGGCCTCGTAAGCCTCCCAGGGCTCGCTGCCGCACGAACCGCAACGCCAGAACATGCCGGCGATGTCATGCTCGATCAGCAGGCTCGACGAACCCAGTACGAG
>DBGAPG010000168.1:0-2751 GCA_048438765.1 Collinsella sp.
GAGGACCGTCGTGCAGAACGAACTTCTTGTGACCCTCGTTCTTCTTTAGAACTTGCTCGTAGACCTTGTTGTCCTGCCAGTCCTTGAGTCGCTTTGGCTCGGACTTGGAAAGACCGGCACGCATGGGAAATCCGGTTTTGGGCAGATTCATCGTCTGCTTGTACTCGTTTGCCACGGTACCCCTTTCTTGTCATGGGCGCGCACGCCCTCTGGGCACCAAAAAAGCGCCCGTCCCTACAAGCTGGGACGAAGCGCCACAAAACGGACAGTCTGTCCGTAAAAGCTCTTCGCTTAACCACCCAGCTTAGATGCCCTCGCTCGCGTCGCCGCGCGCTCGCATCCGTTACTCGGCTGGTCTGTATCGACGACCATCTCGGCGATGTCTACTAAGACGAACCTGCGCGGCACGTCCGTTGGGACCGCAGCTCCGGGGTGATTTTCATCGGTCGCATGCACGGGTTCTCAGCGCTCCCCGCTCTCTGTAGCATGCGGACGGCCGACTACTCGTCCCCATCAACGCTTATGCGGAGTATGCTAGCACGTTCCGCGCCGGCGAAAAACCCTCAACACTGGTTTTATACGTTCGAAATTTCTCGCGGCTGTGGACCTTCTCTTGGAGCAAAATACCTGAAAGCACTTTATCGAACGAAAGAAGGTTGCTATGCGCACGATTGGAATGAGCGACTACACCGTTGGCGAGGATTGCTTTGACGAGCTGCCCGCCGCACTGGCAGAGTACGGAGCGGCCAAGGTCACGATCATCGGTGGCAAGCGGGCACTGGCCGCAGCACTTCCCGATATCGAAGCTGCACTAGCGGGTACCGACGTCGAGATTCTGGAGACGCGCGTCTATGGCACCAACAGTACGCGTGCCAATATCGCCAAGGTCGTAAACTCCCCTGCCTGCCAGGAAGCTGACGTTCTCATCGCCTGCGGCGGCGGCAAGGCGCTCGACACCGTGAAGACCGCAGCCATCGAGCTCAAGAAGATTGTCTTCACTGTCCCGACGATCTGTTCCAACTGCTCCGCCGCGACCGCCATTGCCGTCGTGTACAACGACGACGGCTCGCTCGAGGGCTATTCGTACCCCAACCGACCGGCGCACATCTTCATCAACCCCAAGATCATCGCCGAGGCACCGGCAGAGTACTTCTGGGCCGGCGTAGGCGATGCCCTGTCCAAGCAGCCCGAGGTCGAGTACGCCACGAGCGCCGGTAATTTGGAGCACACCGCCGGTCTTGGCCTGGCGCTTGCCCACACCTGCTCCGAGCCGCTGTTTACCTATGGCGTCCAGGGTCTTGAGGACGTACGCCAGGACCTGTCGAGCGAGGCCGTCAAGCAGATCGCGCTCGACATCGTGGTTAACACGGGCTACGTTTCCAACCTGACCAACCAGAACGATTACTACTACAACTCGAGCGTGGCGCACGCGTTCTACAACGCTACTTGCAGCATTCCGCGCGAGGGCACCTACCTGCACGGCGAGGTCGTGAGCCTGGGCGTGCTGGTACTGTTTGCCTATACGGGAGACACCGAGAACCTTGAACGCTACGCCGCCTTTAACAAGCAGATGGGGCTACCCGTGACGCTTGAGCAAGTCGGGCTTTCCGAATCCGATATCCCGGCCCTGTGCGAATACGCACACGCCACCAACGAGTGGAAACAGGGTAACCCGGAGCCCTTCACCGACGAGAAATTTGCCGCCGCTATCAAGGCCGCCGACGCCTACGGCCACACCCTCTAGCTCTAGCCCAAAACCACCACAAAGGGGACAGGCACCTTTGTGGTGGTTTTTTATTGCTCCAACATGCTGGGGTCGAACTCGCTTGCCGGGATCACACGGTAGCCGTGGCGCAGGAGCAGGTCGACGAAAACACCGTTGCCCACGGTGAGCGTACCGCTGAACGTTCCGTCGTAGATGCGGCCTGCGCCACACGAGGGACTACGGTCCTGCAGGATGCACGCGGCGATCTCTTCCGGACCGCCCGCTTGCTCGCACATATCGAGCGCACGTTGAGCGCCTAGGCGAAACTCACGATCGACCGAGATACCCTCGCAGGTACGGACCTCGCCGTCCACGATCTCGGACGGCTTGCGCGGTGTGGGCAGGCCGCCAAAGACCTCAGGGCATACCAACAGGACCTCGGTCCCCGTGCGCTCGCAAGCCTCGACCAGTTCGCGATGGTAGTTGTCGAGCCCGTTATACTTGCAGCTCTCGCCCATCAAGCAGGCGCTCACCACGATCTTCATACATATCCCTCCCACGTAAAACGCCCCATTTGAGATAGAAGCTCAAATGGGGCGTTCGGCGCTGTGCAGCCAGCCTTACTGCTGCTTTGGCATCAGCGGATTCTCGCGCGTGAGAAGATTCATAAACTCCTCGCCCGTGATCGTCTCCTTCTTGTACAGATAACGAGCCAGCTCGTGGAGCTTGAACTTGTTCTCCTTCAGGATCTGCAGAGCGCGGTCGTGCGCATCCTCGATCAGCTTGGCGACAATCGCGTCCACGCGCTCGGCCGTACCGGGAGCGCAGGTGAGCGACGTGTCCTGGTTGAGGTACGCATTCTGCACGGTACCGAGCGCCATCATGCCAAACTCGTCGGACATACCAAAGCGCGTCACCATGTTGCGGGCGAGCTTGGTGGCCTGTTCGATATCGTTGGCGGCACCGGTCGTCATCTCGCCAAAGATGAGTTCCTCGGCCGCGCGACCACCGCAGTAGACGGCGAGCTTGTCCAGGACCTCCTGGCG
>DBGAPG010000169.1:0-2780 GCA_048438765.1 Collinsella sp.
CGATGACGACGAGGAAGAAGAGTTCTAATCCGCAGCACCTACTGACACGCCGTAAGACGGTACAAGACCTTTGGGGGGTCACATTATGATTCAGCTACTTCGCGTTGACCATCGCCTGCTTCATGGCCAGGTCGCAGTTTCCTGGGTTCAGGGCCTTGGCTCCAACTGCATCTTCTGCGTGGGCGATAAGGTCGCTAACGACCCGGTGTGGAAGACGACGCTCAAGATGGGCAAGCCTGCCGGCTGCAAGCTCGTCATCAAAGATATGGAGCATGCAATCGAAGCTATCAACTCGGGCGTGACCGACAAGTACAAGATGATCATCTGTGTCGCCACTATTGCTGAGGCAAAGCAGCTTGTTGAGGGCTGCCCGCAGATCAAGTCGGTCAACCTGGGCAACACCAAGCCCAAGGACGAGAAGCGTCCCGATGCGCGTCAGGTCTCTCGTCAGATCTTCCTGACCGCGGCCGAGGAAGCCGATGTGCGCGAGATGCTGGATCGTGGCGTTGAGGTCGAGATTCGACCCCTGGCCGATGACCCCAAGGTTGACTGCGCCAGCGTGCTCTAGGCGTTCAATTTCGAAGAGTCTGAGCTCTTCGTAGTTTCCTATTAGGAAAGGGGGATATATGCTTACCCAAGCAATCCTCATCGGACTTATCGCCGCATTTGGTAAGTTCGACTTCCAGCTCGGTACGCTCTATGCGTTCCGCCCCATCGTCCTGTGCCCGCTCGTGGGCCTGGTGCTGGGGGACCTGCAGTCCGGCCTCGCGATCGGCGCCAGCCTGGAGCTGCTGTTCATGGGCTCGATCTCCATCGGCGCCTACGTGCCGCCTGATGAGACGATCGGCGGCGTGCTCGCCTGCGCCTTCGCTATCCAGCTGGGCCAGAGCACCGAGGCAGCCATCGCGCTTGCCATGCCCATCGCCACGCTGTGCCTTGCCATCAAGAACATCCTCAACGCCGCCCTGCCGATCCTGGTTGACCGCGCTGATGTCTTCTCCGGCCAGGGCAACCTTAAGGGTGTCTATGCGATGCACTTCCTGATCGGTTTGACCGGTATCATCATGGCGTTCCTGCTGTGCTCGCTGTCGTTCTATCTGGGTGCTGACGCCATCCAGGGCATGCTCGACTTCATCCCGCCCTTTGTCCTTGCTGGCTTTGGCGTTGCCGCCAACATCCTGCCTGCCATGGGCTTCGCCATGCTCGGCCGCCTGGTGCTCACCAAGCAGCTCGTGCCCTTCTACTTCCTGGGCTTCCTGCTGTGCTCCTACGCCAACGTGCCCGTCCTGGGCGTCGCCCTGATCGCCATCATCATCGGCATCGACAAGTTCGACCTGCTCGGCCTGGGCGGAGCCCAGCCCCAGCTCTCCGCGGAAGGGGATGAGGACGATGACTTCTAGTCCCGAGAACAAGATCACGCGCTCCGACCTCGTCAAGAGCGCCGTCAACGTCGGCGCCCTGGGCATGGAGTTCTCCTGGACCTACTACAAGCAGATGAACATCGCCTTCTGCCTGATGGTCGCCAACATGCTCAAGAAGATCTACGCCGGCCGCCCCGACGACTACGCCGAGGCCCTGCACCGCCACTGCGCGTTCTTCAACATCACCGTCCAGTTCGCCCCGTTCGTCGGCGGCATCGCGATGGCCATGGAGGAGAAGGTCGCCCGCGGCGAGATCGAGCCCGAGAGCGTCAACGACGTCAAGGCCGCCCTCATGGGCCCGCTGTCCGGCATCGGCGACTCCATCTTCCTGTCGACGCTGCGCGTGGTCGCCGCCGCGGTGGGCATCAGCCTGTGCCAGGCCGGCAACCCCTTCGGCCCCATCGCCTTCCTGCTCATCTACAACGTCCCCGGCTTCGCGCTGCGCATCTGGGGCGCCGTCAAGGGCTACGAGCTGGGCGTGGGCTTCCTGGACGAGGCCCAGAGGACCGGCCTCATGCAGAAGATCATGACCTGCGTGGGCATCGTGGGCGTCATGGTCGTGGGCGCCATGTGCAAGGACATGTTCTGGGCCAGCATCCCGGTGGCCATCGGCTCGGGCGAGGACGCCCAGACCCTCCAGGACATCCTGGACGGCATCATGCCCGGCATGCTCGGCATGATCGCCTTCTGGCTGTACTACTGGCTGCTGTCCAAGAAGATCAACCCCATGGTGCTGATCGTGGCCACCATGGTCGTGGGCATCATCGGCGCGTTCTTCGGCGTGCTGGCGTAAGGGCCCGGCCTATTATCTGCCCCCAAGGGAAACGGCGACCCATTGCGGTCGCCGTTTTTTATTACCGAAAGCTAGCTGGAGGTGCTTCGTGATTCGATCTGACAATCCACCCGATAATGGCGTGAGCGGGGCGATGTATCTATTTGGCACGGCGCTCTTATGGAGTTTTATCGGCATCCTCGTTCGCGCCAATTCGCAGTCAGCTCTTTTGATCGGTGCCGTTACGGCAATATTTATGGCGCTCTTTATCCTGCTCGTCGGTAGGCCCGTCCTCCGCGTCAGCCGTCTTATTGTCCTTGTGGCCGTCTGCAACTTCGTGACGGGCACCACGTTTAACTTTGCCAACCAGCTCACGACGGTCGGCAACGCGATCGTCCTGCAGTACACCTCGATGATTTTCGTTATCGTGTATCAGTCGCTCGCAACTCGCACGTTGCCCTCGCCTGCGAAGATTGCCTCCGTGTTGGTTGCTTTTACGGGTATGGGACTTTTCTTTTTAGGCGATTTGAGCGCCGAGGGCATGCTCGGCAACCTGCTTGCCGTCATTTCGGGAGCCACCTTTGGGC
>DBGAPG010000170.1:0-4560 GCA_048438765.1 Collinsella sp.
GGATGACATAGCCAGCGAGGAAGCCGCCGACGATGCCGCCCAGGAAGCCAAAGCCCACACCTACGCCACCGGCGTCGATCATGCCGGTATCGGCGTTAACAGGCAAGCCCTGGATGGCAATCATACCGGCGACGAAACCGGGGACGAGCGCCGGGCGCTTGCCGATGGACTCGGCGATGTAAGCGGAGAGCACCGGAACCATGAGGTTCATTGCGATACCGCCGATAATCTTGAGCATCGCGGCAAAGCTGTTGTAGTCGGCAGCCGTCGAATCAAAGGACGTGATGCCCCACAGGAACGAAATGGCGGTCAGAACACCACCGGCAACGACGAAGACCAGCATGTGGCTGACGCCGTTCATGAGGTGCTTGTAGATGACGTGACCGATGGACTCCTTCTCCTCGACCTCGTCCTCGACATCGGCGGCAGCGGCAACCGTGTCGTCGCCCTTGGCGGCGAGCGCGCGGTCAATCAACTTACCGGCGGCCTCAACGGACAGGGCCTTGGAAACACCAACGGAAACCATGGGCTTGCCGGCGAAACGCTCAGCCTGGACATCCTTGTCGGCTGCGACGACGACGGCCTTGGCGCCAGCGATCTCACTCTTGGTGAGCTCGTTCTCGACACCGACCTGGCCATGAGTCTCGACCTTAATGGTCAGACCGCGCTCGGCAGCTGCCTTCTCCAGCGCCTCCTTCGCCATGAAGGTGTGCGCAATGCCGGTCGGGCAACCGGTCGCGGCGATGATGTCAAACTTAGCCATGTGTCCCTCCTTCTTGAGTACAGCGCCCGCGGGCGCTCCCCTACACGCGCTTCGATGCGCGTTTTTCCACACTTGAAAGATACCAACCTACCGTCCGCGTGAGAAGAGACAAGGCGCAATTCTCCGGTGAAAGGTTCTTTCATAACCGTAAACGGCAAGTGAAAGTTTACCATCAACACTTGAAACGGCAAGGTGTATCTTGTAATTGAAAATGCCCGTATACTATGGCATTGCAAATCAAGCTAGATTTTCATGCCAACCAGGAGCCATCCATGACCGATAGTAGCAAGAGCGCACTTTCCCTCATTAGTACCCATCAGGGATACAGCGAGTCCGAGCAGCGCATTGTCGACTATATATTGGAGCACCAGTCCGAAGCGCCACGCCTCACGGCCGCTCAGCTCTCGCGCGCTGCCGCCACGTCCGAGGCGACCGTTTCGCGTTTCTGCCGCAAGCTGGGCTTTGGCAGCTTCCGCAGCTTTCAGTTTTCGTTGGCGCGCGACTTAGAGAGTCAGCGCAACGAGGGCCTGACCGACGAGGTCTCGCTCGACAACATGGAGCAGAGCCTTAAAAATATCCTCGCCGCCAAGGTGAGTGAGCTTAATGCGACCATCGACGGCATTGATCACGACACGTTGGCCGCAGTTGTACACGCGCTTAAGAATGCCGGCGTTATTGAGTTCGCCGCCGTGGGCAATACGAACGCGGTCGCGCTCGATGCGACGTTTAAGTTTTCGCAGCTGGGCCTGCGCTGCATGGCGAGCACCATTAGCGAGACATCAATCGGCTTTGCGCTCACGTTACGCCCGGGTGACGTCATCGTGCTAATCTCAAACTCTGGCAAATCGCGCCGACTGAATCGCATGGCAAAAGCGGCTCGCAACTGCGGCGCAACCGTAGTCGTCATCAGCAGCGATAGCAAGTCTCCACTTGCACGCCTCGCCGACTACACCTTTAATACCGTCAATCACGAAGCGCTGCTGACAACGGGTGACTTCGCATTCTCCAAGATGAGCGCCACGATGATCATAGAGGTCATCTACAACTTCCTGCTGCCCGAAATCGAGGACGCCCGAGAGCACATCAGCTACTATGAGGAACTCATCCAACCGGATAAGGTCGTGGAGTAAAACGCGAAGTGAGACAAAAAATTCAGTCTATTTTGTCCCACCAACACCGCTGATACGACCTAACCTCGAGCTTCTTCAAGCATCTGCTTGGCATGCGCCAAGCTCGCCTCCGATTGATCGCCGCTCAACATGCGGGCGATCTCGGCGGTACGCGCTTCGCCGGTTACCTCGTCCAAATGCGTCTGGGGAACATCGCCCGGTTCCTTACTGACAACATAATGTTTGTCGGCCATGACCGCAACCTGCGCCAAGTGGGTTACGACAATCACCTGATGCGTAGCGGCGAGATCTGCCAGCACGCTCGCGAGGGCACGTGCGGTAGAGCCGCCGACACCTGCATCGACCTCATCGAACACGAGCGTATCGACACCGTCCGCGTTACCGAGGACAACCTTGCTTGCCAGCATGACGCGGCTGAGCTCGCCGCCCGACGCAATGCGGCGCAGGGGGCGCGGCGTCAAACCGGCACCGCTGCGGTATAGCAGCTCGTAGCTCGAAGGACCAACCGGCGTCCACTCAGCACGGGGAAGATCACGTGACTCCCAGACGAGCTCGGCGCCGCCCATCTCCAGGCGAGCCATCTGGCGGCCCACCTCGTGGCAGAAGCGCGGGGCCGCCGTATTACGGGCGCGCTTAAGTGCCTTGGCAGCGGCAAACAACTCGTGCTCGGCGCTCCCGAGTGCCTCACGCGCCTTTCTGATCTGTTCATCGCCATCATCGACCAGGGACAGCAGCTCTTGCGAGCGATCGCGCATGGCAAAAACATCGTCCATGGTGGGACCCCACTGACGCAACAGGCCCTTGAGGTCGGAATACCGCTCACGCATGCGAGCGAGCTCGCGCGGGTCGAAGGCGACGCCATCGCGATAGGCACGAAGCTCGTTCGCGCAATCCTCAAGGGAAATACAGGCATCCGAAAGCGCATCGGCAATATCGCCCAGTTTGCGATCGACGGTAGCCATGCGGGAAAGCTCTGCCACGGCGCTGTTCACGGCATCGAGCGCTCCCCCTTCGGCGGCAAGCGATCCATGGGCATCGTTAGCCGTGGCAACCAGTACCTCGGCATGTTCGGAGCGCGGCAGCAGTTCCTCGAGTTCCTCATACTCGCCCGGTTTGGGGTCGACCTCGCCGATGCGCTCGAGCGCAAAGCGCGCTTCCTCGACGCGGCTCCCCTGCGCACGCGAGGTCTCTTCGACACGTCGAACCTCCTTAGCGGCAGCTCGCGAAGCCTTAAAGCAGGCGCGATAGTGCTCGAGCGCCTCGAGTGCAGGGCGCCCTGCCCAGGCATCGACCATCGCAACATGATGCGCCGGATCGAGCAAGCGCTGGTGCTCGTGTTGGCCGCACAGATCCATCATCACGCCAACGCGCTCCGAAAGCTCGCGCACACTGGCGATGCGGCCGTCAATCTTCACGCGGCTGCGGCCCTCGGCAGAAAGACTGCGCTGCACGGTGAAGCCCTCCGTGTCGTGCGGGCCGTCAAACAGGCGCGCCTCGACGCTCGCCAGCGCCTCGCCCTCGCGCACCGTAGACGAATCCGCGCGCTCACCCAAAATAAGCTTGAGGGCCGAGAGCAGCGCGGTCTTGCCGGCGCCGGTCTCGCCGGTCAGGACAGTCAGGCCAGCACTCGGCAGCAGCGTCGCCTCGCGAATGAGCGCAATGTTAGAAACCTGCAGCTCATCGATCATGACGGACTCCGTAGAATACGCGGCTCACCGAGTTATAGAAGCTCTCGGGGCCGTAATCGAGAAGCAGCACATCTCCGGGCCCGCGGCGCACCGCCACGCTCTCAACGGTGCCATCGCAGGTAATAAACTGTCCATCGATAGCGATTGCCGGAACACTCGGACGGTCATCAGACATAAAGATTTCGACGACATCACTTGGCGAAGTCAAGAAGGCACGGGCCTGAATGGTGTGCGGTGCAATGGGTACGCAGACCATGCCCGTATAGTCGGGGCTCACGATGGGGCCGCCGGCACTGAGCGCGTAACCCGTAGAACCAGTCGCCGTGGACACGACCACGCCGTCGCCACGCAGTCGGTCGATATGGTGGCCCGACACCGTGATGTCGAACTCGACCATATCGGACAGGGGGCCGCGCGTAAGCGCCATGTCGTTGAGGGCGAAGGTGCGCACGACATCCTTCGTACCGTCTTCGCGCACGGACACGATATCCGCGGCGATGGTGGCGCGACGGCTCACGTGCAGCTCGCCGGAAAGGGCGTCGCTCACGACCTGCAGAATGTCGCGCTCCTCGGGGCTCGCAGCAGTTAAAAAGCCCAGGTGACCATAGGAAAGACCGAGGATAGGAATCTCGCGATGGTTGAGGATGCGGGCAGCGCGCAGCAACGTACCGTCGCCGCCGAGCGTAATGACCAGATCGGAGCCGTCAATATCAGGCGTGCTTTGAATCTTCGATCGCTGGTCGGCAGCCCATGCGACCTCATAGCCCTGGCGCGTCAGCCAAAGCTCGAGCATCAGGCCGCTCTCGACCGCCTCTTGCTTGTAGTAATTGGGAACCAGAAAGACCTTCATAGCGTTGCAGCTTTCTCGCTCAAAACCGATACCTGGGATTGCAGCTCGTCTTGCGAGCGATCGCCGGGGTCAAATCTCGTGCCGTACAGGAAAAACTCAACGTTGCCCTTGGCACCATGAATGGGCGAC
>DBGAPG010000171.1:0-10189 GCA_048438765.1 Collinsella sp.
TATGTGGAGGCAGCCGGCGGCGTGTTCTCCCAGGAGTGCGACGAGGCCGTCGAGCGCATCGCCAAGGCCGGCGGCACCCCGCTGGTCGTGACCAAGAACTGCCGCGTGCTGGGCGTTGTGTACCTCAAGGACATCATCAAGTCCGGCGTGAAGGAGAAGTTCGCCGACCTGCGCCGCATGGGCATCAAGACCATCATGGTGACGGGCGACAACCCGCTCACCGCCGCGGCAATCGCCGCCGAGGCCGGCGTTGACGACTTCCTGGCCGAGGCCACCCCTGAAGGCAAGCTCGAGAAGATCCGCGAGTTCCAGCGTGAGGGCCACCTGGTCGCCATGACCGGCGACGGCACCAACGACGCGCCCGCTCTGGCCCAGGCCGACGTCGCCGTGGCCATGAACACGGGCACCCAGGCTGCCAAGGAGGCCGGTAACATGGTCGACCTCGACTCCAGCCCCACCAAGCTCATCGAGGTCGTGCGTATCGGCAAGCAACTGCTCATGACCCGCGGTTCGCTCACGACCTTCTCGGTGGCCAACGACGTAGCGAAGTACTTCGCTATCATCCCGGCCCTGTTCTCGCCGATCTACCCGGGCCTTGGCGCGCTTAACATCCTCGGTCTGGCAAGCCCGCTGTCCGCGGTTCTTTCGGCCATCATCTATAACGCGCTCGTTATCGTCGCGCTGATCCCGGCCGCGCTGAAGGGCGTTAAGTACCGCGAGGTTCCGTCCGGACAGCTGCTGATCCACAACCTGCTCGTGTGGGGTCTGGGCGGCATCGTTGCCCCGTTCGTATTCATCAAGCTCATCGACATGCTGCTCGCGTTCTGCGGCATTATGTAAGTGGAGGTTTGTATGTTCAAAGGTGTTGCATCGCGCGCACTGGGCGTGTTCGCGCTGTTTACCGTTGTCTGCGGCCTGGGCTATACGCTCGTCGTGACCGGCATCGCCCAGGTTGCGTTCCCGTATCAGGCGAATGGTTCGCTCATCAAGGTCGACGACAAGATCGTGGGCTCCGAGCTCATCGGCCAGAACTTCGAGGATGAGGACCACATGTGGGGCCGCATCCAGAACGTGACTATCGTCGAGGGGGAGGACGGCGGGCTCATGGCGTATGGTGCCCCGTCCAACCTGTCCCCGGCGAGTGAGGAGTACCGGCAGCTTGTGGACGCGCGCGTCGAGAAGATTCGCGCCTCCAACCCCGACGCCGGCATGGATGCCGTGCCCGTCGACCTGGTGACGTGTTCGGGGTCCGGCCTCGACCCGGAGATCTCTCCGGATGCCGCCGAGTACCAGGTCCCGCGCCTTGCCAAAGCCACGGGCAAAAGTGAGGACGAGGTGCGCGACATCATCGCCGCGTGCACCAAGGGCCGTTTCCTTGGCGTGTTCGGCGAGCCCACGGTCAACGTGCTCAAGGTGAACCTTATGCTGGACGGTGTGCTGTAGGTGAGGGAGTGGCGGATGAGGGCATGACTGACTATCTGAGCCTTCAATTCCATCCCGCCCATCAGTTGCGGTGAAATACGGACTGTTTTGGCTGTCAAAGGCCTCATCTACTCCGTATTCCACCGCAACTTTTTGTGAGGGTCGGGATTGAAGGTGAGGAGTGCGAGCGAGTGCGGATGCGGCGGATACTGATACGATAGGTACGTTAGCAACTGCCGCCGAGCGGCTCAAACGAAAGGAACCCTGTATGGAGTCCTCCGCCTATCCGATGCTCTTTAGCCCGATCAAGGTCGGTACGACCGAGGTCAAGAATCGCGTCTTTATGCCGCCGGTGTCCACGAACCTGGCCGATCATGGCTACGTGACCGACGACTTGGTCGATCATTACCGTGCCCGTGCCAAGGGCGGCGTTGGCCTGATCATCACCGAGGTCGTGACGGTCGAGCCTACCTATACCTATCTGCCGGGTGACATGTGCTGCTACGACGACACGTTTATCCCTGGCTGGGAAAAGCTCGCCGCGGCCGTCCACGAGTATGGCTGCAAGATCATGCCGCAGCTCTTCCACCCCGCCTACATGGCCTTTAACATTCCGGGCACGCCGCGCCTGATCGCTCCGTCCTTTGTGGGCCCGTCCTATGCCCGCGAGGCGCCGCGCCCCATCACGGTCGATGAGATTCACGAACTTACGCATCAGTTCGGTGACGCCGCCGTGCGTATGCAGAAGGCCGGCGTCGATGGCGTCGAGGTCCATGCGGCACACGCCCACGGTATGCTCGGCGGCTTTTTGACTCCGCTCTATAACAAGCGTACCGACGAGTACGGCGGCTCGCTCGACGCCCGCATGCGCTTCCTGCTCGAAGTTATCGCCGAGATTCGCGAGCGCTGCGGCAAGGACTTTATCATCGACGTCCGTATCTCGGGCGATGAGTACACCGATGGCGGCCTGACCCTCAACGACATGATTTATGTCTCGCGTCGCCTGGAGAAGGCCGGCGTCGACATGATTCACGTATCGGGCGGCACCACCATCAAGCGCGGCTCCGCGATTCCCGCCGCCGGTACCCAGCAGGCCTCGCACGCCGCCTGCTCGCGCGAGATCAAAAAGCACGTCAACATTCCCGTCGCCACCGTCGGCCGTATCAACGAGGCCTGGATTGCCGAGGAGCTGATCGAGGACGGCGCTGCCGACATCTGCATGATGGGCCGCGCCAATCTGTGCGATGCCGAGTTCTGCAACAAGGCAGCTGCCGGCAACGCTGACGACATTCGCCCCTGCATCGGCTGCCTGCGCTGCCTGAACGGCATTATGTTTGGCAAGCGCATCTCCTGCACCGTCAACCCGGACGTGGAGCGCGACGAGGCCGGCTACGAGCCTGCCGCCGAGGCCAAGAACGTGCTCGTTGTGGGCGCTGGTCCTGCAGGCATGGAGGCAGCCTACATTGCCGCCAAGCGCGGTCACAACGTGGTGCTCGTGGATAAGCAAGATGAGCCGGGCGGCGAGATGCGCATCGCAGCCGTTCCGCCGGCAAAGCAGGAACTCACCCGCGTGATCAAGTATCAGTACCGTCGCCTGGCCGAGGCCGGCGTGAAGTGCGTATTTGGCACCGAGCTTACTGCCGAGGACATTCAGCGTGACTACGCGGGTTACGAGGTTGTCCTGGCTTATGGCGCCGAGCCCATCGCTCCGGCCTTTATGCAGAGCTTTAAGCAGGTTATGACAGCTGACGACCTGTTGGGTGGCAAGGCTTTCCCGGGCAAGAAGATTGTCATCGTCGGCGGCGGCACCGTCGGTTGCGAGACGGCCGATTACCTGGCCCCGCTGGTCAACGACCTGTCGCCGGCCAACCGCGATGTCACTGTTATCGAGATGACCAAGACGCTCGCCGCCAACGAGGGCGGCGCCGGTCGCGCGGTGCTCATCACGCGCATGCTCTCAAAGGGCGTCCACGTGCTGACCGAGGCCAAGGTGACCGAGATTACCGAGGACGCCATCAGCTACGAGAAGGATGGCGAGGTCCACACCATCGCCGATGCCGATACGCTGGTGCTTGCCATGGGCTATCGTCCCAATACCAAGTTGGCCGACGACCTTGCCGCTGCCGGCGTTACCACCCACGTGCTGGGCGACGCCAACAAGTGCGGCAACATCCGCGATGCCATCGGCGACGGCTACAAGGTTGCCTGCGAGCTCTAGTCAACCCCTTTGCACCAATCGATTGCAAAAAGCGGCGGCTGCCCTGTGTGTTGGGCAGCCGCCGCCTGCGTTTTGCCAAAGAAAGATTATTGTCGGGCCCTAAATGCCTTTTGCTTCTGCTCCCTCCGCAATCATGTTGCGGTTATACACCAGGTGCAGATACATCGCGTCGTGCGCGGCGGTGGGATTGCGCGCGGCGATGGCGTCGGCCACATCGCGGTGCATGCGGATAGTTTCCTCGACGAGCTTTTTGCCGGTCACGTCGATAAAGAGGGGGACGGATGCCTTGAACACGCCCATCAGGCGGGGAACGACGAGGTTTCCGGAGCTCTCGGCAATGGCATTGTGGAACGCGGTGTCGGCGGCGGAGTAATCCTCACCGGCCTCGGCCAGGCGCTCGGATTCGTCGCAGAGCTCTTTGATACAGACGACCTGGTCGTTGGTTGCGTGCTCGGCCGCCATGCGTGCTATCTGCGGCGGTGCCACGGCCCTCTCGCACGTCAACGATGCCGGTTTTTGGATGTGCTCCTCGTTCCTGGAGATTGACGAGAAAACAACCCTCAAGTCCTGGACCATTATGGAGACGCTCATCGGCCTTTCGGGTCTTGCCTGCGCCCTGGTGATTTCGTTCTTCGCCTAGTTCGCGTAGCTAAGCATCTTTCGCCGAGTGCATCGCTCGGTACCCATTTTCACCTGATTCATTAACCAACGATTGGTACAACCGTTCAAACCAAAAGAGGAGAGCATTATGGACGAGAAGACCAAGGCACAGATTCAGCAGGAGGCAGCCGACTTGGTTGCCAAGCTGCAGCCGCGTTCCGGCAAGTTCCGCACCATCAGCCCCGAGATGGACCCGCTGCGTCTGGGGTCTGGCTGGACCATCGAGGATCTGGACAAGCCGCAGGTCATTATCGAGTCGACGTTTGGCGACTCGCACCCGGGTTCTGCCGGCCTGTTTGATCTGGTCGAGGAGGTCCGTGCTGGCGTTGCCGAGGCTGGCGGTCACGGTGCTCGTTACTTCTGCACCGATATCTGCGACGGCGAGGCCCAGGGACACGACGGCATTAACTACTCGCTGCCCAGCCGCGACATGATCGCCAACATGATCGAGATTCATGCCAAGGCCACCCCGTTCGACGCCGGCGTCTTTGTCGCCAGCTGCGATAAGGGCCTGCCTGCGAACCTCATGGCCATGGGTCGCATCAACATCCCCTCCATCGTCGTTACCGGCGGCGTCATGGATGCAGGCCCTGACCTGCTGACCCTGGAGCAGCTCGGCGCGATTTCTGCCCGCTACGAGCGCGGCGAGATCTCTCGCGAGGAGCTTGAGTTTGCCAAGCACAACGCATGTCCCAGCTGCGGCGCCTGCTCCTTTATGGGCACCGCGTCGACCATGCAGGTTACCGCCGAGGCCCTGGGCCTTATGCTGCCCGGCACGGCCCTGCTGCCCGCTACCAGCTCCGACCTGCGCGAGTTTGCCCGCGAGGCCGGCCGCCAGTCCGTGTGGCTCTCCGAGCACAACCTGTGTCCGCGTGACATCGTGACCAAGGAGTCCTTCGAGAACCTCATCATGGTCCACGGCGCCATCTCCGGTTCCACCAACTCGCTGCTGCACATCCCCGCGATCGCCCGCGAGTTTGGCATCGAGATGTCCGCCGACGATTTCGATCGCCTGCACCGTGGCGCCCACTACCTGCTCAACGTCCGTCCCGCAGGCGAGTGGCCGGCGCAGTTCTTCTACTATGCAGGTGGCGTGCCGCGCATCATGGAGGAGATCAAGTCGATGCTTCACCTCGATGTCATGACCGTCACCGGCAAGACTCTCGGCGAAAATCTCGAGGACCTCAAGAACAACGGCTACTACGAGAAGTGCGGTCGTTACCTTGAGAAGTGGAATCTCAAGCGCGAGGACATCATTCGCCCATTTGACCAGGCTTTTGGTACCGACGGCTCCATCGCCATCCTCCACGGCAACCTTGCCCCCGAGGGCGCCGTCGTCAAGCACACGGTTGTTCCGCGCGAGATGTTCCAGGCCACGCTTAAGGCTCGCCCGTTCGATTGTGAGGAGGACGCTATCCACGCCGTCCTGACGCACGAGGTCAAGCCCGGTGACGCCGTCATCATTCGTTATGAGGGCCCCAAGGGTTCCGGCATGCCTGAGATGTTCTACACCACCGAGGCTATCGCCAGCGATCCCGAGCTGGGCGCGAGCATTGCCCTGATCACTGACGGCCGTTTCTCCGGCGCCTCCAAGGGCCCGGCTGTCGGTCATGTTTCGCCCGAGGCTGCCGTGGGCGGCCCGATTGCCCTGATCGAGGAAGGCGACCTGATCCAGATCGACATCCCCGAGCGCTCGCTGTCCATCGTGGGCATCGCCGGCAAGGAGATGGAGCCGGCCGAGGTCGACGCCGTCCTGGCCGAGCGTCGCGCCGCTTGGAAGCCCAAGGCTAATCGTTACACCTCCGGCACGCTCAAGTTCTTTACCGAGCATGCAGTTTCCGCCATTCAGGGTGGCTACATGGAGTAGCGCCCATGCGCATCAAATATCTCCTCTCATAGATGTGCGGCACAAAGAGCCCCGAGCCACGTCACCGGGGCGCGTTGTTCAGCGCCGCCGGGGCGCTCCACTCAAACGACAAGAGACGTCTTACGCAAGCGCCCGCGTCCGTGGATAAAACCACGGGCGTGGGCGCTTCACTTTATTCCCAGCCGCTTTATTCCCAGCCCTTCCACACGTCAGGCTCGTAGCCAACGGTTGCCTGGCGGCCGTTGCGAACGATGGGCTCACGAAGAATCTGCTGGTTATCGAGCACCTTTTCGAACTTCTGGTCGGCAGCAAGATACTGTACGAGCGCAACCGTGTCGGCATCTTTCGCCTTTGGATCGATCACAGCGTCGATCCCGCCGACGGCGCGCGCCACGCTTTCGAGCTCGCCTTTGCTCATCCCCTTTTCCTTCAAGTCGATGAACTGGAACTTCACACGACGTTCCTTGAAATAGCGCTGCGCCTTCTTAGTATCGAAGCTTTTCTTCGTGCCGAATATCTGGATGTTCATACGTACCGCCTTCGCTCAATTCTCGTCCGCCCATGATACGACAAGGGAGCCGAGCAAAAACAGAGCAGGCGGAGATGGAGGAGGACGGCGACCGACCGTCGGCAAGAGTCGGCCGGATTGGACTGGCGCCCAGCGCGTGCCGGCGACACGCTCGCAGCTGCACACATAGCCGATGTACAAGCTCGCCGCGGCGTTCCCTCGCCCCGCGGTGTGGCGATAGAGAAGCACGCCACCCGTCAACGATGGCGCCTCGGTGAAGAAAATCAACGTCTGGGTTACATCCCTTGAAAGGGGCGAAGACGGCTGCTAGAATACCTCCCCGCTATGAAGGATTTGACCAAAGCATACATCGCAATTCGGCGGCCCCTGGTATACGGGGCCTCTCCTGTTGTTCCCCAAGTGCGCTCTGAGCAGCCGCTTTCTTCCTGTCGTATCTGATGCACGCATAGCACGTGCATGTTATTTCGCCCGTGGGCCGGCGCGCCTTCGGCGAAGAATCGAATAGATACGAAGGAAGCTTATGTCTGATAATTGTACGGTCGCGCCCGCCAATGGGCGCATTACCGGTACCCAGATCCGCATCGTCGCGGTCGTCGTCCTGGGTGCCTTCTTGGCGCTACTGAACCAAACGGTGATGTCGCCTGCGCTGCCGGTCATCATGTCCGATTTCGCCATCGATGCCTCGACTGCCCAGTGGATCATGTCCATATATCCGCTGGTGAGCGGCATCATGGTCCCCGTTTCGGCGTTCCTTATCGACAAGTTCAGCACCCGCGCGCTATTCTTCGGGGCGACGCTGGTGTTCGCGCTGGGCACGCTGCTGTGCGCCGCAGCCCCTGATTTCCTGTTCCTCATCATCGGTCGCGTGTTGCAAGCGGCGGGCTCAGGCGTGCTCATGCCGCTTGTCTCGGTGGTTCCCATGCTGGTGTTCCCCGTCGAGAAACGAGGAACGGCTATGGGCATGGCGGGCATCGTCATGTCGGCGGGTCCCGCGGTCGGCCCCGTCGTAGGCGGCGCGGTGATCGACACGTACGGCTGGCGCACCATGATCGGCGCCATCGTCCCCCTCGCAATTCTCGTGCTGGTGCTGGGCGTGTTCATGCTGAAAAACGTGGGCGAGCTGAAGAACCCCAAGCTCGACCTGCCCTCGGTCGTCCTCTCCACCATCGCCTTCGGCGGACTTCTCTACGGGTTCTCGAGCGCCTCGTCGATGGGTTGGGGCAACCCCGTGGTGCTCGGCTCGATCGTCGCGGGTGTCGTGTGCTTGGTGCTGTTCGTCGTACGCCAGGGCAAAATCGAGGACCCGCTGCTTCAACTGGGCACGCTCAAGACGCGCGAGTTCCGCGTGGCCGCCATCATCGTCACGCTCATCAACGCCGCATGCCTGGTCACCAACACGCTGTTGCCGTTGCTGCTGCAAACCTCGCTTGGCGCTTCGGCCTTCGAAACCGGCATGGCCATGCTTCCCGCCGCGGCGGTGGGCATCATCATCAGCCCTATCTCCGGCGTGGTGTTCGACAAGTTCGGTCCGCGTGCCATCTCGATCGTCGGCCTGGCCCTCATGACCGGCGCCCTGTTCCTGCTCTCGCTTTCGACGGTAAACACGCCCATCTTGGTGGTTGCGCTGTTCTGCATGCTGCAGTCCGCCGGCCAGTCGCTCGCGAACATGCCGGTGAACACATGGGGTGTCAATGCCTTGAAAAATGACATGATCGCCCACGGCAACGCCATCGCGAACACCGGCCGCCAGGTCGCCGGCGGTTTGTGCACGGCGCTCATCATCACGGTCATGACAAGCGTCACCGCGTCGGCCGGCGTCGATGCGAGCATCCAAGTAGCCACCGCCGTGGGCGCGGGCGTCGCTTACAAGGTGTGCGCGGCAATCGGCCTCGTTTCCCTTATCTGCGCCATATTCAGCGTGCGCACCAAGAAAACCGCACCGAAAACGAAGGAGGCATAAGCGATGTCCGAGATTCTGTCCGAGCGCATCCCGCTCGAGCTCGAGGGGACGCCCGTTTCGAGCATCATGATTGAAGAGCCGTTCACCTGCACGCAGGATTGCACGATTTCCGACGTGGTGCGCATGCTCGCCGAAAACGAGGTGAGCAGCATGCCCGTAATCGATGAGCGCAACCAGGTGGTCGGGTTCATCTCCGACGGCGATGTCATGGGAGCCATCGCGCAGCATCGCGCTCACACCATCTTCACGGGCGGCGACGCGTCCATGCTGTACTTCGACGATCAGAGCCTTGAGCAGCGCATCGAAGACCTGAAGGATCGCTGCGTCATGGATTTCGCGACGCGCCAGGTAGTGTGTGCCCGTCCCGAGCAGAGCATCGCCCGCGTCGCCGCGCTGCTGGCGAAGAAGAAGTTCAAGAAGCTTCCTGTGGTTGATGACGAGGGCAAACTCGTGGGGGTCATCCGCCGCTCCGCCATCACCAAATACATCTTCGGCATCCTTTTCCAATAGGGGCAGGTCGCACTTGAGGCGAACATCTCGAGGCATCGAGCCAGCAACTGGACCAGACAACCTTGACACGCACGCGCTTTCCCTCGATGCTTCGGTAAGGGGAGCTGCGAAAATCGCAGCACGGGTGATCGGCGCCGCGCCCCCGAAGGCAAAAGCGAACACGGGAGCGATACGATGGGAAAAGTCCTGGACGAAGATTTGGTTTATGAGATTCTCTCCGTCGTGGCAGAGATTCCGGCGGGATGCGTCGCCTCGTACGGTCAGATAGCGCGCCTCATCGGCAGGGAGAAAAACTCTCGCCTGGTCGGAGCGGTGCTGAGCGAGGCGGATCGCTACGGCGATTATCCCTGCCACCGCGTCGTCAACCACGCGGGACGCCTCGCGCCAAACTTCCCCGACCAGCGAGCACTACTGACGGAGGAAGGAGTCGCCTTCCGAGACAACGGCTGCGTCGACATGAAAAAGCACCAGTGGAACGAGTAGCCAGGCAGCGTAGCGTCGAAAGGAGCGACGCCACGGGGAACGACCTGCGCCCCGCCGCCGGACAACCTATGGCAAAGTGACACGTCCCACAAAGAGCGGCGCACCAGTACGAGACACGACCGCGACGTAAAAAGACCCTATGATACTCGTAAGCATCTATCTGATTGCCCGCCTCGGGGTACCCAAAGAACGAGAGATGCCGAAACCCCTAGACAAAGAAAAAGGTCGGGAGCTTTTATGCTTCCGACCTGAAGTTTCATGGTCGCGGGGGGCGGATTTGAACCACCGACCTTCGGGTTATGAGGTCGCTACGACGTTGTTTCATTCAGACATTTCGACCCAAATTGAAGTCAATATAACTCCAGGTCATTTGATGTTTTCATAGATTTACGAAAGAAAAGTACGCGGAATAATTCGACCCAAATTCGACCCACAACGAGCTTGAAAGCGGTCAGGCGGAGCATTACCCTTGGGGTGTGACCCCACGCAGGGCCCACCACCAAGGGTAATGCCCACCCGCCCCAGCCCTTTGCGCCAGTC
>DBGAPG010000172.1:0-12567 GCA_048438765.1 Collinsella sp.
CGCCCATAAGAAAAATATAAGTTGAACACCCCTGCGTCGTCATCTTCGATAATCTGCTCTGACCCATCCTTGTAGGTGACGGTCAGTTTATGATCAACTGCTTCATAGCCCAGATCATCGATGTGCGTCTGGATGGAAAACGGGCTGATCTCGAGAGGCGAGTCATCGGAGCGGAGTTCCTTTGTATCGACGTACGCCTCGACGCTAAACTCGGGCGTCGATGCTTCGAACCGCCTCGCACTCTCACCTTCGCCCTCGGTCCAGTGGATATTCCAGGTGACCGCATGTTGCAAATCTCGCTCGCGATCCATAGCGGCAAAGTACATCGTGCCATTAATGACAGTATCGCTTGATGTGTCCTTATCAATTGTGCTGCGTGTGTCAGGCCATTCCTCGCCGAACTTCATATCGGGCGTGCCGATGCCCTGCTCTTCTTCACCATAGAGAACAAGTTCGCCAATCTCTGCTGCTGGCTTGTAGTAGTTAACTCCATTTGGATTGGACAACGTAAACGTCACGGCTCCGCAGCCGTTTTGGTCGATTGCCATCTCATGGATATCAAGCGTATAGCCGTTGCCCTCGACGGACAGATTAACCTCCTGGACTGCGCCTTCCAGGCTTTGGGGCGCGATGCCATCGCCAAACTCTCTGGTGTAGGTATATTTAGTTCCCGATGAGCCGCCGTTGGTCCAGGTAATGGAATCCCCGTTGCCGTGGTTTCCCCAGGCAGAGGCAAAATAGCTGGAATTGACGACGGCGTAGGCGACCCCTCCGGTCGCCAGCACTCCGGCAAGGCATCCGATCACGGCAACATACAGAGGCTTCGCGTGACCCTTTCGGCGAAGCGGCTCACCAGCAGCGGCATAAAGAACACGGTCAGCAAGATCGCTATCGGCTTGGACGGACTCGAAGGCCTGCTTGATTTGATTGGATTTCACGGTCGCCCTCCTCTAGGATGAACTTGAGCTTCGATCTGCCGCGAGCCAAACGCGTTCGAACAGTCGCGGCTGGCACATGCAATAACTCGGCAATCTCTGAGGTCGAAAAGCCCAGATAGTAATAGAGCATGATGGGAACACGGAATCGTTCCGGAAGTCGCATAACGTCTGACAGGACCGCCTTGGTCTCCTCCTGCGCCGTCGAAAGCGAATCGGCCAGGTTCTCAATATCCTCCACACGCCTCCATGGCTTTCGAAAGAGAGATTTGCATTCATTGATCGTGACCCGGATAAGCCATCGACGAAGATGTTCCCAGCTTTCAAATTGGGCATCGCTTTTGAGTAACTTCAGAAAGACGTCTTGAGCGACATCGTCGGCATCGGCACGATCGCGCAGATACGTCAATGCGATTCGAAACACGACATCACGGTGATCCTCGACCGCCTGTCTAAATGCTTGTTCTTCCATAATCACCTCCCGGTGATGCTGATGTTTCTTGCTGAGGCCCTCACCATAGATACGCTTTGACCGAACGAAATGTTTCAAATTCAAGCAGGAATAACCTACCAAAAAAACCCTGCCCCTTATTGGCAAGGGATCGACGGAACGCAACAGGTTGAGCATACGCAAGCGAGCGGCCCCCAGAGCGTACAAGGTGGCATGAAAAAGGCAGGGCATTGACCTTTTGGTCATGCCCTGCCTTTTGAATGACAGATTGTAGCTCTGGGGGCCGCGCAGCGACGGAAATCTCCGCCGTTCGTTAGAACGGCGGAACTAGTTACTCCTCGTCGTTGTCCTTGGCCTCTTCGGCGTCGTCGGTGTCCACGAGCTGGTTGAGCAGCTCGTCGAGGGAAGCCATGTCCTCGTTGATCGCGCCGTTGGCGGGAGCCTTCTTGTCGTCGATCGGGGCGCCCAGGAGCTCCTCGTCGGCGTCGGCGTGATGCGTCGGAGCGGAGGTACCCAGCAGGATATCGTCCGGACCGTCGGGGCTAAAGACCATCTGCAACAGCTGCGAGAGGTCTTCCTCGTCGGCAACGTCGTCGTTGTTCTCGAGGATGTAGAGCAGGTCGTGGGCCTCCAGGCCGTCACGGAGCTCCTCGATCGCCTTGGCACCGATGCCATCGATGCGCAGCAGATCCTCCTCGGACTTGCCGACCAGGTCGCCGACCGTCTCGATGCCGACCTCGCTGAACTTGTTGGTCCAGCGCTGCGACACGCCCAGGTCGTCGAACAGGTACAGGCGAGCCTTCTCGGCGGAGATGGTGTGGCCGTTGCGGGTGAACGAACCGTCAGCACCACCGAACTCGTCGTAGCCGGCCCAGTCGAGCTGCTGCGGGAGCTGCTCGTCCAGGTCCTTGAGCTCCACAGGAGCCCACTCAGGCAGCGACTTGGCATTGGGCGAAGCCGGACCGTCGATGTCGACATAGCCGTCGGCCGTGCGATACGTCAGCTTGGCGTTGGCGTACGGCTTGAGGCCGGTACCAGCCGGGATCTTCTTACCGACGATGACGTTGGACTTAAGGTCGAGCAGGTGATCGACCTTGCCCTCGATGGCAGCCTCGGTAAGGACGCCAGCGGTACGGATGAACGAAGCGCTCGACAGCCAGGAGTCGATGTTGGACGCGACCTTGAGCGTACCCAGGATGACGGGCTCGGCCACGGGAGCCTGACCGCCCAGACGGGCAACGCGCTCGACCTCGTCGGCGAACTCATAGCGGTCAACATACTGACCAAGCAGGTACTTGGAGTCACCGGGGTTGGTGATCTGAACGCGACGCAGCATCTGACGTGCGAGCACCTCGATGTGCTTGTCGTTCAGGTCGACGCCCTGGCTGGTGTAGACGTCCTTGACGCTCTCGACGAAGGTGTGCATCGTCGACTCGATGTCGGTCAGCTTGCGCAGGTTGCGGAAGTTGACGAAGCCCTTGGTGATCTGGTCGCCGGCGCGAACCTCGCAGCCGTCCTCGATCTCGGGCATAAAGCGCACCGAAGCGGGGACGCGACGCTCGTCGAGGACACGGGTGTGGTCCTCGGAGTCGGTGAGCGTCAGCACATACTCGGACTTCTCGGGCTTAATCGAGAGGTGGCCGGAGTACGGAGCCAGCTCGGCCTCGCGACCCAGAATCTTCTCGTTGACGTTGCCGACGATATCGAACATACGGCTGACCGTAGGCAGACCCTGCGTAATATCGTCGACGCCAGCGACGCCGCCGGAGTGAATGGTACGCATCGTAAGCTGCGTACCGGGCTCGCCGATGGACTGGGCGGCAATAATGCCGACCGCGGTACCGATGGCGACCGGACGACGGGTGGAAAGATCCCAGCCGTAGCACTTCTGGCACACGCCGTACTTGGAACGGCAGGTGAGCAGCGCGCGAAGCTTGACCTTCTTAAGGCCGGCATCGACCATCTTCTGGATGTCGGCGACCTTCTCGATGTAGCCGTCCTGCTCAAAGAGCACGGTGCCATCGGGAGCCACGACGTCCTCAATGAAGCAACGGCCGACGAGGTCGGTGTTGAGGTCGGTGGTGCCGGGGATGATGAGGTTGTAAGTGACGCCCTCGTGCGTACCGCAGTCCTCCTCGCGGACGATGACGTCCTGGGCCACGTCAACCAGACGACGGGTCAGGTAACCGGAGTCCGAGGTGTGGGATGCGGTATCGACCAGGCCCTTACGGGCGCCGTAGGTCGAAATGAAGTACTCGAGCGGCAGCAGACCCTCGCGGAAGTTCGCCTTAATGGGAAGGTCGATCGTCTCGCCGGACATGTCTGCCATCAGGCCACGCATGCCGCCGAGCTGACGCAGCTGGGTCTTAGAACCACGGGCGCCGGAGTCGGCCATCATGTAGAGCGGGTTCTCCTCGTCGAACAAGTCGAGCATGAGCGCTGCAACCTTGTCGGTGCAAGCGGTCCACTCGTTAACGACTTCGATGTGGCGCTCCGTCTCGTTGATGAAGCCCTCCTCGAAGTACTCGTTGATCTGGTCGACGTTGGCCTGGGCGCGGTCGAGCAGCTCCTGCTTCTCGGCAGGGATGAGAGCGTCCCACACCGAGATGGTGAGGCCGGCGCGGGTAGCGTAGTGGAAGCCGGAGTACTTGATGGCGTCGAGGATCGGACCGACCTTGGCCTCGGGATAGCGATCGCAGCAGTCGGCAACCAGCTTGGCCACGTCGCCCTTGACCATCTTGTAGTTCATGAACTCATAGTCTTCGGGCAGGCACTGGCGGTTGAAGATGATGCGGCCGATGGAGGTCTCGAAGCGCGCGGTCTTGTTGCCGGTGACGTCGTAGTCGACAAACTCGTTCTTGCCGTTCTTGACGCGGAAGATACGGGTGCCGTCCTCGTTGATGACATTGGCGTCGGCAGCGGACACGCGGACCTGAATCTTGGCCTGCATGTCGACCTCGGAGCGGCAGTCATAGGCGTGCAGCGCGTCGTCAAAGCTGGCGAACACGTGGTTCTCGCCCGGCAGACCGTCGCGGACCTGGGTCAGGTAGTACACACCGATGATCATGTCCTGCGAGGGGATGTTGACCGGCTTGCCGGATGCCGGCGAGCGCAGGTTGTTCGCAGAGAGCATGAGCACGCGGGCCTCGGCCTGAGCCTGGCTGGACAGCGGCACGTGGACAGACATCTGGTCGCCGTCGAAGTCGGCGTTGAAGGGCGAGCAGACCAGCGGATGCAGGTGGATAGCCTTGCCCTCGACCAGCACCGGCTCAAAGGCCTGGATGGACAGACGGTGCAGGGTCGGTGCACGGTTGAGCAGCACGACGCGGCCGTCGATGACCTCTTCGAGGATGTCCCACACAAAGGTGGCACCGCGGTCGATAGCGCGCTTGGCACCCTTGATGTTCTCGACCTTGCCAAGCTCGACCAGGCGCTTCATGACGAAGGGCTTGAAGAGCTCCAGCGCCATGGTCTTGGGCAGACCGCACTGGTGCAGCAGCAGCTTGGGGTCGGTAACGATAACCGAACGGCCGGAGTAGTCGACACGCTTACCCAGCAGGTTCTGACGGAAACGACCCTGCTTGCCCTTGAGGGCCTCGGCGAGCGACTTGAGCGGGCGACCGCCACGGCCAGAGACCGGGCGACCACGACGGCCGTTGTCGAACAGGGCGTCCACGGACTCCTGGAGCATGCGCTTCTCGTTGTTCACGATGATCGCGGGGGCGTCCAGGTCGAGCAGGCGCTTGAGTCGGTTGTTGCGGTTGATCACGCGGCGATACAGGTCGTTGAGGTCGGACGCGGCGAAGCGGCCGCCGTCGAGCTGGACCATCGGGCGCAGATCGGGCGGAATGACCGGGATGACGTCCAGGATCATGTTCGCGGGGCTGTTGCCGCCCTTCAGGAAGGCGTCAACGACCTCAAGGCGCTTGACGGCCTTCTCGCGCTTCTGCTTCTGGGAATCCTCGTCGGCGATGATGGCCTTGAGTTTCTCGGCCTCGGAGGGGAGGTCGATGGCAGCGAGCAGGTCGCGGACAGCCTCGGCACCCATACCACCCTTGAAGTACATGGAGTAGTAACGGGTCATCTCGCGGAACAGCGGCTCATCGGAGATGAGGTCGCGCTCGGTGAGCTTCATGAAGGCGTTGAAGGCGTCCGTGCGGAGCTGCTTCTCGTCCTTGCACTCTTCCTCGATGTCGACGATGCCAGAGGCGATCTCCTCGGGGGTCAGCGGCTCCTCGTCGGAGAACTCGTCAAAGTTCTCGGGGTCGCCCTGCTCCTTGAGGGACTCGATCTGACGGGCGCACTCGGCATCGATCTCTTCCAGATCGGCGGCGAGCTCCTCGCGCAGGTCGTCGGCGTCGGCCTCGCGAGCCTCGTAGTCAACCTCGGTGATGATGTAGCTGGCAAAGTACAGAACCTTCTCGAGGTCCTTGGACTTGATGTCGAGCATACGGCTCATCGGGAAGCTCGTGGGGCTCTTGAAGTACCAGATGTGGGACACGGGTGCGGCGAGCTCGATGTGGCCCATGCGGTCGCGACGCACCTTGGCCGAGGTGACCTCGACGCCGCAGCGCTCGCAGACGATGCCCTTAAAGCGGATGCCCTTGTACTTGCCGCAGGAGCACTCCCAGTCCTTGGCGGGACCGAAGATCTTCTCGCAGAACAGGCCGTCCTTCTCGGGCTTGAGGGTACGGTAATTGATGGTCTCCGGCTTCTTGACCTCACCGTGCGACCAGGAACGGATCTGGTCGGCGGAGGCAAGGGAGATCTTTACCGAGTCAAAATCAGTAGCTTCGAAATCTGCCACAGTCAACTACTCCTTATCAGTGGTCGTGGCGGCGACAGCCTCGGGTGCCTCGGCGGTCTCGGCATCCTGGGCCTCGACGTCGGCGTCAACGCCGGCGAGCGCAGCCAGGTCGTCGAGAGCAGAGGTCTCCTCGGCGGTCACAGGGGCGGAGGCGTCCTCGTCGGCATCGTGCATGGGCTCGATGTCCAGCGCGAGGGAACGGATCTCCTTGACGAGAACCTTGAAGGACTCGGGGATACCCGGAACCGGAACGTTCTCGCCCTTGACGATGGACTCGTAAGTCTTGACGCGGCCCACGGTATCGTCGGACTTGACGGTCAGGATCTCCTGCAGGACGTTGGAAGCACCGTATGCGTACAGTGCCCAAACTTCCATCTCGCCGAAGCGCTGGCCGCCGAACTGGGCCTTGCCGCCCAGAGGCTGCTGGGTAACCAGGCTGTAAGGGCCAGTCGAACGGGCGTGGATCTTGTCGTCGACCATGTGGCCGAGCTTGAGGATGTAGGACGTACCCACGGTAATGGGCTCGCGGAACTCCTCGCCGGTGCGGCCGTCGAACAGACGGGTCTTGCCGCGCTCGTCAAGCTGGGTGACGAACTCGGGACGCATGTGATCGCCAAAGGCAGCGGTGGCCTTGTTGAGCATGTTCTTGTTGGCACGACGAATGACCTCGGCGATCTCATCCTCCTTGGCGCCGTCGAAGACAGGCGTGGCGGTGAAGAACGGACCGGGGACGTACTTGTCGGAGTCGGCCTGCTCGGTATCCCAACCGCAGGCAGCAGCCCAGCCAAGGTGGCACTCGAGCAGCTGGCCGACGTTCATACGCGAAGGAACGCCCAGCGGGTTGAGGATAACGTCGATCGGGGTACCGTCAGCCATGTAGGGCATGTCCTCGACCGGCAGAACGTTACAGATAACACCCTTGTTGCCGTGGCGGCCGGCGATCTTATCGCCCTGCTGGATCTTACGACGCTGGGCGACGTAGACGCGCACCTGCTCGTTGACGCCGGGGGCCAGATCGTCGCCGTTCTCGCGGCTAAAGCGGACGACGTCGATGACGCGGCCGTAAGCGCCGTGAGGCATCTTAAGGGAGGTGTCGCGAACGTCGTGGGCCTTGGCACCGAAGATGGCGCGCAGCAGGCGCTCCTCGGCGGTCAGAGCGCTCTCGCCCTTAGGCGTGACCTTGCCGACCAGGATGTCGCCAGGGCCGACCTCGGCGCCGATGCGGATAATGCCGTCCTCGTCGAGGTTGGCAAGCATATCCTCAGAGAGGTTCGGGATCTCGCGGGTGATCTCCTCGGGGCCGAGCTTGGTGTCGCGGGCATCGATCTCGTGACGGGTGATGTTGATGGTCGTCAGCAGGTCCTCGGCCACCAGGCGCTCGGACACGACGATACCGTCCTCGTAGTTGAAGCCTTCCCACGGCATGTATGCCACGGTGAGGTTCTGACCCAGTGCGAGCTCGCCATGATCGGTCGAAGGACCGTCAGCCAGGGGCTCGCCCTGCTCAACGGTGTCACCGACGCGCACGAGCGGACGGTGGTTGATGCAGGTGGACTGGTTGGAGCGCTGGTACTTGGCCAGGTGATACTCGTCCATGCCGCCGGCATGCTTGACGATGATCTTGGCGGCGTCGGCAAAGATGACCTCGCCGGCGTTCTTGGCCAGGGTGACCTCGCCAGAGTCCAGAGCGGCGCGACGCTCCATGCCGGTACCGACATAGGGAGCGGCAGGGTGAACCAGCGGCACGGCCTGACGCTGCATGTTAGCGCCCATCAGCGTACGCTTGGCGTCGTCGTGCTCGAGGAACGGGATCAGCGTGGCTGCGACGGAGAGCATCTGACGCGGCGAGACGTCCATGTAGTCGACGTCCTCGACGGGCACGTCGGCGGGAGCGCCGAAGGAGCCGTCGAAGTCGCGGGTACGGGCGATCACGGTGTGCGGGCGGACAAGCTTGCCCTCGGCATCGGTCGTGATGAACTCGTTGGTCTTGGGATCGAGCGGCGTGTTGGCCGGCGCGATGACGTGCTTCTCTTCCTCGTCAGCGGTCATCCAGTCGATCTGGTCGGTGGCAACGCCGTTCTCGACGCGACGGAACGGAGCCTCGATGAAGCCGTACTCGTTGACGCGGGCGTAGAGGGCGAGCGAGCCGATCAGGCCGATGTTGGGGCCTTCGGGGGTCTCGATCGGGCACATGCGGCTGTAGTGCGAGTTGTGGACGTCGCGGACGGCCGTCGGCACGTTGGTGCGGCGGCTGGAGCCGGACTTGTGGCCGGCAAGACCGCCAGGGCCGAGTGCGGACAGACGGCGCTTGTGGGTCAGACCGGTCAGGGGGTTCGCCTGGTCCATGAACTGCGAGAGCTGCGAGGAACCGAAGAACTCCTTGATGGAGGCCACGATCGGGCGGATGTTGATGAGCGACTGCGGGGTGATCTCGTCGATGTCCTGGGAGCTCATGCGCTCACGGACGACGCGCTCCATACGGCTCATGCCGATACGGAACTGGTTGGCGACGAGCTCGCCGACGGTACGGATACGGCGGTTGCCAAAGTGGTCGATGTCGTCGACCTTGAAGCCCTGCTCGCCGGCAGCGAGGGACAGGAGGTAGCGCAGCGTCGCGACGATATCCTCGTCGGTGAGCACCGTGACCTCTTCCTCGGTGGTGAGGTTGAGCTTCTTGTTGACCTTGTAACGACCGACGCGGGCCAGATCGTAGCGCTGCGGGTTGAAGAGCAGGCCCTCGAGCAGGCTGCGGGAAGCGTCCACGGTGGGAGGCTCGCCCGGGCGCAGGCGACGGTAGATCTCGATAAGGGCATCCTCGCGGGTGAGGGCGGTATCGCGCTCCAGGGTACGCTTGATCACATCGGAGTTGCCGAGCAGCTCGATGATGTCGTCGTTGGTGACGGCGATGCCAAGGGCGCGCAGGAACATCGTGGCGCTCTGCTTGCGTTTGCGGTCGATGGAGACCATGAGCTGGTCGCGCTTGTCGACCTCAAACTCGAGCCATGCACCGCGGGACGGGATGATCTGGGCCTTGTAGATCTGCTTGCCCGAATCCATCTCGGAGCTGTAGTACACACCCGGGGAGCGGACGAGCTGCGAGACGACGATACGCTCGGTACCGTTGATGATGAAGGTGCCCTGATCGGTCATCATGGGGAAGTCGCCCATAAAGACGAGCTGCTCCTTGATCTCGCCGGTCTCCTTGTTGGTGAGACGAACGTCGGTCAGAAGCGGGGCCTGATAGGTCATGTCCTTCTCGCGGCACTCCTCGACGGTGTGCGCGGGGTCGCCGAACTGATGCTCGCCGAAGGTAACCTCGAGAACATGGTTCTGGCTCTGGATGGGGCTGGATTCCTTGAACGCCTCACGAAGGCCCTCGTCCTTAAAACGCTCAAAGGATTCCCTTTGAACAGAGATAAGGTTGGGGAGCTCCATGGCCTCCGGGATTTTCCCGAAGCTGACGCGCTTGCGCTCAGTGGCAGTGTATGCGTAGGTCACCAGGTTTTTCCTCCTTCACGGAAATGCTCGGTGGGTTGGCGAGGCATAGCTTCGCCAGTTATCGCAACCTAATAGTTTATCAGGTACCGACCGTTGGGCAAGAAAAGCCTTGACGCGATTGAGTTTTTGGAGTAGCAAAGTTTTTCGACAGAAAATGCGCAGGTAGATGCATGTATATCGAACACCTGTTCATATATTTTCTGTGAACAGAGAGTCGGCAATCGCAGCTCTTATAAAAAACGGGCGCGAACCGAGGTCCGCGCCCGTAAATGTCGATGCCCGAAGGCTTACTTGCGCATCAATCCGCCGCGCTCGTCGATGGCGTCCCAGAAGGCACTGGCAAAGCGGGGGTCACTTGCAGCCATGAGGGCGTTGGTGGCCATCCAGCCAGAGGGAGTGCCGGTGTCGTAGCCCGACAGCGGGTCGATGACGACGGCATACATGGCCTCGCGGTCGAGCGAACGGGCCATGGCGTCGGTGAGCTGGATCTCGCCGCCCTTGCCGGCCTGCTGATCTGCCAGCAGGTCCATGACCAGCGGGCTCAGCAGATAGCGGCCGACGATGTACAGGTTGGACGGAGCAGCTTCGGGAGCGGGCTTCTCGACCAGACCGCCGATACGCCAGACAGCGCCCGGCTCTGCATCGGCAACGTCCTCGGCGCCCTCGAGCGAACCGACGCGCTCGCCGGCGATAACGCCGTAGCGGCTGACTTCCTCGGGCGAGCAAGCAGCGACGGCGATAACCGAAGCGCCACCGTGCTCCTTGGAAACGGCGAGCATCTTGTCGCAGATGTCGCGGTTAGGCACAACGTAGTCGCCCAGAAGAACCAGGAAGTTCTCCCCTGCCACGGCGTCGGCAGCAGAGCGAATAGCATGGCCGAGGCCCTTGGGCTCGTACTGATAACGGAAGTCGACCGGCATACCGCCAGCGTGGGCGACGGCGTCGGCATAGGCGTTCTTGCCGCGCTCGCGCAGCAGGTTCTCGAGCGAGCGATCGGGCTGGAAGTAGTTCAGCAGCTCGGGCTTGCCGGGAGAAGTAACGATGATGGCGTCGTCGACTTCCTCGGGGTCGAGCGCCTCCTCGACGACGTACTGAATGACGGGCTTGTCGAGCACCGGCAGCATCTCTTTGGGCGTGCACTTGGTGCCAGGCAGAAAACGCGTGCCAAGACCGGCGGCGGGGATGATTGCCTTCATGTTATTCAAAGATCCTTTCGCAGGCGCAAAAGCGCCCCATGCGTGCGGCACACAGCCGCAGACCAAATTGCGATACTTAAGCATCTTACCGCTGGAACTATATGTCGCTACAAGGCAGAGACAATTCTTCAGCAGGTCAACGCAAATTATTGCTCGAATGGTGCAATTTTATTGCCCAACGGCAGGGTGCCCGATACGACGCAAATCACAGAACATGGCAGTTTGAGCTACCGATGTCGAGGGACCGAAAAACAAAAAAGACGGGGCTCGCAATGCGAACCCCGTCTGCAAAGAAATCTGGCGAGAAAGCCTGATTACTTGAGGGTGACAGCAGCGCCAGCAGCCTCGAGCTTCTCCTTGGCAGCCTCGGCGTCCTCCTTCTTGGCACCCTCGAGAACAGCCTTGGGAGCGCCCTCGACGACCTCCTTGGCCTCCTTCAGGCCAAGGTTGGTGAGCTCACGGACGGCCTTGATGACCTGGATCTTGTTGTCGCCGAAGCCCTCGAGCACGACGTCAAACTCGGTCTTCTCCTCGGCCTCAGCAGCGCCAGCAGCGGGAGCGGCGACAACAGCGGCAGGAGCAGCGGCGGAAACGCCGAAGGTGTCCTCGATAGCCTTGACGAGCTCGGAAGCCTCGAGAAGGGTCATTTCCTTAAGAGCATCGATGATCTCATCGGTGGTAAGCTTAGCCATTTCTAAGTCCTTTCGGTTTCCGTGTCTGTGCACGGAGATCAGTTAAAACACGACGCGAATGCGCCAGGGGTGCGGCGTTGCCGCCGCGGGTGAAAACAGCAACTAGGCTGCCTTCTGCTCGGAGACCTGCTGGATCGAACGAGCGAGACCAGAGGAAACGCCGTTGACGCAGACAGCGATGTCGCGAGCGAAACCGGAGATGAGACCGGCGATCTGGCCGAGAAGCTGATCCTTGGTGGGCAGCTCGGCGATAGCCTTAACATCATCAGCGGAAACGGCCTTGCCGTCGGAGATACCGCCCTTGATCTCAAGGACGCCCTTGGACTTAGCGGAGAAGTCCTTAAGGGCCTTAGCGGCCTCGACCGGCTCGGTCTCGTAGAACACATAAGCGACGGGGCCGGCGAGAATCTCGTCGATCTCGGGCTGCTCCTGGTTCTTGAGGGCGATCTTGACCAGGTTGTTCTTGTAGACCTTCATCTCGGCGCCGCACTCGCGAAGCTGATGACGCAGCTCCTGAGCCTGCTTAACCGTCAGACCGTTGTAGTTGACGACGAACAGACCGGCGTTCTCGGCGATACGGGACTCGATCTCTGCAACCTTGTCGATTTTGTACTGCTGGGGCATGAATTACACCTCCTCGAATTCTTTCCGGGCACGGTCCGCCACAAGGACGTGACGGGGGCATGTCCAAAAAGAAAGCCCCCGCGCTGCATGAGCGACGGGGGCGAGAAGACATATCTACTCGACCACCTCGGCTGGCGGGAAGTCCCATTAAGCTCGCGGGCAATGCCCGTTTGCGCCGGCTGTCTCTGGCAGCGGATTCGTGCGTGAACCGAAAGTATTATGGCGGGGACCCCGGCGTCGGTCAACGGAAAACCGGGCTGCACACAATTCCACCATCCGGCACGCGCCGCCGAAGGCCAGGCGCAAGGTTTTCGCTCGGTCAAGTCCTGGCTCGCACGAAGAGCACATTAAGTGCTCTTCGGCT
>DBGAPG010000173.1:0-3881 GCA_048438765.1 Collinsella sp.
TTGGTGACCTCGCCCACCGCAAGCTGGTCTTTAATGCCATAGTGGTCGAGGCAGGTACCACAGGTGAGAATCTCGACACCCTGCTCGGCCAGGCCCTTCAGGTCGTCGAGCACCGGCGAGCCCTCGACGGTGAGCTTGGCGCCGCCGTTGTAGAACAGCATGGTCGCGGGCAGCTCCTCCTGCTGCGTCACGGCAAAGATGAAGGCCTTCATGAGCTTGTGGCCCAGCTCGTCGTCGCCACGGCCCATGCAGTCGGTGTAGACGGAAATGACGAGCCTGCCCTTGCCGGCGCTGGCATCACAGAAGGCAGCGCCATCCTGCTCGGGATCGGCCATGGCAACGGCGCCAGAGGTCGCCACGGTCACGTGCCACTCGGCGTCAGAAACCTTCTCGACCGAGGCCGTGCAGCCTTTCTCCTGCGCCATCTTGGAGATGTTCTTGACGGCGGTCTCGTTGTCGACCGAGGTCACGACGGCGCCCTCGCCATCGAGCTGCTTCAGAGCTTTGAGCGTCTTGACGACGGGCAGCGGGCAGGCATCGCCCATGGCATTGACTTCAATCTTGGTAGACATAGCAAATTCCTTTCGAAAGAGCCGTTCTAGAGAACGGCAAACAGTTACATAAACGTGCGGGCTAGCGAACAACGCGGACGGCAGGACCGCCCGGCTCCGCCTCGCACACGCGCCCGACAACGGCCGCGATGCGCCCCTCGGCATGCAGGCGACGCGCAAGCCCATCCACATCGGCAGCAGGCGCCGCGATGAGCAAACCGCCCGAGGTCTGCGGATCGTACAGCGCATCCAACATGCCCGGCTCCAGGTCCTCGTCGGCAGCCACGCGCGGGCCAAAGAAGTCCTGGTTGCGGTAGGCACCGGCAGGAATAATGCCCAGACGCGCCATATCGAGCACCTGGTCAAAGAGCGGCACCGCCCCCGACGTAAGTTCAATCTGCACGCCCGAGCCCTCGGCCATCTCGCACGCATGCCCGATCAGGCCAAAGCCCGTGATGTCGGTGCAGCCGTGAAGCTCGAGTCCCTCGGCCAGGCGAATCGGGGCCTCGTTGAGGGTACGCATCGAGTCAAACATGGCTGCGGCCTCGTCCTGCTCGATGAGCTCACCCTTAATGGCCGTGGTGATGATGCCCGAGCCGATCGCCTTGGTCAGCAGCAGAACATCGCCCACGCGTGCGCCGCTGTTGGCGAGCATGTGGTCGAGTGGCACAAAACCGCTCACGGACAGACCGTACTTGGGCTCGTCGTCGTTGATGGTGTGGCCGCCCGCGATGGAGCAACCCGCCTCGACGCACTTATCGGCGCCGCCCGCCAGAATCTGACCGGCAACCTCAACGCCCAAGCAACTGGGTATGCAAAGCAGGTTCATGGCATGGCTCGGCCGCCCGCCCATGGCGTAGATGTCCGACAGCGAGTTTGCCGCGGCGATCTGGCCAAACAAAAACGGGTCGTCGACCATCGGTGGGAAGAAGTCGATGGACTGCACGAGACCCAAGTTATCGCCAACGCGAAAGACGCTCGCATCGTCGGAGGTATCGAACCCCACGAGCAAGTTGTCGTTATGCACATTGGGTAAGTCGCCCAGGACCTGGGCGAGGGCTCCGGGAGCCAACTTAGCGGCTCAACCGCTCGCGGCAGTCATAGACGTGAGCTTAATCTGATCGTCAGCCATCGATACCTCCTCTCATCGGTCAATCATTTTCTCCCAGTATACGCATGAATGCGAGCCTGCGGCGGATGCATTAATTGAGCGCCTGTGCGCGAATCGCCGCGCCGATGGCACCGGCAAAGCGAGCCTGGGGCGAGGTGGTCACCGGCGACCCCAGCAGCTCGCCCAACCGCTCCACCACGAAGGCGTTCTCGCACAGGCCACCGGTCAGGTAGTACGGGGCGCCCGCGGCCTGCCCGGCCATGGTCGCCACGCGCGAGACCACGCTGTCGATCACGCCACGCGCAATGTTCTCGCGCGGCTCACCGCGACCGATCAGGCTGATAACCTCGCTTTCGGCAAACACCGTGCACATGCTGCTGATCTTGGTGGGCTCGCCGGAACGCGCCAGGTCAGCCATCTGCTGCTGGGAAATGCCTAGGCGATCGGCCATGATCTCCAAAAAGCGCCCCGTGCCGGCGGCGCACTTGTCGTTCATGGCAAACTTGGCCACGCGGCCACTTTTAAGCTGAATGACCTTGGTGTCCTGGCCGCCTACGTCAATCACCGTGCCGTGATCGCCAAACAGGCGCACGGCACCGGTACCGTGGCAGGTGATCTCGGTCACGACCTTGTGCGCATAGGGCGCGGCGACACGACCGTAGCCGGTCGCGACCACACGCACATCGTCGGCTGCCACGTCATAGCCGGCCGCTGCCAGCGCCTCGCGCAGCCGCTCGGAAGCATCGACCGAGGAGAACCCGGTTGGCTGCACGCACGTCCACGCCACCGAACCCTCCCCGTCGACCACAGCAGCCTTAGCCGCCGTAGACCCGATATCGATCCCGATCCCTATCATGGCTCTCTCCCAATCTAAACATCAAAGACAGCTGCGCGTTCAGGCGCCTTAGCTCTAGGTTTCTCAGGTGCCGGAGATTGCCCCGAAAGAGGAGCGCAGCGTACTTTGGGTACGCAAGCGACGGTTTGAGGAGCAAGATCCGGTGCCTGAGGAAGCTAGAGGGTTTCGATGAAGGCGGCGATGCGAGTCTCGATCTGGCCCATGTCACCGTTGCTGTAGTCGGTCTCGATCTTCATATACGGAATACCCACACCCTCGACAGCCCCCTGCATGCGCGCGCTCTCAACGTTGAAGGTGTGGCAGGCCTGTAGCACGCTCTCTACCACGCCATCGACATGGTACTTCTCGCACATGGCCAGCGTATTTTCCATACGGCCGTCGTTGGGCGTCATGACCGAGCAGTTGATGTCCAGGTAACGGTCGGCGATGGCGCGCAGGATATCGGGAGCCTCCGGGTCGATCATCATGGCCGCCGTGCGCTCACCCGAGCAGTCGTCCATGCACACGACCACACCGCCGTTGGACTCGATGGTGCGACCGATCTTGTTGATTACGCCACCCACTGGGCAGCCGGTGATCAGAATGCGCTTGGCATCCGCCGCGACCGGGCGCTCGCCCGCGTCGTAGGCCTCGCGCAGCTTGACAATCTTTTGCTCCAGCTGCTGCGCATAGGCCTCGATATCAAAGCTGAACGTGCCGGCAAACATGGTGCTCATCAGGTCGACGCCGCTCATGGCCGCCGGCTGGTTGGCCTGCAGCGCAAACATCTCGAGCTGGGCCGCACGCAAGCGGTTGCGACGACGGACGGCAGCGCGCAGGTCATCGTCGGTAATCGTGATGCCGTAGAAGTTCTCGAGCTCCTCCTTGAGCAGGCAGCACTCCTCGTACCAGCCTTCACGCTCGTAGGCGCGATCGCGACCCTGCGGAAGATGCAGAATGTGCGTGCGCTTGAGCTCGTTGAGTAGCTCGTACATCTTCTTCTTGCCGTCGCAGGTGGTCTCACCGATGATCATGTCGCTAAAGTACGTAAACGGGCACTTTTGCGAATAGGCAAAACCATACGTCGACTTGATGAGCGGACACAGATTTGCCGGCAGCACCTTCTCGGCCTCGGGAATCACCTCATCGGACGTACCGCAAAGGGCCACGCTCGAGGCGCCCGCGGCATCGATAATCTCGAGCGGCGTATAGCTGCACAAAAAGCCGACCAGACGATTGCCCGCCTGCTTGTAATCCTTGACGCGAATATACGCCGCCTTGCGCTGCTCGTTGAACTCCTCAAACGTGGATGGCAACGGCTGCTCCATATTTTCCGACATATAACTCCTTAACAAACCTTTTGACCAACCAAGGAAACGGCTTT
>DBGAPG010000174.1:0-6904 GCA_048438765.1 Collinsella sp.
GCCTCTGCCTGGGCTGCCGGCCTGCAGGGTGCCGACCTTACGTGGGGTGTACTGTCATGAGCAAGTTGTCTCCCGCGCGCAAGCTTGCGCTCGATGTGTTGATGGAGGCCGATCGTCGCGGTATGTACGCACGCGACGTGCTGTCTTCCCGTGCTTCCGCCAAGGCCATTGACCAGCGCGATTCTGCTTTTGCCGCGCGTTTGGCGCTCGGTGTTGCCGCCACGCAGGGTATTCTGGACGAGTTGCTCGATCAGTTTCTCGATAAGCCTAAAAAGGTTGCGCCGCGTGTTCGCATGGCGCTTCGCATCTCGGCCTTCGAGATGCTCTATTTGCATACGCCGGGCCGCGTTGCCGTAAGTCAGGGTGTTGAGCTGGTGCGCTGCGGTGCCAAGTCTGCCGCGGGCCTGGCTAACGCGGTGCTGCACAAGGTTGCGGATAACGTTGAGGACTTTGCCACAGCATCCGACGTGGATGAGTCCGAGCGTCGCCTGGTGCGCTTGTCTCGTTTGATGGGTCTTCCTCGCTGGCTGTGCGCTCGTATTATGGCCTCGTTCGATACGCCCGAGGGCGCGCTCAACTTTGCCGGTAATCTGGCGCCTGCGCCGCTTGCTCTGCACGAGAATGCGTTTGCGACCAAGACCGACCCGTATATCTCGCAGCTCGTTGCGCCTGTCTTCCCGGGCTGCCATGCTCCGGTCGATGCTCAGGTCACTGTTGCATCGGGCGTGTTTGAGCGTGCTGCCGCGGTTGCCTCGGACCTCAACGCCCAGCTTATCGCTACCGCTGCGACACGTCCCGGGCGTTGCTTGGAGATTGGTGCCGGCCGCGGCACCAAGACCTATGTGATGATGTGCCAGGCCAAGCGCGCTGGGTACGAGCATCAGCATACCGCGCTCGATCTGCACGATCGCAAGTGCGATCAGAATCTCGCGCGCCTGCATAAGGCGGGTATTACGGGTGTACGTACGGTCTCGGGCGATGCCTGCGAGCTCAATGAGGTGCTCACGTCCTTTGACGCGATTCTTGGCGAGCCCGCCCTGTTCGACACGGTGTTTATCGATGCGCCGTGCTCTGGCACCGGCACCATGCGCCGTCATCCCGAGATACCGTGGCGTCTGACCGAAAACGACGTTACGACTGAGCTGCCCAAGCTACAGCTGACGATGCTCAAGGAAGCAGCCGCGCGCGTTGCTGCCGGCGGTGAGCTTATCTATGCCACCTGCTCGGTTTTTGATGAAGAGAACACGCAGGTCGTGGATGCCTTCCTGGCCTCTTCCGAGGGCGCCGGCTTTATCGTGGCACCGCTCTCCGAAGCCCAGATTCTGCAGCTCCCCGAGTACGACCACGCCAAGAGCCTCGTCACTCTCCGCCAAAACCCTCGAGGCCTCTTCCAAAGTGTCCCCGTAAACGCCGACTCCTACGACGGTCACTTCTGCGCCCGCCTGGTCCACAAGTAACTACTAAGTTGCGGTGAAATAGGGATTGAATGGCGGCATCTACCCGCCAAATAGTCCTTATTTCACCGCAACTCAGAAGGTCGTGCGAGTGGAGATCGCAATAGCGGTAAAGAATGGAAGGATAGCCCTGTCTCAAACTTGCTGTTATCAAAAGTAGGGCGGATTACGGGGCTAGATTGGTGATGCCCGACCACATCAAAAATGGTCTAAATAAAACCGCAGGTAGATGGCTTGTTGAAATTTGCAAATTACCGGAATGGATAGAGGCTGTCAATTCAGCCCCGTAATCCTGCAGAGTTTTGAAATGTTACAAACTTAGCATCAGCCTGAAATCCGATCTAAAGAAAAGTTGCGGTGAAATGGTTCCTGTTTGGCCGTTGGATGGGCTGATTCAGGAACTATTTCACCGCAACTCATAAGGAATCCTGGGTGGCGGGACCGCTTGTCTCTAGTGGTTGTGCGGGCAATTGGCGCAGCAGCCACTCGTGGCGCTGGTGCTTGAGCCACCGCTGCGCTGGTCGGTGTTGTAGAAGCCGCTGCCCTCAAACTTGATGCCGCTGGCCGAGAACGTCTTGGCGGCCGGAGCGCCGCAGTTGGGGCACACGACCTCGGGGGTCTCGGACATGGGATGCTCAACCTCAAACACGTTGCCGCAGCTCGAGCACTTGTAATCGTAGCGCGCCATAATACTTCCTTTTCAGCACAAAGCGGGCAGATCGCTCTGCCCGCAAAAATTCAAACGTCTGTAACTGTACCCTATATCGGGCGTTTTATCACGCTTCGCCCCAGAATCTATGCGTGTTGCGCAGGAGCTGTGCGGTTTTGCCCTCAGCGGCCGCAACGTCGGCCTCGTCAGCCTGCCAGGTCCAGTTGCCCGTGGCCACGCCCGGTACGTTCATGCGCGTGTCGTCGCCAAGCCCCAGCACGTCCTGCAGCGGCATCATCACCAGGGGAGCGTCGCTTGTCAGCGCGTCGCTCATCAGCTTGGCTGCCACCTCAACACCGCTCGGCTCGTCGCCGCCCGCAAAGGAGCGCGTGCACCAACCCGCGAGCGTTGACGTATCGTGCGTCGAGGTGTACAGGATCTTGCCAGGTGTGGGATGCACGCCGCAACGAACGTCGTAGTTGCTAAACTCCAGCACGTCCATGCCGGGGAAGCCGCAGGTCGAGGCCATGGCGCGAACGCCGGGCGTCAGGTAGCCCAGGTCCTCGGCGATAAAGTTGAGCGGCCCCAGCTCGTCATAGGCGGTCTGGAACAGGTCCTTGCCCGGGCCTGCCAGCCAACGCCCGTCGGCGCAGGCCTTACCCGCGGGAATGCTAAAATAGCTGTGGAAGCCCAGGAAGTGATCCAAGCGAACGCGGTCGTAGAGCGAAAACGCACGACGTAGGCGATCCATCCACCAGCTATAGCCGTTCTGCTTCATGTGGTCCCAGCGGAACGTCGGGTTGCCCCACACCTGGCCCTCGGGCGCAAAGTTGTCGGGCGGCGCGCCAGAAATCTCAATCGCCTTACCGGTATCGGACAGCCAGAAGTTCTCGGGCTCGCTCCATGCATCGGCCGAATCGTCCGAGACATACATCGGGATATCGCCGATGACCTCGATGCCCTTCTTGTGCGCGTAGTTCATGAGCTCGCACCAGGCTAGGTCAAAGCGGTACTGCATGTAAGCCTGCAGCTCTGCCTCGTCGTGGAAACGCTTGTCGTCAATCAGGTGCTCGTTGTAGCGCGCGACATCCGCCGGCCAATCGTGGCGCGACTCGCCCTCAAAGTACTTCTTAACGGCCATGTAGACGCAGTATTTCTCGAGCCAATCGGCGTTGCGATGTTTAAACGCGGTGTAGAGCGGATCGGCATCTACGCCGCCACGGGCCTTCCAAGTCTCAAAGTCGGCCGCCAGCTCCTCTTGGCTCTCGGGCAGCAGGTCAATATTGCCCGCAAAGGCCGAAGGCCCGGCGTAAGGGGAGCGGAAGAAGTCCGTTGGGTTGACAGGCAGGACCTGCCAATAGCGCATGCCCATAGCGGACAGATGGTCGATAAAGCGACGCGTGGGTGCGCCGATCGTGCCGGGCTTGCCGTCATCGGTCGGTACCGAGGTGATATGGCACACAACGCCCGCGCCGTGATCGAGCGGCTCCTGCAAGCGCTGCTCGGCATGATGATAGATTATCGACGAGCCCAGCGGATACAAATCGAGCGTGACCGTGCCGTTGTGAATCTCGCACTCGTGGCCACTAATCACATCGCTTGCACATTCGCCGAGCGCCGGAATTGTCACGCGGTGCGAATTGCGCAGACTACGGTTGATGATAACCGTCGCGGACTCGCCATCCTTGCCCGTGCGGTTGTATGCCAGTACCTCGTCGTTGAGCGCGAAGGCCTTGATCTCGCCGTCGATCATAAACGGCAGTGCGCGGCGTACGGCGGAGGCGTTTTTGACAATAGCCAGCGTGTCGAAGTCGTGCAGTTGGTCCTTGGTCGGCAGGGTGCGGCGGTTGCCCGGATCGGTTAGACCCTCCAGGCCGTATTCGTCGCCGTAGTAGATCGAAGGCACGCCGGGGAAGGTCATCTGCATGAGCGTGGCGAGCCAAAAACGGCTCTTGGCCAGGCCCATCGAGTTCTCGTCCAGGCGCCATTTGCTGCGCTCGCACTCGGGCAGCTGCGACTCGTCGGGGCCGCCGCCGAGCACCGAGATAATGCGCGGACGGTCGTGGCTCGAAAGCAGATTAAGTGCGCAGGACAGGGCCTCACGGGGATAGTTCTCGCGCAGGGTTTCGATTTCCTCGGCTGCCTCGTAGGCGTTCTTGTAGCCCATCAAAAAGCCGATGACCATGTCGCGGAAGGGGTAATCCATAGCAGAGTCCAACTCGGAGCCCTGTAGGTAGCGACGCAGATGGCCGTAGCTAATCTTGTTGGAGGCGTCTTCCCAGACTTCGCCGAGCAACAGTGCGTCAGGCTTTTCGGCAAGTACGGCCTTCTTGATCTCGGCCAGGAAGTCGTCGGAAAGCTCGTCAGCGACGTCCAGGCGCCAGCCATGAGCGCCGGCACGTAGCCATTTACGGATCACGCCGTCCTTGCCCAGAAGCCGCTCGCGTACCAGCTCGGAGCTCTCATTGATGGCGGGCATGTTGCCCACGCCCCACCAGCAGTCGTACGAGCCGTCCTCGTGGAAATAAAACGCATCGCGCCATGGCGAGTCCTCGCTCTGCCACGCGCCCACGCCGGGGTAGTTGCCGTAGCGGTTGAAATAGATGGAGTCGTCACCCGTATGGTTAAAAACGCCGTCCAGGATGATGGAGATACCCAGCTTCTCGGCCGCCTGGCACAGTTCGGTAAAGTCCTGCTCGGTGCCCAGGATTGGGTCGATCTTGGTGTAGTCGGCCGTGTCGTAGCGGTGGTTGCTCGCGGCCTCAAAGATGGGGTTGAGGTAGATGGCCGTAAAGCCCAGCTCCGCGATGCGGGGCAGGTCATTTTGGATGCCCTTGAGCGAGCCGCCGTAGAAGTCCCAGGTCTTGATGGAGCCGTCCTCGGCGCGCTCGTATACGGGCGGCTCGTTCCAGTCCTCGACCATGCGGCGCTGGATTCCGTTGCGCGGTTTTTCGACTTCGGCCAGCGTGCGCTCGCGCCAGTTTTCGTCGCGGGCGTAGCGGTCGGGGAAGATCTGGTAGACCATGCCGCGCTCGTACCAGGCGGGGCGGTTCTCGCGGTGCTTATAGACGGTAATCTGGAAAGACGGCACCTCGGCGTAGCCGTAGGTTACGCCCTCGCCGCCGGTGCGGCCTTGCGGCGCGCCCAGGCGAACCTCGGGCTGGCCCTCGATATTGCAGATAAAGCTGTACCAGATAAGACAGGGCTCGGTGCACTCAAGCTCTACGGTAAATATGCCGTCGCCCTCGTGCGTCATGGGATACAGAGACTCACCGATCTCATCGACCCAGGTTCGCAGCGTAAGCGTTGCCTGGTTGGGGTCGGCATCCTCCAAAATTACCGACAGCGAAACGGAAGTTCCTGTGGTCACAGCGCCAAACGGAGTGCGAAACTGCGGCAGACGGCTGTTGTGTATCAATCTCATAATACGGTCCAGTTCAATAGAATCACGGCCTGCGGGCCATGGCTTTACGCACAGGATGTAAGTATATCTGTTGTACATAGGCTGTATAAACAACATCCGTTTACCATCGGCGAACGGTTGTCCTAGAAAATCGTTTTACCAACTATCTACAGAGAAGGGGCGCCCGGTTGGAGCGCCCCTTGCTTAGGGTTTGATGAGGTTTTGGATCGTCTGGATTAGCGGCGCTTGCGGGTGGCCGTTGCCTTGCGGACGGAGGTCTTCTTGGTCGGAGCCTTTTCCTCGGTCGAAGCGGCGGGGGAGACCGGGGCCTCCTTGGCGGGTTCGACCTTAGGCTCGGCCTTTGCCGTAGCCTTCGGAGCGGTCTTGACCTCAGCGGCCTTCGGTGCCGGCTTGGGCTTTACCTCGGGCTTGGCCTCGATCTTAGCTTCCGCCTTGGGAGTTGTAGCCTTGGTCGTGGACTTCTTGGCCGTCGTCGTTGCGCGCTTGCGCGTGGTGGTCTTGGCGGTCGGCTTGGCCTCGGCAGCTGCTTCGGCCTTGGGCTCGGCAGGCGTCTCCTCGACCTTGACGGCGGAATTTGCGGCAGCCTTCGGAGCGACCTTGGTCGCAGTAGCCTTGGCGGCCGTCGACTTCGTTGCCGTGGTCTTCTTGGCAGCTGTAGTCTTCTTGGCGGTCGCGGTTGTCTTCTTGGCAGCGGTCTTTGCCGGAGCCTTGGCGGCCGGTTTGGCCTCAGCGACCTCGGCCTTTACCTCGGGAGCAGCCTCGGCCTCGGCGGCCTTCTTGGCAGCGGCGGTCGTGCGCTTGCGCGTGGTCGTTGTTTTGGCAGTAGTTGCCTTAGCAGCGGTGGTCTTGCTCGCAGCGGCCTTCGTGGTCGTAGCCTTCTTAGCCGTTGTCTTGCGGGCGGTCGCCTTCTTGGCGGCAGACTTAGCCGCGGGCTTCACCTCAGGCTCGGGCTCGGGAGCAACCTCGGCCTTCACCTTAGGATCGGCCTTAACGGGCTCAGCTTCAGCCGGCTTCTCCTCGGCCTTAGACTCCTCAGCAGCAGCGGGCTCCTTAACAGCCGCCTCAACCACGGCCGCCGGCCTCTCAATCTCCGGGTGCATAAAGAAGTACAGGTCCAGATACTTATCGGCCGAGCGCGTCCAACTAAAGTCCTGGCTCATGGCCTGCGTGACCAGCTGGTTCCAGGCGTCGCGGTTATCCCAGAACAGACGCGCCGCGCGGAATACCGCATCGCCCATCTCGTCGCCGTTAAAGTTACTAAACGAAAAGCCCGTGCCCTCGCCGGTAAACTCGTTGTACGGAATCACAGTGTCCTTCAGACCACCGGTCTCGCGCACGATAGGCAGGGTGCCGTAGCGCATGGCGATGATCTGCGAC
>DBGAPG010000175.1:0-5383 GCA_048438765.1 Collinsella sp.
CCTTCAAGCGAATGTGTCGGGAATGTTTCAATGCATGAATATGCAAGCCATTTACGCGTTAATGCATCTTTTGGTGCTAAAGTTTCAACCCACTTCATAACGACCGCTGCGAAATGCGCATCGGTGCATAAATCGCAGACAAGGAGTCTGATATGTCATTGAAGGTTGGAATCGTCGGCGCGGCTGGATATGCCGGAGCCGAGCTCATTCGCCTCATGCTCGGTCATCCCGAGTTTGAACTTGTTGTCATTACGTCCAACGCCGATGCCGGCCAGCCGCTGTCCGCGGTGTATCCGAGCTTTGCTGGCGCGAGCGATCTGGTTTTCACCACGCATGACGCGCCCGAGCTCAAGAGCTGCGATGCGGTTTTTCTTGCCGTGCCGCACACCGCCGCCATGGCGCAGGTGCCCGCCCTGCTTGCCGCAGACGTTTCCTGCTTTGATCTTTCGGCCGATTACCGCCTGAGCGATCCGGCCGTGTTTGAGGCATGGTATGCCGCCGAGCACACGAGCCCCGAGCTACTCAAGACACGTGCCTTCGGCCTGCCCGAGCTGTTCTGCCAGGACTTGGAGACCGCTGCTTCCAGCCATGCTGCTGGCAGGCCCGTGCTGGTCGCCTGCGCCGGTTGCTATCCCACCGCAACGAGCCTTGCCGCCGCGCCCGCCGTGCGCGCCGGCTGGGTTGCCCAGAGTGGCCCCGTGATTGTCGATGCCATCAGCGGTGTGACGGGTGCCGGCAAGTCTTGCAACGCTCGTACGCATTTTTGCAGCGCCGACGAGAATTTGGAGGCCTACGGCGTGGGCAAGCATCGCCACACGCCCGAGATTGAGCAAATCCTTGGCCTGACCGATCGCGTCGTCTTTACCCCGCACCTGGCACCGCTCAAGCGTGGCCTGCTCTCCACGGTGACGATGCCGCTTACGCCGCAGGCTATCGACTCCCTGGCTCTTGAGGATGTTGTCGACTATTACAAGCAGTTCTACGCTGGACGCACCTTTGTGCGTGTGCTCGACGCCGGCCAGCAGCCCAAGACGGCTTCGGTCGTCGGCACCAACGCCGCCCAGATCGGCCTCGCGCTCAACAAGCGCGCGGGCGTGCTGGTGGCGACGGGCGCCATCGACAATCTGTGCAAGGGCGCTGCGGGCCAAGCAGTCCAGTGCGCCAATATCGTCTTTGGCTTTGACGAGCGACGAGGCTTGCCCACAGTGGCGTGCCCGGTGTAGCACATTCGATTGTTAACGATTTGGTAGTCGGGCATCGAGTGGGGCGCCACTCTTAAGCTGGTCTCATGGTTACGACTGGCATGGCGCACCAACCGATGTCCGTTTTTTGTTTGACATAAGGAGTCATAAAGACGATGAATACCGAGCTGTTTGATATCAAGATTCGCGCCGTCGAGGGTGGCGTTACGGCTGCGGCTGGTTTTAAAGCTGCGGGCATCCATGCGGGATTCCGGAAGAATCCCGAGCGCTTGGACTATGCGCTTGTCGTGCCCGATAAACCCTGTCCCGGTGCCGGCGTGTTTACCACCAATCGCTTTTGCGCGGCGCCCGTGCAGGTGAGCCGTGCCAACCTGGGCGGTGCCGACAAGGGCTACGGTATCATCGCCGGCGTTTCGGTCAACTCTGGCAATGCCAACGCCGCCACGGGTGAGACCGGCCTTGCATGCGCGCGCGAGACGTGCAGCATCGCATCGCAGGTCATTGGCTGCGAGCCCCAGCAGATTCTGGTTGCCTCCACGGGTGTGATTGGCCAGATTCTGCCGATCGACACGTTTGAGACCGCCATTCCTGCTGCCTACGAGGCGCTCTCCGCCCACGGTGGCGCCGATGCCGCTCGCGCCATCATGACGACCGACACGCACTCCAAGGAGTATGCCGTGTCCTACGTCAGTGAGGCTGCGGGTCATGCGGGCAATGTCTATACGGTAGGCGGCATGTGCAAGGGCTCGGGCATGATCATGCCCAATATGGCCACCATGATCGCAGTTATCACCACCGATGCCCCCGTCGAGCCTGCGGCACTTCATACCCTGCTGCTCTCGACCGTCAAGCAGACCTTTAACAAGGTAACGGTCGATTCCGACACCTCGACCAACGACACCTGCATCATGCTTTCCTCCGGCGCCGCTGCCGCAGATGCCGAGTCTATCGTCGAGGGCTCCGATGCCTTCGACGAGTTGGCATTTGCCGTGCACGAGGTGTGCGAGAGCCTGGCGCGCAATATCGCCGCCGATGGCGAGGGCGCATCCAAGCTTGTTACGGTCAACGTTACCGGCGCCGTGAACGACGAGGAGGCCGATATCGCCGCCCGTGCCGTTGCCAACTCGCCGCTCGTTAAGACCTGCATCGCCGGCCACGACTGCAACTGGGGCCGCGTTGCCATGGCGCTTGGCAAGTGCGGCGTGAAGTTTAATCAGGAAGACGTTTCCATCGACATGATGGGCATGCCTGTCTGTCGCGACGGTCTGACTGTTCCCTTTGACGAGGACGAGGCTCTGCGACGTTTCGAGGCGCCCGAGATCGTGATCTCGGCCGACCTGGGCGCAGGCGACGCGGCAACGACCGTGTGGACCTGCGACCTCACGCATGAGTACATCTCCATCAACGGCGACTACCGTTCCTAGATTCCAGGCACGCTGCGCATCTTGCCGCGATTGCGGACAGCGGAGCACGGCGCGATAACGATACGAAAGACGAGGCAGATTATGAAATTCGCACGCGATTGTCGTTCGAGCGAATCCAACGAAGCAACCGCGCAGCTGCTGTTCGAAGCGCTGCCGTGGATTAAGAACCTGACCGGCAAGACGGTTGTTATCAAATATGGCGGAGCCGCCATGGTTGATGAGCAGCTGCGCCGCGACGTGATGAGCGACATCGTTTTGCTCAAGATCATCGGTATGCGCCCCGTTATCGTGCACGGCGGCGGCAAGGCCATCAACGAGGCGCTCAGCCACTACGACATCCCCGTCGAGTTTAAGAACGGCCAGCGCGTGACTACGCCGGCGACTATGGATATCGTGCGCGAGGTGCTGGGCGGCAAGGTTAACCAGGAGCTGGTTGCTGCCATCAACCACCACGGCAACCTGGCCGTGGGCGTGTCGGGCAGCGATGCCGGCACGCTCATCGCCGAGCCGCTCGACCCCGAGCTCGGTCGCGTGGGCAAAGTGACGCACGTCAACACCGACTATATCGAGCGCTTACTCGATAGCGAGTACATCCCCGTCATCGCTACCGTCGCGGCGGGGGAGGACGGCGGTTTCTTCAACATCAACGCCGACACCGCCGCCGGTGCCGTTGCCGCGGCGCTCCACGCGCATAAGGCGATCTTTTTGACCGATGTCGATGGCCTGTACAAGGACTTTAGCGACAAGGACTCGCTTATCTCCAACCTAACGCTCGACGAGGTTAACGAAATGCTCTACGGCGGCGAGGTCGATAAGGGCATGATTCCCAAGCTGCGCGCGGCCGTCGATGCGCTTACCGGCGGCGTATTTCGTGCCCACATCATTAACGGTACTACGCCGCATTCGCTGCTCCTGGAGCTGCTGACCGATGCCGGCGTCGGCACCGTGATCCATTCCACCGAGACGGCTTACGAGTTCGATACGCATCCGCATCCGCTTTCGACGTTTGCTGCGCGTCTGACCGAAAACCTTGACGAGGTCGAGAAGCTTCAGACGGTCTAGCTGACCCGCAGCCGCCCCATTCCTGCACCCATAGCCCCGCGCCGTCTGGCGCCCAACGAAAGGCATCCCATGTCACTTGCAGCTCAGCAATCGCTTGAATCCCATTACGTTATGCATACCTTTGGCCGCTCTCCGGTCGAGTTTGTCGAGGGTCACGGCATGAAGCTCACCGGCGACGATGGCCGTGAGTACCTCGACTTTCTTGCCGGCATCGGCGTGTGCAGCCTAGGTCATGGCGACCCGGCTGTGCTCTCGGCGCTCGAGGCACAGACCAAAAAGCTCATGCATGTCTCCAATTACTTCTACATCGAGCAGCGCGGACAGGTCGCGGCGCTGCTGTCCAAGCTTGCTAACGACGACGTAGATGGTGCGCGCGTGCTTGCCGATGCCGTTGTCGCCGGCGATGAGACCACGGCAGCTGCTCTTGGTGCCCCGGCTGCGGATGAGCAGGTTTGGGAGACCTTCTTTGCCAACTCTGGCGCCGAGGCAAACGAGGGCTCGATGAAGCTCGCGCGCCTGTACGCCAAGCGTGCCGGTAATGGCGGCAACACCATCGTGTGCATGCGCGGCGGGTTCCACGGCCGTACGCTCGAGACCATTGCCGCCACCATGCAGGATTGGCTGCAGGACAGCTTCCGCCCGCTGCCGGGTGGCTTTGTGGCCTGCACGCCCAACGATGTGGATGAGCTGCGTGCGATCTTTAAGCAGCTGGGGAGCGAAATTTGTGCCGTGATGCTCGAGCCGATCCAGGGTGAGAGCGGTGTGCATCCCATGACCGAGGAGTTTATGGCTACGGCGCGCGACTTGGCGCACGAGGTGGGTGCCGTGCTTATCGCCGACGAGGTCCAGTGCGGCATCTTCCGCTCTGGCAAGCCATTTGCATTCCAAACCTATGGCGTGGAGCCCGACATTATGAGCCTTGCCAAGGGCATTGCCGATGGCGTGCCCATGGGTGCCGTAGTGGCAAAGAAGGAGATTGCCGACGTGTTTAAGCCGGGGGACCACGGCTCGACCTTTGGCGGTAGCTGCTTGGCCGTCGCGGCGTGCGCCGCGACGCTCTCCGCGCTCGTGCGCGGCGATTATGCCGACCATGCTGCCAAGGTGGGCGCCTATATGGAGGCAAAGCTCGCCAAGCTGCCGCACGTGACCGAGGTACGTGGCCGCGGCTTGATGCTCGGCTGTGATTTGGATGATGCCGCGGGCGACGCACATGATGTTGTTGCCCGCGCGCTGGCCGCCGGTGCCGTGATCAACGCTACAGGTGCTCATACGCTGCGTTTCTTGCCGCCGCTCGTCTGCGAGGAGGCCGACGTGGACAGCCTGATCGAGATCCTGTCGGGTGTCTTGGGCTAACGCAGCGCAATAACTCAATTTGGACCGGGTTCCGGACTGTGGGCGTGTCCTATGCGGCATGATTCAGCGGTCTGGAGCCCGTTTTGCCTTAGATTTGCTAAGGCAGGGAGACCTGCTGGTCAAAAAACATCAAATATGAGTACTGTTACCGATTTGGTAGCAGCAATTTTGGACTAATAAGGTCAGATAGCAAGTCGAAATGGGTCGCGCGCGCAGACGTGGTGTAAGAGTGTCCTGAGGTCCGTCGCTGCAAGTCCCGATGTTACTCCTTCTTGAGACCGCGCTTCTCGACTATCTCGTCCACTATCTCCCTGGCGCGCCGCCCGAGCGCGCGGCGCCTCC
>DBGAPG010000176.1:0-2734 GCA_048438765.1 Collinsella sp.
TGCCAGCGCCACGCGCTAGTAGTTCACCACCTGCTCCTCAAAGTACGCCTTCGGGTGGTTACACACCGGGCACACCTCAGGCGCCTCGGCACCAACGTGCAGGTGCCCGCAGTTCAGGCACTTCCACACCTTCACGCCCTCACGCTCAAACACCTCGCCCGACTCGATGCGCTCGACGAGTTTGTTGTAGCGCTCCTCGTGGGCCTTCTCGACGGCGGCGACGCCACGGAACTTCTCGGCAATCTCGGCAAAGCCCTCTTCCTCGGCGGTCTTGGCAAACTCGTCGTACATCGTGGTCCACTCGTAGTTCTCGCCTGCCGCGGCATCACGCAGGTTGTCCAGAGTACCCGGAACGGCACCGTCGTGCAGATACTTAAACCACAGCTTGGCATGCTCGGACTCGTTGCCCGCCGTCTCGGCAAAGATATTCGAGATCTGAACGTAGCCGTCCTTCTTGGCCTTGGAGGCATAGTAGCGATACTTGGTGTGTGCCTGGGACTCACCGGCAAAAGCGGTCTCGAGGTTCTTCTTGGTTTGGGAATTCTCAAAATCCATAGGTGTACTTCCCTTCAACACGTGCCGCCCATAGGCTTTGAGCGACCTTATCTTTAGGATGCCCTCAAGCCGCGAATTTAAACCTTACAATCCCGTTCTTCAGATTTGAGCGGGCTACACACTCAACCAACGATCGCCCTCGGAGCGGCAAAAGCCCTCGCGCTCCAGATCGGCAAGAATACTTGCAACCAGCTCGCGCTCGACCGACTCTCGGCCGGCTGCCGTCTCCATCTCGTTAACGCCTGTAACAGCTTCATCGAGCGTAATACCTGCCGGCTGCCCATCGCGCGCTGCCAGCAACATGCGCACGATATGCGCGCGCTTTTGGCGACGCGAGCCCTCAAACTTGGACTGACGGCTATAGCCCGCCGACCGCCTGGACGGATTGGGCAGCGTCTTTTTAAGATACGCGCCGTAATCCAGCAACGCGTAATACCACGCGCGCGGCGTATCGGCATCATCTTGAGGCACGGCAAAGGGCGCGATCTCGTCAGCCGCCGCACCGGGGGCCGCCGGACAGGCGGCTTGAATCAGCGGCACCAGCTCGCGATCGGGAACGGCCGGTACATCGGGAAAGAAATGATGCAAAAAGACCGTGCGCACGTTGGTCTCCAGATACACGCCCGGAAGATCGAATGCAAACGAACGGATGCCCTGCGCCGTTGCCGGGCCAATGCCGGGCAGCGCGACCAGATCGTGCGTCTCGCGCGGAAACTCCCCATCCCAGTCCTCTACAACGCGCTGAGCGGCCCCGTGAAGCGCCAGAGCGCGTCGGTTGTAGCCCATGCCCTGCCAAGCTTCCAAAACATCGGAAGGCGCAGCCTGGGCAAGCGCCTGCACGGTCGGAAAACGATCGAGCCACACCGGCATGCGCGCCTCCACACGCGGCACCTGCGTTTGCTGCAACATGACCTCAGAAAGCCAAATGATGTACGGATCGCGCGTGCGGCGCCACGGAAGGTCGCGATAACGCAGGACCCCTTCCGAACGAATCATCGAACGAAAGGGGTCCTGAATCATGACTATGCTCCTTATGCGGCGCTATTCCTCCCGGCAAGCGCACGCGCAGGTGGCATACTCGGGAAACGCTTCGCGGTCGGCGAACTTGGGATCGACGGCCGGGAACTGGCGGTGAGCGACGATGTCGCCGAGCGAAACGGAATCGAGGTAGTCGCGCATCAACGCCTGAGCTCCGGCCCACAGGGGATGATAGCAGCACGCGCCCATGCGCGCACAGTCACCATCGGGCGCGGTGCAATCGTTCATAACCATAGGACCCTGAACGGCCTCGACGACCTGGCGGATAGTGACGTCGTCCGGACTAACCTTGAGACGCATGCCACCGTGGACGCCACGCAGGCTCTCCACAATACCGGCCTGGACCAAACCGTGCTGAATCGAGCGGGCAAACGAATACGGGACATTGACCTCTTCGGCAGCGGTGCGAACAGAAAGCAAACACTCCGGATCCTCAGCAAGCATCGCCAGCATACGAAGGGCGTAATCAGTCTTCCTCGATATGTCCATTTTTCCCCTTTCAAGGAATACGAACAGCTCGAACGAGCTCCGGGGCCGAGCTTGTGTCGAGACGCTAAATGACCGCCAGGACATCCAAATGGTAAATCGGATATCCACTGAGTGCCGCGCTTGGAGCGAAATGCATCAGATGCGGCGCACAGTGCAATTTAGTATAACCTAACCCCCTGTCTCGTAGAACAGGTGTTGCGCAACAAAGCTGTTGTTCAGACAGATATACTTATTAGATTTTACTTGCGTTCCCGAAGGCGCGGGGATTCTGGGCGAAGATGCACCAGGGCGATCGTTCTATCGAAACAAAGTGCATCAAACGCAAAAAGCCACGTCCGAAGACGTGGCTTTAATTGCGTTGGCGGGAAGTACGGGGCTCGAACCCGCGACCTCCGACGTGACAGGCCGGCGCTCTAACCAAACTGAGCTAACTCCCCAGGCAGACGTTCGCGTTTGTTTCCGCTCGCGTGCGCTGCGGGGATTAGTATACACAGAAGTCTGTCCGGCGCGCAACAACTTTTTTGAAAAAATTTTTCGGGGTCATCCGGGAGGGTCTCCGGGGCTGAGGGCGGGGGTTAAGTTTGCTGCTCTACAGTCCTGCGCAAGACGGAAAGCACATTAAGTGCTTTCCTTTGCGTGCGGAACTCGCGAC
>DBGAPG010000177.1:0-4902 GCA_048438765.1 Collinsella sp.
GCCACGGACGGCGCCGGTGCCGCTGCCGAGCCGGTCGAGGTGCACGTCGCCTCGCTCAAGGGGCCGACCTCGATTGGTCTGGTGCAGTTTATGGACCGGGCGGCCGATGGCGAGACGGACAATGAGTTCGACTTTGCGATAAATACTGCCGCCGATGAGATTGTGCCCAAGGTCATTCAGGGCGATATCGACATTGCCCTGGTGCCCGCCAACGTGGCGAGCGTGCTCTACAACAAGACCGAGGGCGCGGTGCGGGTCATCGACATCAACACGCTGGGTGTGCTGAGCGTGGTGACGGGCGACGCGAGTGTGACCTCGTTTGGCGATCTGGCGGGCCATACCGTCTATATGACGGGCAAGGGCACCACGCCGGAGTACGTCATGAACTACCTGCTGGAGCGCGCGGGCCTGACCGGCCAGGTGGCGCTTGAGTTTAAGAGCGAGCCCACCGAGGTGCTGTCGGCCTTGCTTGCCGACCCGTCCGCTGTGGGCGTGCTGCCGGAGCCGTTCAAGACCGCTGCCATCGCCAAGAGCGAAGGCAAGCTGTCGGCGCCGGTGAGCCTGACCGATGTGTGGGACGAGCTGGCGGGTGACACGGGCTCGCGCTTGCTGACGGGTGTGACCGTGGTGCGCCGCGCGTTTGCCGAGGAACATCCCGAGGCCGTGGCGGAATTCTTGCGCTGCCATGCGGCGAGCGTTAAGGCTGTCAATGCGGCGCCGGCAGATTGGGCGCAGGCCGTGGTCGATGCGGGCATCGTGGATAACGCCACGATTGCCGAAAAGGCGATTCCCGGATGCATGCTCGTGTGCCAGACGGGGAAAGATATGAAGGCGGCGCTCGGTGGGTACCTGCAGGTGCTGGCCGATGCGGATGCGAGCGCCGTGGGCGGCAAGCTCCCGGCTGACGATTTCTACTACATGGAGTAGCCCGTGCGTGCGTTTGCTCGACACATGACAGAGCGTATGAAGGCGGTGGCGGCAGCAGGTGCCGTCGCCGCCTTTTGGCTTGCCGCGTGGATGCTGGTGGCGGCGCTGGTGGCGCAGCCGCTGATTTTGCCGGGGCCGGGCGCTGTCGTGGTGGCGTTGCTACGACTGGTATGCGATGCCGGAACATGGGCGATTCTGGCAGGCTCGGGTGCGCGTATCTTGGGCGGGCTGGCGCTTGCCGCGGTGTGCGGCGGCGTACTGGCGGGAGTCTCGGTGCAATCGCTGACGTTTGCCCGCTTGGTGGTGCCGGCGCTTTCGTTTGTTAAGGCGACGCCGGTCGCCTGCGTGGTGGTCCTGCTGCTTATTTGGCTGGGATCGGCGCGTGTGAGCATCGCGGCAGTCTTTTTGATGGCACTTCCGGGCGTGTATTTTTCGTTGGTCGAGGGTTTGACGCAAGCGGATAAACCGCTGGAGCAGATGTTTCGTCTGCATAGCGTGCGGGGCTGGCGACTGTTTTGTGCCCACACCTGGCGCGAAGTCCTGCCGTTTGTGCTTTCGTGCGCCCGCGCTGTGATCGGCATGAGCTGGAAGGCCGGCGTGGCGGCGGAGCTGATCGGCATGGCGGTGGGCACCGTGGGCGAGCGCATCTATCAGGCGAAGCTGCTCATCGAGACGGCTGATCTGCTGGCGTGGACCGTGCTGGTCGTTGCCGCCTCGTGGGCGTGTGAGCGCGTGCTGGTGTGGCTGCTGCGGGTTTCGGGACCCGCGGCGTGGCGCGTGGCCGTGCGGGCGCATGGACGTGGACTGCGCGGGCGTGCGGGCGGCTCTGCTGGCGGTGGGGCTGCAGCGGAGCTTGCGCTTGCCGTGGGCGATCGCGCGCCCTGGGCGCCGGCGCTGGATGGTCTGGTGCTCAACGTGCCTGCGGGTGGGCGCATCTGTGTGATGGGTGCTTCGGGCATGGGCAAGTCGACGCTGCTTTCGTTGGCAGCGGGGGAGTGCTCGCCGTGCTCGATGGTGTTTCAGGATGCACGCTTGGCCGAGTCCGCCTCGGCGCTGGATAACGTGCTGGTGTGCGCCGATGCGCGTGTGGATGCTTCGAGCGCCGCGGCATTGCTGCGCCTGCTGGTGCCGGGAGTCGATGTGGATGCTCGCGTGGCCGAGCTTTCGGGCGGGCAGCGCCGTCGCGTCGAGATTGCTCGAGCCCTGCTGTGCCCGGGCGGCGCGGTGATTCTTGACGAGCCCTTTACCGGCCTGGATGCCGCCGCGCGCGATGCGACGACCAAGGTCGTGCTCGACCTGCTCGACGGCCGCACGCTCTTGCTTGCCACGCACGACGCCGCCGACGCTCAGGCCCTCGATATCTCGGACATCATCACGCTCTAAAAACTAACTCAGCAACAAAATGATTCGTTTTCCTCCGTCCCCATGGGGTCTGGTGTGGTATTCTATCTGCGGGGTAATACTTAGGAATACCAAGTAATACCAACGCCGCAGAAACAAACTCCAGATGCGGGTCAATCGGGTTGCCTTCACAGCCCGTCGCCCAGCCGCGTGGCCCGCATCTATCCGCACTACCGTCGTTTCAAAAAGGAAGCGCCATGGCAGAACACATGACCCCCGTAGTCGCGAAGGTCTTGCCCGAGGAGAAGGCAGCCTTCGCGGCGGCAACCCAGCTCGTGGGCACCACGCCGTCCAACGCCATCCGCATGTTTATCGCCGCGTTCAATCGCTGCGGCACCTTCCCGTTCGACATCTCGCCCAACGGAGCTTTTGGCAAAGACTGTCCCCAACAGCTAGTCGCTGAAGAACGTCCCCAATGACTAGTCGTCGGGAGGAGGTTGGCATGCTCAATGCGATGATTTGGGCGCTTGCCTGTTTTGGCGTCGTTGCTGCCGATATTGCCCTGAGCGTCGTTTTGTTCTCCGCCCTTGGCGTCGCATCGGTGTTCATGGGCTTTTCGATCGATGACCTCGACATTCAATTGCTTCAGGCCGTCGCTCAAACGGTCTCGTTTTTGATGGCGCTGCTGTGGTGGCGTTATCTGTGGCCGCGTTCGTTTATGGCACGCCGGCAAAGCGAGCACCCGCTCGGCGGGGGAGCGCGTGGGGCGTGGAAACGCATCGCCTGCGTTATCGTGATTGGCCTTGCCCTGCAGGTGGTCGTTGGCTACGTGACCGACGCCGCGCTGTCGCTGTTGCCCGAGGCCGCGGCCGACTACAGCGAGCTTGTCGAGGAAACAGGCATGGGCGACACCAGCTATCTCGCCGTCCTGACTACGGTGCTCGGCGCCCCATTTTGTGAAGAGCTGCTGGTGCGCGGCATTATTTTTGAGTTTTCGCTCCGAGCGTTTAATCCGCAGTGCCGCCCACTTTGGAAGCGCCGGCGTCGTGCGAGCGCGCAGGACGGCGCCATGGTGCCCTGGGCGGCCCCAAGTACGTGGGGTATTGCCGCGGCGATTGTGCTGCAGGCGGCAATCTCCGGTTTTATGCACATGAATTGGGTGCAGGGTTGCTACGCGGGTGCCGCCGGCCTCATCTTTGGTTGGGTGCTCGTGACGACCGGAAAGCTCCGCTACACGATCCTGCTGCACTTTGCCTTTAATGCCGGGTCGTATCTCATGACGTTGCTCTGGTTTGTGAACACGCCGCTCGATGTGGCAATTACGGTCGCTATCGCCGGCGTCATCCTCGTTGAGGCAATGCGCTCGCTGCGCCACGCGGGTGGGTGGGACGCAGCGCGCGCACCGCTGCCCTAGTTGCGGCGACCGCCTCCGTTGGCACCCTGACGCCCCTGAGCTGCGCGGTTGCGGCCTGCGGTGTTCTGCGCACGCGACATGCCGCCGTGGCCCTTGCTACCCTTGGGTCCCTTGCCGGCGGCGCCACCGTGGGCCTTGCCGCCCTTCTTGCCGGTGCCGTGTCCGCGGCCAGCAGACGTCTCGCCCGGGCGCGGGGGCACGGGACGAATCAGGCAATGCTTGGTGTAGCCGATCAGATCGCGGCGGCCGGCTTTTTCCAGCGCCTCGCGCACCAGCTTGTAGTTCTCGGGTTTGCGATACTGGATGAGCGCACGCTGCATGGCCTTCTCGTGCGGGTCGCGCGCCACATAGATCGGCTGCATAGTGCGTGGATCCACGCCGGTGTAGTACATGCAGGTCGACATGGTGGACGGGGTGGGGTAGAAGTCCTGCACCTGTTCGGGCATGTAGTCCATGTCGCGCACGGCCTCGGCAAGGTCCACAGCTTCCTTCATCGTCGAGCCGGGGTGGCTCGAGATCAGATACGGCACTACGTACTGCTTGAGTCCGTATTCGCGGTTCAAGCGTTCAAATTTGCGACAGAACGCATCGTAGACGGCGCGGCTCGGCTTGCCCATTACGGAGAGCACCGCGTCGCTCACGTGCTCGGGCGCTACGCGCAGCTGGCCCGAGACATGGTGCTCCAGCAGCTCGCGCAAAAACTCGTCCGAGGCGTCGGCCATGGTGTAGTCAAAGCGGATGCCGCTGCGGACGAAGACCTTCTTGACGCCCGGCAGCTGGCGCAGGTCGCGCAACAGCTGCGTGTAGCCGCTCTCGTCGACTACCATGTTCTTGCACACGCTCGGCCACAGGCAGCGCTTGTTCTTGCATACTCCGTGCTTGAGCTGCTTGTCGCAGGCAGGGCGGCTAAAGTTTGCCGTCGGTCCGCCCACATCGTTGATATAGCCCTTAAACTCCGGGTCGCGCGTGAGCAGCTCGGCCTCGCGCATAATCGAGTCGTGACTGCGCATCTGCAGCACGCGACCCTGGTGGAAGGTGAGGGCGCAAAACGAGCACTCGCCAAAACAGCCGCGGTTGGAGCTGATGGAAAACTTGATCTCGGCAAAGGCCGGCACGCCGCCTGCCGCGTCGTAGTCGGGATGCCAATCGCGTGCGTAGGGGAGCTCGGCCACCTCGTCCATCTCGTCGGTGGTGAGCGTCGCCGATGGCGGGTTCTGCAC
>DBGAPG010000178.1:0-8403 GCA_048438765.1 Collinsella sp.
GGCATAGACCTTCTGGTCATGCCTTGCCTTTTGAATGACAAATTGTCGCTCTGGACGTCGCGCAGCGTCGAGCCGTTACGCCGTTCGGCAGAACGGCGTAACCTAGAGATCCCCGCCGGCACCCAGCAGCTTGCGCATGACCTGTTCGGGGTTAACCGAGCCGTCACGCGGGGCCAGGGCGGTGATCTTCTTCTGCATCTTGTACTCGTGCAGCTCGTCCTCGAGCTGGCGCACGCGGGCGCGGAGCTTTTCGTTCTCGCGCTCGCGCTCCTCGGCACGCTCCTTCATATCGAGGATGCGCACCACGCCGGCAAGGTTGATGCCCTCGTCGGTCAGCTGGTTGATGAGCTCCAGGCGCTCGATATCGGCACGCGAATACAGACGCGTGTTGCCGCCCGAGCGCTGGGGGTTCACCAGGCCCTTGGACTCATAGACGCGCAGAGTCTGCGGATGCATGCCGGTCAGCTCGGCCGCCACGCTGATCATGTACAGCGGTTTGTTCCTATTGTCCTCGGCCATGCTACCTGATCCCTTTCCGTCTCGTTATCGTCCATCATAAGCCCGCGGGCGCGGGCGTGCGCCACGACCGCCCTAGTACGTCGCCTTGTAACGGTTGACCTTCTCGCGATAATCGCGCGTGTCGGCCTCGCGCAGCTTGGTCATGGCATCGCGCTCATCGTCGGACAGGTTCGTGGGGACCTGCACCTTGATCTCGACGAGCAGCGCACCCGTGCGGCCGCGATGCTTAACGTCGGGCGCACCCATCTCCTTAAAGCGAAACTTCTTGCCCGTCTGGGTACCCGCGGGCACCTTCAGACGAACCGTCGCACCGCCGGGCGTCGGCACGTCAACCGTGCAGCCGAGCGCCGCCTCGTAGACCGAGACCGGTACCTCCATGGTCACGTCGGCACCTTTACGCTTAAACAGCGGGTGCTCCTCCACATGCGTGGTCACGACCAGGTCGCCGCGCTCGCCGCCGGCAACGCCATACTCGCCGCGACGCTTGTAGCGTAGCTTGCCGCCGTCGACCGCGCCCGCGGGCACCGAGACCGTAATGGTCTGCTGCTCGCCTGTCGAGGGAATGCGGTAGGTGACCTTGTGCGTCACGCCGCGAAACGCGTCCTCGGCCGTCACATCGACGGTCAACGACAGGTCGCCGCCCTTGCGAGCGCGGCTGCGGCCAGCGCCGGCACCGGCAGCGCCCGCAGCCCCGGCAAAGCCCGAGCCCCAATCGCTGCCCCAGGCGCCGTTGCCGCTAAAGATGCTGTCGAAGATGTCGCCCCAGCCGCTGGCACCCGCGCCGGCACCGTAGCCGCCGCCATACGCGCCGCCTGCGCCCGGCATGCCGCCAAACATGAGCATCTGGTCGTACTCTTTGCGCTTCTTCTCGTCCGAAAGCGTCTCGTAGGCCTCGCTGATCTCCTTGAACTTGGCCTCGTCGCCGCCGGCATCGGGGTGATATTTTTGCGCGAGCTTGCGAAACGCACTCTTGATCTCTTTGTCGGAGGCGCTCTTGGATACGCCCAGGATGTCATAGAAGGTTTTGCCTGCAGCCATCGTAGCTCCTCTCCTGTTACGTCCGCCGCCCATGCAGACGACGGCTCATGCTTTCATATGGCACTAGGCCAGAAAGGGCCCCGGGTGTTGCCCCGGGGCCCTTCTCAATTACTCCTCGGTGCTCTCGGCCGTATCGGCCGCAGCATCCTCGGGCGCCGCTTCGGGCTCCGGTGCGGGGCGCTTCTCGCCACCGTAGGTCACCGTCACCATCGCGGAACGCAGGATGCGATCCGCCATGCGGTAGCCCTTCTGGTACACATCGTTGACGGTCTCGTCGTACTGCGATGCGTCCTCGACGCGACCCACAGCCTGGTGCTCGAGCGGATCGAACGCCTCGCCCTTGGGGTCGATGGGCTCAACGCCCTCATGCGCAAACACGTCGAGCAGCTTGGCATGTACCGCGTCAACGCCATCGACGAACTGCTTAAAGTCGTCAGAAAGCTCTTGGCTGCGGGCATGGTCGATCGCGCGCTCGATATCGTCGATCACCGGCAACAGCGCGGTGACAAGCTTCTCGGTCGCGCGCTCGCGCTCGGCGATGCGCTCGTTGGCGGTGCGGCGACGGAAGTTCTCCCAGTCGGCCTGCAGACGGGCGGTGCGCTCGGTGGCGTCCTTTGCCTTGTCCTCGGCGGCCTTCTGAGCCTCTGCCGCAGCATCGAGCTCATTGCGCACGTCGGCAAGCTCTTTCTGAGCCTGCTCGAACTTGAGCTTAAAGTCGTTGTCGGCGGCTTCTTCACCGGCGCGGATAGCGGCTTCCACCATCTCGTCCTCGGTCATCGTCGCCTCCTTGTTGGAATCCTCTACTTGGTTCTCGGCAGCCTCGGCGGCCGGGGCCTCGTTGGCCTCGGTAACGTCTGCGGCCTCTACGGGAATCTTCACGTCCTTCTCCTCAGAGTCAACGGGGGCGGCGCCAGCGGCGGCCGCCTCCGTGCGAGCTTTACGGGCGGACATGATTATTTGTCCTCGTCGTCCACAACCTCGTAGTCGGCGTCGACAACGTCATCGTCGGCAGGCTGGGCACCAGCGGCACCGTCGGTCTGCTGCTGAGCGTCGGCGTAGACAACCTGGGCCAGCTCGTAGGCCACGGACTGCAGGGACTCGCCGGCGGCCTTGATAGCCTCGACGTCAGAGCCCTCGAGCGCCTTCTTGGCGTCGGCGATAGCGGTCTCGGCTTTGGACTTCACGTCGGCGGAAACCTTGTCGCCCAGCTCGTTGAGGGTCTGCTCGGTGGAGTAGCACAGGCTGTCGGTCTGGTTGCGGACCTCGACCTCTTCCTTCTGCTTCTTGTCCTCCTCGGCATGAGCCTCGGCGTCCTTGACCATACGATCGACTTCGTCGTCGGAAAGCGCGGTGGAGCCGGAAATGGTGATCTGCTGCTCCTTGCCGGTGCCCTTGTCCTTAGCGGAGACCTTGACGATGCCGTTGGCGTCGATGTCGAAGGTGACCTCGATCTGCGGCACGCCGCGGCGGGCAGCCGGGATGCCGGTCAGCTGGAACTTACCGAGCGACTTGTTGTCGCGAGCAAGCTCGCGCTCGCCCTGGAGCACGTTGATCTCGACGCTGGTCTGGTTGTCGGCAGCGGTGGAGTAGACCTCGGTCTTGGAGGTCGGGATCGTGGTGTTGCGGTCGATCATCTTGGTCATGATGCCGCCCATGGTCTCGACGCCCAGCGACAGCGGGGTAACGTCGAGCAGCAGGATGCCCTCGACGTCGCCGGTAAGCACGCCGCCCTGGACGGCAGCGCCATCGGCAACGACCTCGTCGGGGTTCACGGACATGTTGGGCTGCTTCCCGGTCATGGTCTTGACGAGCTCTTGGACGGCGGGCATACGGGTGGAACCGCCGACGAGGATGACCTCGGTCAGATCGGAGAGCTTAAGCTTGGCGTCGCGCAGGGCGTTGGTGACAGGCTGCTTGCAGCGCTCGAGCAGGTCGCGGGTGATCTTCTCGAACTCGGCGCGGGTCAGCGTGTAGTTGAGGTGCAGCGGGCCGGACTGGTTCATGGTGATGAACGGTAGGTTGATGGTGGTCTGCTGGGCGGCGGAGAGCTCCTTCTTGGCGTTCTCGGCGGCCTCCTTCAGACGCTGCAGGGCCATGGGGTCCTGACGCAGGTCGACACCGTTCTCCTGCTGGAACTTATCGGCCATCCAGTCGATGACGCGCTGATCCCAGTCGTCGCCGCCCAGGTGGTTATCGCCCGAGGTGGACAGAACCTCAAACACGCCGTCGGCGAGGTCGAGGATGGAGACGTCGAAGGTGCCGCCGCCCAGGTCGAAGACCAGGATGCGCTGGTCGGTGCCCTGCTTGTCCAGGCCATAGGCAAGAGCAGCAGCGGTCGGCTCGTTGACGATACGCTTGACGTTGAGGCCAGCGATCTTGCCGGCGTCCTTGGTGGCCTGACGCTGGGCGTCGTTGAAGTAGGCCGGGACGGTGATGACGGCGTCGGTGACGGTCTCGCCCAGATACTTCTCGGCGTCGGCCTTCATCTTCGCGAGCGTCATGGCGCTCACCTGCTCGGCGGTGTAATCCTTGCCCTCGATGTCGACGACGGCACGGCCACCCTGGCCCTCCTTGACCTCATACGGCACGGTCTTGATCTCGGAGGTGCACTCGGAGTACTTGCGGCCCATGAAGCGCTTGATGGAGAACACGGTGTTCTTGGGGTTGGTGACAGCCTGGTTCTTAGCGGCCTTACCCACGACGCGGTCGCCGTCGGCACGGAAGCCCACGACGGACGGGGTGGTGCGGTCGCCCTCGGCGTTCACGATAATGGTCGGAGAACCGCCCTCGAGGACGGCCATAGCGGAGTTAGTAGTACCAAGGTCGATACCAAGAATCTTACTCATTAGAAATTCCCTCTCTCTTGTGCGTTTGCACCGACTCGGCGGTCTGCCAAGCGGTGTTTCGGCTTGTCTTTCAGGATGTAGTGTATCCCCTTATGGGCCGGAATATACAAAATCTAAGTCAATTCATATAAGATTTCTTATTGCCAAGAGTTTAGGTTCGCAAATATGCAGGTAGACGCGCTGTTTGAGTTCTGGGCAGATCTATCGAGATCTATGTAGAGATGGCTGAGGTTTGCGTCCGGGGGTGCCTGGGGGCCGTCTTGCGGAAAGCTCATCCCGGTTTGAGCGTGGATTCCGGGTCGCAGTTTCCGTCTGAAGGCTCAACCGGAAACCGTATCCCGTTTTGAGAGCTGATACCGGCTCGCATTTTCCGCTAGCGGGCCTAACCGGAAACTGCAACCCGTTTTTCGACAAAATAATGGGATGCGGTTTCCGCAAGCACGCTCAATCGCCCTATATTTCAAGTCACCTTTAGCTAACATTTACGCAGCTCAACGGCCCCACCTGCACGTTTTTTAGTAAACCTTGGCATACTCGGCGAACGGTATGAAGATGCCGGCCAGAGGGTATTGCAAACGGTCGCTCCCGTGGTATGTTTTTGCCCGAATCAAACCGGCGCGCATCGTCTGTAGCGTCGGTCAACAGAGAGGAAACTACCATGGCTCATCCCGTAATTGATGCCGACGAGTGCATCGCTTGTGGCGTTTGCGTCGACTCCTGCCCCGCTGGCGTTCTGGAGCTCCAGGACGTCGCTACCGTTGCTGACGAGGACTCCTGCGTCGCCTGTGGCGCTTGCCAGGACGCTTGCCCCGCTGGCGCGATCACCGAGATCGTCGAGGAGTAACAACTCCCCACTTGCACACTCAAAAGTACACCGTGCACAAAAAAGGAGGCCTCCGCATCGCCGCGGAGGCCTCCTTTTGCTTGTATGGGCAGCTAATTTGGAGCGGGACCCTTGGCAGTTGCGGTGGAATAGTTCCTGTTTTATGTTTTGGATGCCGATTTTAGGAACTATTTCACCGCAACTTATAGATGCGGCGTCGACTAGGATAAATCGTCTTCGTAGGGCATCAGGTCTGCCAGATAGCCTTTTTCCTTGAGCATGGCCTCGATCTCGTCGAGGGTCTGTTCGTCCTCCGCCGCAATGCGATGGAAGTGATAGCCGCTCGTCACCGTTAGCAGCGGAAAGCTCTTGCCGCTCTCGATATCGCGCAGATAGCGCTCGACATCGCGGCGGTTGCGGATGTCCAGGTCGGCCGTGATCTTGCCGTACACACGATGGTTGACGATCACGTTGAGCACGGCGCCACCCGCGTCGACGATACTCGTAAGCTCGTCGCCCGCCTGCTCCACGCTGTGGCGCACCTTAACAAGACGCGTGGGCACGGCGGGGCTACTCGCGGCTTCCTGCAGCACGTAGCCGCGGTTGGTCGCCACGATATCGTGCCCATCGGCGCGCAGCAGGGCGATGTCCTGCACCACGACCTGGCGGCTCACGCCAACCTCGCGGGCAAGCGCGCTGCCGGAGACGGGGTCTTTGGCTCGCTCGAGCACGCCCATGATGGCACGGCGACGCTCGCGGGCGTTCATTATTTACCGTCCAGCAGACGCAGGTGCTTAAGCGAGAGGTCGAGGATCGGCGCGGAGTGCGTCAGGGCGCCCGAGCTAATAAAGTCAACGCCCAGGTCGGCGAGCGCGCGGATATTGCCGGCGTCCACGTTGCCCGAACACTCGGTCTTGGCGCGACCGGCGATAAGCTCGATAGCGGCGGCCATGTCGTCATGGGTCATGTTGTCGAACATGATGATGTCGGCGCCGGCCTCCACGGCCTCGCGCACCATGTCCAGGTTCTCGCACTCGATCTCGACCGTCGTGGTAAACGATGCATGGGCGCGCGCCATCTCGATCGCACGCGTCACGCCACCGGCGGCATCGATGTGGTTGTCCTTGAGCATGACGGCCGTCGACAGGTTGTAACGGTGGTTGCTGCCGCCGCCGATCTCGACTGCCGCCTTTTCAAACACACGCATGCCCGGTGTGGTCTTGCGCGTGTCGACAAGCACGGTCTTAGTGCCCTCGAGCGCCGCGGCCATGCTGTGCGTGTAGGTAGCGATGCCGCTCATGCGCTGCAGGTAGTTGAGCGCCACGCGCTCGCCCGAAAGCAACACGCGCGCGTCGCCGCGCACCTGGCCCACGCGATCGCCGGCATGCACCTCGTCGCCATCCGAGACATCGAACAACACGGAGCTCTGCGGATCCAGCAGCTCAAAGGTGCGGGCGAATACGTCCAGGCCGGCGATAATGCCGTCGGCCTTGGCGATAAGCTCCACCGTGGCGGGACGCGCCGTGGGGCACACGCTCGCCGTGCTCACGTCCTCAAACGTAATGTCCTCGCGCAGAGCCTGCAGAATCAGATCATCGACGACGAGCTTCATGGTAATGGGATTCATGGTCTACTCCTCCACGGCCTGCGTGCCGGCGGCACGGGCCAATTCATCGATTGCCAGGGTGTCGACGCTCAGGGCGCGATGACGGCCATCGAGCGCGGGATCGCCCGCCTGCTCCACGGCCAGCGACTCGCCGGTGCGCATGTACCACGCGGCGCGACGACCCCAGACCAACGCCTCGAGCAGGCTGTTTGATGCAAGGCGGTTCTTGCCGTGCACGCCGTTGCAAGCCGTCTCGCCCGCGGCGTAGAGCTCGGGCATCGAGGTGCGGCCGTCCTTATCGACCCATACGCCGCCCATAAAGTAGTGCTGCGTGGGCGTAACGGGGATGGGCTCGTCCAAGATGTCGCGGCCGTCCTCCAGGCAGCGCGCGCGAATGTTGGCAAAGTGCCCGGTCACCACATCGCGCTCGACGGGGGCAAAACTCAGCCACTCGTGCTCGGTGCCGTCCTGCTTCATCTGCTCGCGGATGGCGGCGGCGACAACGTCGCGCGGCTGCAACTCGTCGGTAAAACGCTCGCCGGCGGCGTTGAGCAAAATCGCGCCCTCGCCGCGGCAGCTCTCGCTGATCAGGAAGGTGCGGCCCGGCTGCGGCGAGAACAGTCCCGTGGGGTGAATCTGCACGTAGTCCAGGTGCTCCATCTTAATGCCATGCTCCTGAGCGATGTAGCAGGCGTCGCCCGTGAGCTGCGGGTAGTTGGTCGAGTGGTCGTACACGCCGCCAATGCCACCCGTCGCCCACAGCGTGTGGCGGGCATGGATCTTAAACGGCTCGCCGGCATGCACGCCCTCGGCGGCATTTGCCAGTTCGTCGGCGGGACGAACCGAGTTGTCCTCGTCCACGGAAACGACGACGACACCGGCACACACCGTGGCCCCATCGCGCACGGCCGTCAGGATGTCGGTCATGGCCACGTGCTCCAAAATCTGCACGTTATCCAGCTTGCGAACGGCCTGGAGCAGCTTGGTCGTAATCTCCTTGCCGGTGATATCGGCATGGAAGGCAATGCGCGGACGGCTGTGCGCGCCCTCGCGGGTAAAGTCGAGGCTACCATCGGCCTTGCGCTCAAAATCCACGCCCATCGCTAGCAGGTCGTTGATGACCGAGCGACTCGAGCGAATCATGATGTCGACGCTCTCGCGGCGGTTCTCGTAGTGGCCGGCGTGCATGGTGTCCTCAAAGAAGGCATCGTAGTCCGAGCCCTCGGGCAGCACGCAGATGCCGCCCTGCGCGAGCATCGAATCGCACTCATCGACCGCGCCCTTGGAGAGCATGATCACGCGCGTGCTCGTCGGCAGATTGAGGGCCGCGTACAGACCCACCACGCCGCAGCCGGCAATAACGACGTCGCACTCCATATCGGGGTATTGCTTGGTTTCCACAGGAATCCTCTCCCTTGCAATGTGACATAAGGGACCGTCCCTCATGCAACATTGTTCTAGCGCGCTGCGTACTCGAGCATACGGTCGAGCGTGAGCTTGGCCTGGTCTGCCGCCTCGTCCGAGACGCCGATCTGCACCTCGCCCTCGCCCGTCTCCAGGCAGCGCACGAG
>DBGAPG010000179.1:0-5442 GCA_048438765.1 Collinsella sp.
GATAGGGCGGTGTCGCCGAATTTGTCTCGGACGGCGTCGATGGCGACGGAGAGGTCGCGGCGGTCGCTGGATTGGGCTCCGCGGTCATCGATCTCGCAGAACAGGTCGGTTTGGATCCCGCCTTGGTGATCGAAATCGCTCATGCCGATGCCAGCTAAGCGAACATGCATGCCTTCCTGCCAGATGTTGTCGAGCAGTTCGAGTGCAACCGCCACGAAGATGTTCTCATCGTCGGTCGGATGAGGCAGCCGGCGCTGTGCCGTACGCCCGCTGCCATACGAATACTTAAGCTTGAGCGTTACCGTGGCACCCGTCAGCCCCTGACGACGCAGACGGCGTCCCACTGACTCTCCCAACAGCGCAATCGCCGCCTCAATATCCCCACGCTCAGTCAAATCTTTAGCAAAGGTGCGTTCATTGCTGACCGACTTGACCTCGCGCTCTTCATCGAGGCTCGTGACTTCAGAGATTTCGAGTCCCAGCGCACGCTGACGCATGCGCTCGCCATTGACGCCAAAAATAGAGGCCAGTGTGGACTCAGGCGCGCGCGAAAGCTCGCCGAGGGTGTAGATGCGCATGCGGCGCAGTCGCTCCTCGGCCGAGCGCCCGATGCCGCTCATGGCAGATACCTGCAGTGCGGCCAAAAAGCGCTGCTCGGTTCCGGGGCGCACGATGGTCAACCCAAACGGCTTATCCCGCTCGCTTGCGATCTTTGCGACCGTCTTGTTGCAGCCCACGCCAATGGAGCACGTCACTCCCAGCGCTGCCACGCGGTCGCTTATACGCCGCGCAACCAGCAGCGGGTCTTCGGGCGCAAAGCGACCCGGTGTGATATCGATAAAGGCTTCGTCGATGGATACGCGCTCAACGCGCGGCGTCTCCTCGGCAAGAATCGCCATGACCTGCGCGCTCACCTCGCGGTAGCGATCAAAGTGCCCGTGCGTCCAAATGGCTTGCGGGCACAAGCGCCGCGCCTCGGCCGAGGCCATGGCAGAGTGCACGCCAAAGCGACGTGCCTCATACGAACACGTAGACACGACGCCACGCGAATCGGCGTCTCCGCCCACGATGAGCGGCTTGCCGCGCCACTCGGGATGATCGAGCATCTCCACGCTCGCAAAAAACGCATCAAGGTCCATCAGACCCACCGCCGGGCCCGTCCAGGGAGGCGGTGTGACGCCCATGGCATCCTCATAACCGTATGTATGTTCGCGTCTTTCCATGTCATGAGTATACCGCGCAGCTCATGTGGGGTGCGTGTATGTGCTTGCAAATCCCGAATTCTTGTCTAAGATATGGATTTGCCCTCGACTACACCGAAGAAGTTGGTCTCACGGACTTCACCTGCCCGCGTCGATGGCGTATTATGTTCAACTGTTTGTTTGTAGTTGCAGCCTAAAGCTGCTTGGTTGGAGGAGTTTCCTTTGGCAGTCAAGATTCGCCTTGCTCGTCACGGCGCTAAGAAGCGTCCGTACTACCGTGTCGTCGTCGCCGATTCCCGCGCCCCGCGTGACGGTCGTATCATCGAGGAGGTTGGCCGCTACAACCCGATGACCGCCCCCAAGACCATCAACCTCGACCTCGAGAAGATCGCCGACTGGCAGTCCAAGGGCGCTCAGCTCACCGACGCCGTCGCCGCTCTGGTCAAGGCCGCCAACGAGGGCGAGAAGACCGAGACCGTCGTCAAGAAGTCCAAGAAGCAGCTCGCCAAAGAGGCCGAGGCCGCTAAGGCTGCCGCTGAGGCCGCTGAGGGCGCCGAGGAGTAAATCGTGCCTGAGGTTGACGCTGCACAGCTCGAGGGTGAGGCAATGCTCTCAGATCGCATCGCCGATCTCGTCGAATATCTCGTTGTTCAGATCGTCGACGACCCGGATTCCGTGAGCCTTGAGGTCATCGATGGTGACGACGCCTCTACGATTGAGGTTTCGGTTGCCGAGGATGACGTCGCTAAGGTCATCGGCCGTCGTGGCCGTACCATCAAGGCCATTCGCACGCTCGCCCGTGCACTGGCCGCTCGCCTCGACACTGCTGTCGAGGTAGAGGTTCTGGGCTAGGACCTTGAGGTCCCAGTACAAAAACATCGCCCGTGTGGTCAAGCCGCACGGAAGGAAGGGGGAGGTCCTCGCGCAGCCGCTGCGGGGGCTTCCTTCTGTATTAGAGCCTGGTATGCGCGTCGCCCTGACGCCGCCGGCGCTCAAGCGCGACCGCTTTTGCACGGTCGTGTCCGTCACCGATACGGGCGATGGCGTTCTGGTCTCGTTTGAGGGCATTGACGACTTGACGGCCGCCGAGGGCATCACGGGATGCTACGTGCTGGCAAATCGTGACGACTTTGAGCTCGATTCGCTCGACGCTGCCTATATCGACCTGATGGGTCGCGAGGTTGTCGACGAGCGCTTCGGTTCGCTCGGCACGATTGTCGAGATCATGTCGACGCCCGCTAACGATGTTTGGGTTGTCGAGGGTGATCGGTACGGCGAGGTACTGATTCCCGTGATCGAGCAGGTTGTGCTCGATCTTCCCGACAAAGGAACAATTTCCGTCCACGTTATGGACGGCCTGATCGATATGGACAAGTAGGGAGGACAACATGCTGATCGAGACCCTTTCGGTCTTTCCCGAGATGTTTGAGCCCGTCATGTCCACATCGATCTTGGGCCGCGCCCGCAAGGCCGGCCTTTTTGATTTTAAGGCGTATAACCTGCGCGACTGGACGCACGACCGCCATCGTACCGTCGATGACGAGCCGTACGGCGGCGGGCAGGGCATGCTCATGAAGGTCGAGCCTATCGCAGAGGCCATCGAGGCCATTAGCGCAGAGGGTCCCAAGCCCACTGTGGTGTTCTTTACCCCCTGTGGCGAGCCTTTTACGCAGCATGTGGCCGAGCGCCTGCTCAAAAGTGAGCGCCTGCTGTTTGTGTGCAGTCGCTACGAGGGCGTCGACGAGCGCGCGTATGCGTATGCCGATGAGCGTCTGTCGATCGGCGACTACGTGCTCACGGGCGGCGAGCTTCCCGCTATGGTCGTTGCCGATGCTGTCGTACGCCTCATCCCCGGCGCCCTTGGTGACGAGATGAGCAACGTCGACGAGTCGTTCTCGACCGCCGAGGATGGAGGCCTGCTCGAGTACGCGCAGTACACCCGTCCTGCCGAGTTCAACGGCGAGGGCGTGCCTCCGGTGCTTGTGAGCGGCGATCACGCCAAGGTCGATGCCTGGCGTCGCAAGAACGCCATCGAGCGCACCTGCCGCTGGCGTCCCGATCTGATCGAGACGGCGCGGCTCACGCCCGAGGAGCGCGCTTACGCGCAGGAGATCCTTGACGCTTCGTATTCGCAGAGCGAGGAGTGAGAATGGTTCCATCGCAGCATTCCGCGTTGAGGGGCGCTTTTGAGTGGATCGCGGTCATCGCGATCGCACTGGTCGCCACCTTCTTGATTCGCTCGTTTGTGGTCGAGCCCTTTGTGGTGCCCACCGGCTCCATGGAGTCCACGATTGAGATTGGCGACCAGATCCTGGCACAAAAGGTGAGCCTCGAGCTCGGTCAGCCCGTCAAGCAGGGCGATATCGTGGTGTTTCACAACCCCGATGGCACCTCCGAGCATGATGTTCTTGTCAAGCGTGTTATTGCCACGGCCGGCCAGACGGTTGACCTGCAGGATGGCAAGGTGGTTGTTGACGGCCAAGCGCTCGACGAGGACTACACGACGGGCATGAGCTGGCCACTTTCGGTCCAAGCGCCCGGCGCTCAGGTAAGCTATCCCTACACCGTTCCCGACGGGTGCGTGTGGGTGATGGGCGACAACCGCGAAAACTCTGCCGACTCACGCTACTTTGGTCCCGTCGATCGCTCTGATTTGATCGCTGTGGCACTCGTTCGCTACTGGCCGCTCAACCGCATCGGCGCTATCGACTAAAAACCGCTATAGTACAGTACCTAACCGTGTAATCGTTTCGACGAGGGGATATTAGAGGCATGAACGCTTCATCGCTTTCCTTCCAAGACATCATCCTGCGCCTCCAGCAGTACTGGGGCGAGCAGGGCTGCGTCATTATGCAGCCCTATGACTCCGAGGTCGGTGCCGGTACCTTCCATACCGCGACCACGCTGCGCTCGCTCGGTCCCGCCGAGTGGCGCACCTGCTATGCGCAGCCCTGCCGCCGTCCCGCTGACGGCCGCTACGGCGAGAACCCCAACCGCATGCAGCACTACTATCAGTTCCAGGTGCTCATCAAGCCCTCGCCGGTCAACGCCCAGGAGCTCTACCTGGGTTCGCTGGCCGCCATTGGCCTGGACCCCAACGACCATGACGTCCGTTTTGTCGAGGACGACTGGGAGAGCCCGACCCTGGGCGCCTGGGGCCTTGGCTGGGAGGTCTGGCTCAACGGCATGGAGGTCACGCAGTTTACGTACTTCCAGCAGGTGGGCGGCATCGAGGTTGACCCCGTGCCCGTCGAGATCACCTACGGCCTGGAGCGTATCGCCATGTACGCCCAGGGCGTCAACTCGGTCTACGACCTGGTGTGGAGCTACCTGCCCGACGGCACGCCCATGACCTATGGCGACGTGTTCCTCGAGAACGAGCGCGAGTTCAGTGCCTATAACTTTGAGGTCGCCAACGTCGAGATGATGCGTCAGAAGTTTGACGACTACGAGGCCGAGTGCCACTCCTGCCTGGAGCGCAAGCTTCCGCTGCCGGCGTACGACTGCGTCATGAAGTGCAGCCATGCCTTCAACCTGCTCGATGCCCGCGGCGCGTTGTCCGCGGTCGAGCGTGCCAACTACATCCTGCGCGTCCGCGCCGTCGCCAAGGCGTGCTGCGAGGCCTACATGGCCGAGGTCGCCGGAGTCAACGAGAATGCCGACCAGGAAGGCGAGGTGGCGTAAGCCATGGCAGACGCTAAGGATTTCCTGTTTGAGATCGGTACGGAGGAAATGCCCTCTGCACCGCTGAACAATGCCGTCAAGCAGCTTGGCACCATGATCGCCAAGGGTCTCGACGAGGCCGGTCTGGCCCACGGCGAGGTCCGTGTGATCTCGAGCCCGCGCCGCCTGGCTGCGCTCGTTGCTGACGTTGCCACCGCGACCGACGAGGTTCACGAGGTCAAGCGCGGCCCCGCGGCCAACATCGCCTTCGATGCCGACGGTAACGCCACCAAGGCCGCCCAGGGCTTTGCCCGCAAGTGCGGTGTGGCTGCCGAGGACCTGGTCCGTCGCGAGGACACTGACGGTCGCGAGTATGTGTTCGCCGAGAAGAACATTCCTTCCGCACCGGCTACGCCGATTCTGACCGCTCTGTGCGAGAAGACCATCGCCGGCCTGCAGTGGCCCAACTACCGCAGCCAGCGCTGGGGTCACGAGCATGCGACCTTTGTTCGTCCGGTCCGCTGGATCTGCTGCCTTTTGGGCGAGGATGTTGTGCCCGTGTCGTTTGCCGACGTGA
>DBGAPG010000180.1:0-2792 GCA_048438765.1 Collinsella sp.
GTGACAGCCAGCGGGTGGACCGTCTTGGTTGCTATTCGGCTAAACACCGCGAGCGACGCACCACAAAGGCCTGCAATCACGCCCGACGTGACGCCCCAAACCGAAAAATGAAAACCGGAAAGGTCGCCATTGGTCACTGCAAGCACGCAGCCTACGATGTTAAAGACAATGGCAACGAGCTTGTTGGGGGTCACGTCCTCGCGATAAAGCACGCGGCCGAGCATGACGCCAAACACCGGCGAGGTGTAGAGCAGCACCGAGGCCGTGGACATGCCCACCTCGCCCATGCACTCGTAATAACAGGTGTTGGCGGCGGCCAAACCGACGATGCCGACAAGCGCACAGGGAACAAGCTCTTTAGGGCTTGCCTTGAACAGGGCCAGCGGACCCTGAGCCACGGTAGACCCCTCACCCGGACGGCAGCCCATAAACATCAGGACCGGCGCCAAGATAAGCGCTCCGACCAACAAGCGAAAGGCAGCCATGCTCTGGGACGAAACGCCCATGGCCGAGATGCCGTTTACAAAGATTCCGATGCTGCCCCACATAAGCGCGGCGATCAGCACCAGCACATAGCCCAGATTGCTTTTCTTCAACGCAGCCTCCTCGATATTGTTTCCAATATGTTTCGTACTACGTTATAGTCGTTATATACATTTTTCAAGACACAAATCGGCGAGCGGATAAGTGATCCGTTTTCCTCCGCCCCCAGCGGATTACTGGGCGGTTGCGGTGAAATAGTTCCTAAATAGAGGCTTCAAGCCCCCAAACAGGAACTATTCCACCGCAACTTATGAGGACATCGAGCTGTTAGGCCGCTCTATCCCCTAGTAGTCGAGCTTCCACATGTAGCGGCGCGTCATGTAGTCCTTGTGGGTGACGGCAGAAAGCGCACGCATGTACACGTTGTTGAGGATCGGGGCAAAGATCAGGTGGTTGAAGTATTCGCTCACGCTGTCCTTGATGTCGTTGAGGCCGAGCTCCTTGGCGTCGAGCTGATAGACGCGCTCGCCACCGTACTGGTTGACAAAGCGGATGCCGCGCTCGTCGTTGCAGCGGCTGCGGCCGACGCTGATGAGCTGGAACAGCGAGGTGCGCTTGTCCAGGATCTCGAAGGGGCCGTGGAAGAAGTCGCAGGTGTTGATAGTGCAGGAGTCGATCTGCAGCATCTCCTGCACGTTGCAGATGCTAAAGACGTAGGCGGCACCAAAGAGCGGACCCTGGGCCATGACGTTGATGCAGGGCTTGTCGGCGTTCTGCTCGGCCCACTTGGCAGCGAGCGGACGGGTGTACTCGACGGCCTTGCGATAGATGGGGTCGACCAAGTCGAACGCGGCCATAGCGGTCTCGTACTCGGCATAACCCTCGGTCTGCTGCGTAAGCTCCATGGCGATCATGGTCACGACGGCGGAGTTGGTGCGGCCCATGCAGGACTCGTCGACGGCCAGGCTGTCGTACTGGATCTTGTAGTCGCAGACCTCGGTGAGGCCGGACTCGTCAACATAGATGGCGATGGTGCTGGCACCGTGGTCCTTGGCGACCTGGGCGGCGACGATGGTCTCCTTGGTGCCGCGCATGGACACGACGACGGCCAGGGTGTTCTCGTTAACGTAGGCAGGCGTGGCGTGCACGAACTCGTTGCTGGTGTAGCTGGAGCTCACGACCTGCGTGGCCTCGTGCTCCATAAAATACTGGGCAGGATAGTTGCCGCCGTTGGATCCGCCGGCGCCGATCCACACGACGCGCTTGATGCCGCCCTTGTCTGCCTTGTCAGCCAAAACCTGGGAGACGACATCCTTAACCTGTTCCTGAGTAGTCATCGCGCATCAGCCTTTCTTCTCGTTTGATGCTCTTGATGGCATACAAGTTACATACATGTTTTGGTTATGTCGACTAGTTGTATGCTATATTTGACCTAGATATTTTACCGCTGTGGTTTTCGATTACTCGTTACCAGCGGTTTTATTGTTGTATTGAATACATGCTTGCTTAGATAAGCATACAAGTTAGATATAGGCTGATCGCATGAACGCTTCATCTAAAAAGAAACTGAGCCAATACGAGCGCTTGGCGGGTACGCTTCGCGACCGCATCGCCGCCGGCATCTACGCACGCGGAGACAAGCTGCCGTCCGAGATGGAGCTCATGGACGAATCGGGGCTGTCGCGCAGCACCGTGCGCCACGCCCTTAAGGTGCTCGTTGATGAGGGCCTGGTGCGCACCGAGCGCGGGCGTGGCGCCTTTGTGGCCGACACGCCCGCGCTCCACGAGAACAACCTAGTGTTTTCGAGCTATACCAAGCAGGTCGAAGGCCAGGGCATGAAGCCCACCACGCGCACCGTGGACTCGGGCTTTGCCAAGGCGGCCGGCAGCATAGCTAAGTTCTTTGACGCCGCCGTGGGCAGCAAGCTCGTCAAACTTGTCCGCCTGCGCTACCTGGACGACGCGCCGCTGTGCCTGGAGACCACCTACCTGCCGCCAAGCTTCGAGACGCTCATCGATCGCGATATCAACGGTTCGCTCTACGCCACGCTGCGACAGGAGTTCCATCGCGCACCGGCACAGGGGCATAAGACCTTTGAGGTGTGCTACGCCTCGCAAAACGAGGCGTTTTTGCTCAACGTTGAGCGCGGGCAGGCGCTGATCCTAATCACCGACTACGTCTACGACACCGACGGCCGCCCGCTCCATGTCTCCAAGCGCATCCAGCGCACCGACCGCGCCAAATACACCGAACCCATCGGCTAACCACCACCAAAACCACCACAAAGGGGACAGGCACCTTTGTGGTG
>DBGAPG010000181.1:0-4298 GCA_048438765.1 Collinsella sp.
GGGGAAGGACGCTCGACTCACACGAGTCGAACGCCCTTCCTCAAATGGACTTATCCTCAGATTACACTGAACGGCTCAACTAGAAGCTAACGTCGAAGCCAGCGCCAGCGCCCTCTTCATCGGTGGTCGGCACGCCCTTTGCCTTGTTGTAGGCAAAGATCAAGACGATCGGCACGATGAAGGCGATGAGATTGCCAGCCACATACCACACGAGCGTCTCGGGCGTGACGATGAGCAGGCCAAGCACGCCGGTCAGACCCTGACCGATGGCGCGCACCTCAAAGAGCTTCACGAAGGCACCGCCGCAGCCTGCACCGATGCAAGCGCAGACGAACGGGATGATCGAGTAGCGCATGTTTGCAGCAAAGATTGCGGGCTCGGAGATACCGACCAGCGTCGGGATAAAGGACGACATGCAGATGTTGCGCTCTTTGGAATGCTTCTTGTGAATGAGGTACATGCCGATGGCGCCGCCGCCCTGGGCGATGATGGAAACCGACCAGATGGCCTGGATGTAGTTGAAGCCAGTCGTGGCAACGAGGTTTGCCTCGATACCCTGGATGAACTGATGCGTACCGGTAACGACAAGCGGCTGCAGGAACGCGGCGAAGACAAAGGCACCAAAGACGCCCATCCTGTTGTACAGGATATCGATTACGCCGGCGAGGACGTCGCCGATCAGGTTGCCGAGCGGGCCGAACACGGTGAACAGGGCGACGTTAGCAAGAATCAGGGTAACGGTCGGGACAAAGACGAACGAAACAACCTCGGGGATGTACTTCTGGGCAATCTTCTCGACCTTGGCCATAAACCAGGCAGTCAGGATTGCAGGGAACACGCCGCCCTGGAAAGCAACCATGGGAATGGAGAGCGGACCGAAGTTCCAGTACTCAGCACCCGTCGGGTCCATAACGAACGTGTTACGGTTCATAAGGCTTGGGTGAACCATGACGATACCGACGAGGATGCCCAGGATCGGGTTACCGCCAAAACGCTTGACCGCGCTGTACATAACCAGGACAGGTAGGTAGTCGAAGGTGGTGGCGATAATGGCAAAGAAGCTTGCGAGGTTCTTGAGGAACTCGCTGTGATCGGCGAGGCTGCCCTCCATGCCAAAGAGGCCGTTGGCAACAATCAGCGACTTAAGGCCGATGATGATAGCAGCGCCGACGAAAGCGGGAATGATGGGGATAAAGATGTCCGAGAATACCTTGAGGACCGAGAAGAACTTGCCCTTCTTGTCCGCCTCGGCGCCCTTGACCTCGGAAGCGCTAATCTCCTTAACGCCCGTCAGAGCCATAAACTCATCGTAAACCTTGTTGACGGTACCGGTACCGAAGATGATCATGAGCTGGCCGCTGTTGTACAGCACGCCCTTGACGCCATCGATGTTCTCGAGCTCGGCCTTGTTGTACTTGCTCGTATCCTTGAGCACCAGACGCAGACGCGTAACGCAATGCGTGGCGCCCTCGATGTTCTCCAGACCGCCGACGTTATCGACGACTTGCTGAGACACTACTTTGTAGTCCATGTTCCTCTCCATTCCTTTACGAAATCATAAGACGTTTTGATGCCATTACAGAGACGCGATCGTTGCATTTGCGCACTTAAGCGTACCGTCGGTGACCGTCAGCGCCACACCCTGGCCCTGCTTATTGCAGAATCGAGCGTTAAGCGCAACATCATCGACAAAGATGGTCGCGATATCGTCGTCAACGACCAGGCGCACATGATGAGTGCCCTCGCCCTTAAAGAACAACGGACGCTCGAGGCCCATGTTGTTGACCTGGAACCACGGATACTGGGGGGCCGCCGTAAACTCGAGCTTGCCCTCACGCAGGTTGGCGCGGAACTCATAGGCAAGACCAGTCTCGGCGTCCTCGGCGAACTTGACCGAGAAGCCGGCAGCGTTACCGCCGAGCTCAATGTCGGCATCGAGCAAGTAGGTGGAGCCGGCATCCGCGGCGAGCACCTGCTCGACCTTGCCCGACTCGCAGGAGAGCTCAAAGGCCTCGACTGCCTTAGCCTCGCCAAAGGCGCCAAGCATGCTGTCAGGAAGCTTGGTGCCGAGCGTTCCGTCAACACGCTGAACGATCTCGAGAGGCATAAAGGTGCCACCCCACAGGTAAGAGCTGGGGTCACCGCCCTCGTCACGCGTAGGAACCCAACCAAAGAGAACGCGGCGCTCGCCGTCAAATGCGGTACGCGCGGCATAGTACGCGCGGCCATCGAAGGAATCGTCCGCAGGAGTGATCCAAGGACCGTTGATAGAGCGAGACATGCGGTAACGGGTCTTGTTGCCATCACTGTACTCGGAGAACACCAGATACCACCAGTCGCCCATCTTAAAGAGATCAGGCATCTCGAACATGGTGTACAGGCCCGGATTCCACCAGTCGCCCTGGAACTCCCAGGTATCCAGGTCCTTGGAGGTGAACTTGACCAGACGACCGGTCATCAGACGCTTGTCCTCGCCCACGCGCGTGCCGAGGATGAGCATGTACTCTTCGTTCTCCTCATCCCAAAGCACAAAGGGATCGCGCCAGTTGCGGTCATCGTAACCCTCCTGGGGCGGAAGCAGCGTCTCGGCGATGTTCTTCTCCCACTTGACGGCGTCGTCACTCGTTGCGTGAAGAAGAACCTGCTTCATCAAGCGTGCCTTGACCTTATCGCGATTGCAACCAGTGTAGAGCGCATGGTACTTGTCGCCCACCTTAAACACCGTGCCGGCATAAACATACTGGTCGACTTCCTCGTCGCCGCCACGCTCAAGGCTCTCGCCAAAGTCTTTGTAATTGACGAAGTCCTTGGTTGTCGCGAGTGCCCAGCCAAACGGCTCTCCGAAAGGTCCGGGGTTTCGCGTGTCACGCTGATGATAGAGATAGAACGTGCCGTCCTCGCCGTACGGCATGATGTCGCCTACCCAAATTCCCTCAGGCTGGTAATACACCTTGTGCATCCGAGACTTCCTTTCTCACGAGATACTAACTCGGTACAACTGCAAGATATGTCAATCGTTTTCATATGTCAAACGTTTTCACACCAATACGTCTTTTCGCAGTTCCAGTCGTCGGCAAACGGTTGACATATGCCGGCGAACGGTCATCAGAGGTGTTTGAGGAATTCTTTTGGCACGGGATGAACTACGCGGTTTTACCCTCAATGAGTTCAACGGGGAGCTTGATATTCGATTCGGGCTTTTCGCCGTTAATAAGAGCAATGATGGATTGCGCCGCGAGCTCTCCGATGCGATCGATATCTTGGCGAACGGTTGTTAAGTCAGGCATAAACGTCATAGTGCGGCGGGCACCATCCGCGCCCACGACCTTAATATCGCCCGGAGCGCTCAAGCCGCGCTGCTTCATCACGTTAAGACAGATAGCCGCCATCGTGTCGTCTCCCGCAAAGATGCCGTCAATATCGGGGTTCTCATCGAGGATCTTCGCAACGACCGCACTCTTTTCGTCGTCGGGCTTAACGAACTCGACCTCACGGACAAGCGCGGGCAAACCGGCCTGCTCAACAACATCGAGGTAGGCATCGGTACGCTTATTGGCAGGCATGCGCATGCGGCTATTGCTGCGCAGGCACAGGATGCGTGAACATCCGTCATCGATCAGGCGACGCGTGGCAAGTTCGCCGATGCTATAGCTGTCGCTCGCAATCTGAACAGAGGCTTCGCCAAGGTCGCAGTCGATACCAACCAGACTCAAGCCCATCTCGGCATACGCCTCGGCACCGATATTAAGCGAGTTGACGATGACGCCATCAACCATATTGCGTCGAAGCATGTCGATATAAGAGCGCTCAAGCTCGGGTCGATTGGCGCTATTGCACAGCAGCATCTTAAAACCGTTTTCGGCCAGGGTATGCTCAATGACTTGAACCACTTGGGCATGAAACGGACTGCTGACATAGGGGACGATCATACCGATAAGATTCAGGCGACCGTTGAGCATGGCACGGGCGATATCGTTGGGCGTATAGTTGATGCGCTTCATCGCGGCATGGACCTTATCGCGGGTCTCTTGGCTAATATAGCCGCGATTATTAAGCACGCGAGATACCGTAGTAGGCGAAACCCCCGCCACCGCCGCAACTTCCTTGATGCCAGGCTTAGCCGTATCCTTAGAACGAGCACTCTCGCGAGCCATAGCACCCTCCCCCATCAACATGTCATACGTTTACATACGAACAAAGCATACCCCAACAAGAGCGGGAAGACGGTAACAGTACAAGTAAGTAAACGACTCATCCAAATAATTAGGAGAGTTCCGCCTAAAGGGTGACTCCAAAGG
>DBGAPG010000182.1:0-3680 GCA_048438765.1 Collinsella sp.
TGGGCATCGGCGTGCTGTGGGGCAAGATGGACCTGCTCAACGCCATGCCGCCCATGCTTACCGGCGGCGAGATGATCGACTCGGTCACCGAGCAGGACGCCGTCTGGGCGCCCGTCCCCGAGAAGTTCGAGGCCGGCACGCAGGACGCCGCCGGCATCTTCGCCACAGGCGCGGCGCTTGATTACCTGGTTAACACCGTGGGCTACGAAAACATCCAGGCCCGCGAGCAAGCACTCGTCCACTACCTGATGGGCGAGCTCATGCAGCTCGACTTTGTCCAGATCATCGGCTCTATCTATTGGGACAACCATCACGGCGTCGTGAGCTTTAACGTCCACGGCATCCACCCGCACGATGTCGCGAGCATCATGGACATGGACGGCGTCTGCATCCGCGCGGGTCACCACTGCGCGCAGCCGCTGCTCACCTGGCTGGGCGTCGAGGACCTCGCCTGCTGCCGCGCCAGCGTGGCCTTCTACAACGACAAGGCCGATATCGACAAGTTCATCGCCGGTCTGCATCACGTTTGGAGCACGTTCAATGGGTAATCTGTACACCTCCACCACGTTTATGGAGCACAACTCACACCCCGACTACAAGTACGAGATGGATGCCCCCACGCACGAGCACGACGGCATCAACCCCAGCTGCGGCGACGAGCTCACCTTGCAGCTACGTGTCGAGAACAACGTGATCGAGGAGGCCTCGTTTACCGGCCACGGCTGCGCCATCAGCCAGGCCAGCGCCGACATCATGGCCGACCTCATCACCGGCGAGACGGTCGAGGAAGCACGTCGCTTGGCAGGGCTCTTCCTCGCCATGATCCGCGGCGAGCAGCTCTCCGAGGACGACCTGGAAGACCTGGACGAAGCCGCCCAGCTCCAGGACATCTCGCACATGCCCGCCCGCGTCAAATGCGCCGAGCTCGCTTGGCGCACCCTCGACGGCATGCTCGAGGGGCAAGCAAACCAGTAGTTTATGCCCCGAATCCAAGTTTTTTGATTGCCGAGCCGCCCGATACGGGCGGCTCTGTTTTTACCTAATGAGCGCGAACGCACAAAGTCCGCGCGTCCGGCGCCCCGTCTGACATTTGCCACACAGCCAGACGCGAGCACGGGCGTTTTCCACAGCACCAAAGGCCTGCGGCAGGGCCCCGGGCCCGCCAAGCAATGCGCCAAGCCCCGTTCTGCGAAGCTCCGACTCGCTTCGCGCCTGCCGCAGACGGGTCCCATAGAAAGCGGCGTGCATTTTTGCGAGTATTCAGCACGCCAAGCTGTGTGTATACGCATCGAAAGCGTTAATCAATGTCTTTAGGCGCATATATATATTGTGTTTTAGAACAAGCATCGCGGTCTGACGGGACGCAGGCACGTGCTTCGGGGGCGCAACGGCAGGAATCAATAGCTTCGGGACCCGTATGTTGCAAGATTGCGGCGGTGCCGACAGCAACACGATGCTGAAAACTCGGTTTATTGCACGGCGCAGACGGGGGTAGGCACGGGCAAATCCGGACTGAGCCGTTATTTTATGCAAGATGGCGATTGTTCTATGCATATTAAGAAGTGCAGTTACCGTACCAAGCTTTTGAACGCTGGTTGCGGCGTATGGACGACCCCAGCTGCGGTGAACAGGCGACCCTACATCACGCTTCCGCCAGCCCTCATCGCCGTTCGCGCGCGGGCGCGCACGATACGAGAGACGGTACTTTTGCCAATCCCGGTATACCGCTCAATCTGGCGCACCGTAAAGCCGGCATTGTTCAATCCAACAATAACAGTATCGCGCTGCGCCGGCGGTGCAGTTTTAACCCCGTTGAGCGGAACCCCGAGACTCTTCGCCAACTTGCCGGCAAAGGCATGGCGTTCCCACTCCGTCTCTTTCATATCGCACAGCGCTGGTTCACTGCCGTCGGGCGTCGAAAGCGAATAGGCAATAAAGCCCTCGGCAGAACCAAAGAGCTCAAGCACGCAAGAAGGATCGGAAAATCCCCTCGCGACATCAGCCGCGTCACCGTCGTAAGCGCATAAATACTCCGCAAAGCTACTCCAGGGATAACGCTCGATTAGGCCAACGACCGCCTCCTGCGGATCGGCGTGTACGGAGCGAATAGCCTCCATCACCTGCCAGTCGGTATCGAGCGAGCGCCGGTCAAAACGGTTCTGGAACAGATGGCCTATGCGCCCCGCGCGTTTATTAAACCGCCGCGCGTGCGTCAAAAGCAGCCGGTGCATCGCCGCGCTCATCCTGTCCTCGTAATCTGCAAGCACCAAATGCACGTGATTGCCCATAAGGCACCAGGCGATAACCGTCACGCCCTCCTCGCGGCAGCACGCGCGCATCAGCTCCAAAAACTCCCACCGGTCCTCATCGCCCTCAAAGATGAGCTGCTTACCCGTACCGCGGGCACAGACATGGTAAAAGCCGGTAACCGTTCTCCAAACGCGCTGCATGGCGCTCCCTTCGCCGGGATCTGTCTGCCATCCAATACAGCACGATTGAAGCGTGCCATCAAAACATTCACGCAAAACAATACACTCGCGCGGCCAAAGGCAGTAAACGGGCGGCGAACGGCACCGTTGCAACAGGTCAACCCCCGCAACGCTTACAAGAGCCGACCAAAAGCTTGCCAAAAACGGACCCCCTCTACGGAAGTTCACGACCACAGAACATAACGTTAAACCGTTTCAATTAAAACTTCCGGACTTCTCGCTACGAAAACTGAGCCGTTCACCGAATATTCCGTGCATTTCGCGGTATTATAGGGCTGCATGTCATGTCCCTTTCGAAGGGTCGCCCGGCAATCGCCAGCCACGACCCCCAGACGGGACGCCAACACGATAGAGAGGAGAGGCATGCAGTACTCACAGGAAGTGGAGAACATGTGCCCCGTTGCCAAGGGTGCATACCACGGCCCCGCACCCATCCCCGAGGAGGGCAAGTGGGTCCAGGCTAAGGAGATTTCCGACATCTCCGGTCTTACGCACGGTGTGGGTTGGTGCGCACCTCAGCAGGGCGCCTGCAAGCTCACGCTGAACGTCAAGGACGGCATCATCGAGGAGGCCCTCGTTGAGACCATCGGCTGCTCGGGCATGACCCACTCTGCCGCCATGGCTTCCGAGATCCTTCCCGGCAAGACCATCCTCGAGGCCCTCAACACCGACCTCGTCTGCGACGCCATCAACGTTGCTATGCGCGAGATCTTCCTGCAGATCGTTTACGGCCGCAGCCAGACCGCGTTCTCCGAGGGCGGCCTGCCCGTGGGCGCCTCCCTCGACGACCTCGGCAAGGGCCTTCGCTCCCAGGTCGGCACCATGTTCGGCACCAAGGCCAAGGGCGCTCGTTACCTCGAGCTCGCTCAGGGCTACGTCACCCGCATGGCTCTCAACGACAAGAACGAGATCATCGCGTTCGAGTTCCTGAACCTCGGCAAGTTCACCGACGCCGTCAAGGCCGGCAAGACCCCCGAGGAGGCCATCGCTGGCGCTATGGGCCACTATGGTCAGTGGGAGAACGCTGCCAAGTACATCGACCCGCGCACCGACGAGGAGACTCACTCCGTCGCCAGCGTGTTCCCGGTTCACGAGTAGAAAGGGAGGGAAATAACTATGACTGTTACGTTCGAAGGTTACGAGCGCCGCGCTGACAAGATCAACAAGTGCCTCGCCGACAACGGCATCGCC
>DBGAPG010000183.1:0-14319 GCA_048438765.1 Collinsella sp.
ACATCTGTCCAACAATTCGTGCGAAACATAATGAAAAACAGTTTGATGTGAGTTAATATAAACAACGTCGTGAATCTGACTCCTGCCACATACATGACAGGGGTTAAACACAAAAAAGGAGTCAACTATGGTTTCTGAGAAGGCTACCCTCGTTAATCCTCAGGGTCTGCACATGCGTCCGGCTGGTCTGTTCGCCTCCACCATGGGCAAGTACGCCTGTGACGTGACGGTCGTCACCCCCGAGAAGGAGGTCAACGGCAAGTCCCCGATGGCCCTCATGGCTGCTGGTATCCCCTGCGGCACCGAGGTCGAGGTCAAGTGTGACGGCGCTGACGAGGCCGAGGCTCTGGCTGCTGCCATCGAGCTCATCAAGAGCGGTCTTGGCGAGTAGAACTCAAACGGGTCGCATGTTGAACAACTAAGTTCATATTTGGGGGCGCAGTGACCTGTTGTAAGGTAACTGCGCTCTTTTGTCATGGATATGGCAAAACGCTTTATCACATGACACGGAGAGAGGAATGGGAATGTATCAGGGAGTCAACGCTTCCGAGGGCATCGGTATCGGCACCGTCATGGTCGCCGTCGATCCCGACTTGACGTTTGAGCCGCACGAGGTTGCTGATTCGGCAGCAGAGAAGGAGCGCTATCAGTCCGCTCTTTCGGTCTTCTGCGAGAAGACCCAGGCTCAGGCCGACCACATGAAGGAGACGGTGGGAGAGGCCGAGGCCGAGATCATGAGCGGACACATTGTCCTGGCTCAGGACCCGGGCATGACCGACGCCATCAACGCCGCCATTGACGGCGGTACCTGCGCCGAGCAGGCGCTCATGGACACCTCGACCATGTTCGAGAACATGTTCCTGTCCATGGACGACGAGATGTTCCGTCTGCGCGCGGCCGACATCGCCGACATCCGCACCGGTATTCTGGCCGAGCTGCTGGGCAAGGAGGTCGTCGACCTCTCCGTCCTGCCCGAGAACACCGTCGTTGTCGTGCACGACCTCACGCCGTCCATGACCGCCACGATCGATAAGGCCCACGTTGCCGGTATCGTCACCGAGACCGGTGGCCGCACGTCGCACTCCGCGATCATTGCGCGTGCCCTCGAGATCCCGGCTGTCCTTTCGGTTTCCAACAGCTGCACCGCGCTGCGCAACGGTATGACCGTCGTCGTCGACGGTGGCAAGGGTATCGTCGAGGCCGATCCCGACGAGGAGACGCTCGCTGCCTACACCGCCAAGGCCGAGGCCTTCGCTGCCGAGAAGGCAGCCCTCGAGGCCTTCCGAGGCAAGCCGTCCGTGACTGCCGATGGCATCAAGAAGATCATCGCCTGCAACATCGGTAACCCCGATGACGTGCCCAACGCGCTCGATCACGACGCGGAGGCCATCGGTCTGTTCCGCTCCGAGTTCCTGTTCATGGACTCTGCCGAGCTTCCTTCCGAGGAGGAGCAGTTCAACGCCTACCGTAAGGTCGCCAGCGCGCTCAAGGGTGCTCCGGTCATCATCCGTACGCTCGATGTGGGTGGCGACAAGGAGATTCCGTATCTGCACATGGTCAAGGAAGACAACCCCTTCATGGGCTTCCGCGCCGTGCGTTACTGCCTGGCCAATCCCGACCAGTACAAGGTCCAGCTCCGCGCTCTGCTGCGCGCTAGCGCCTTCGGTGACGTCAAGATCATGATCCCGCTCGTCACCTGCGTCGAGGAGGTCTTGGCTGTCAAGGAGCTCGTCGAGCAGTGCAAGGCCGAGCTGACCGAAGAGGGTCGAAAGTTCAACGAGAACATCGAGGTCGGCATTATGGTCGAGACGCCCGCCGCTTCGCTGCTCGCAGACCGTCTGGCCGAGGTCGCCGACTTCTTCTCCATCGGCACCAACGACCTGATCGGCTACACCATGTGCGCCGACCGTGGCAACGACACCATCTCCAACCTGTACCAGGTGTACTATCCCGCCGTGCTCCGCTCGCTCAAGAACATCATCGAGAGCGGCGTGAAGGCCGGCATCATGGTCGGTATGTGCGGCGAGGCCGCTGCCGATCCGCTGCTCGAGCCGCTGCTGATCAGCTGGGGCCTGGAGGAGTTCTCGATGAGCGCTCCGTCGATCCTGCGCGCCCGCAAGACCATCAGCCAGTGGACCAAGGCCGAGTGCGACGAGCTCGCCGAGAAGGCACTCGCCTGCAACACCGCCGCCGAGGTCAAGGCACTGCTCGAGTCCGCAGCTCGCTAATTTGGTATCAGAGGTACCCGCGTGGTTGGAATGGGCCGGCCACGCGGCCCTCACATATACAGGGGGTACTGTAAATGTTCTACACGCTAACCGCTAACCCGGCTGTCGACATGACGGTTTCGAGCTCTCCGCTCGAGCCCGACGAGAACGTCCGCACCGGCTCGGCCAGCTACACGGCTAACGGCAAGGGCCTCGACGTGTCCTTCGCCTTTAAGAAGATGGGCGTCGACACCGTCGCGCTCGGCTTCTTCGCCGGCTTCACGGGCAAGTTTATCGTCGAGGAGGTCATGAACCTGGGTTGCCTGTGCCGCCCGGTCTGGACCGACGGTATCACGCGCATCAACACCTACGTCAACGATGGCCAGCACGAGTACGGCATCCTGAACCCCGGCGCTCCGATCACGCCGCAGCACCAGGAGGAGCTCTACAACATCCTGGACACCGCGGGCGATCTTGAGTGCCTGATTGTCTCCGGCTCCGTGCCTCCCAAAGCTACGCCCGACTTCCTGGCTCAGGTCATGGAGCACGCTCAGGCTCGTGGCGCTGACGTCGTCCTGGACCTGTCCTCCGACAAGCTCAAGGAGCTCGCTCACAAGAAGCCACTGCTCATCAAGCCGAACCATCACGAGATGAAGGCCATCTTCGGCGTGCCGGTCGATACCGACGACGAGGTTCGCGTTGCCATGAAGATGGCTCACGACGCTGGCGTTCAGAACGTGCTGCTTACCCGTGGTAGCCGCGGCGACGCTTACTTCTCCAACGGCGAGGACATCTGGTACGCCAAGCGTGAGTTCAACATTAAGCTGGTCTCTTCCGTCTGCGCCGGCGACTGCACCCTCGCTGCGTTCCTGCACAAGTGGTACAGGGATCGCGACAACGTCGAGGAGGCCATGAAGCTCGCTATGGCCACCGGCGCCAACGTTGCTGAGTCCGTCGGCATCGGCGACTTTGGTCACGTCGACGAGTACAGCAAGCGCGTTGCTGTCCGCAAGCTCGATCGCAAGTAAGCGAAACGCGACATATTCGTGCGCATGCGGCGCTCCGGTTTCGGCCGGGGCGCCTTTTTTGTTCCGCCATGGTGGAGAGGTGCCCTGCCGTACTTCATCGCTTCCACACCGTTCACCGAGTTGTTGTAGCCTTTTACCGAAGCGTGGAATATACTTTCATTAACACGTTGCTTCGTGAAAGGAACATTCATGATTTACACGCTTACTGCAAATCCCGCCATTGACTACAACATCTCCTGCGACGGTCTTGCTGCCAACACCGTTACCCGCACCCGTAACGCTGTCTACACCCCCAACGGCAAGGGTCTCAACGTTTCGTTTACGCTTGACCACTACGGCGTCGACACCACGATCCTGGGCTTCTTCGCCGGCTTCTCGGGTGAGTATATCGTTAAGGGCGCCGAGGCCCTGGGCGTGCCCGTCAAGCCCGTGTGGACTGACGGCATCACGCGTGTCAACGTGTTCCTCAACGCCGGTCCCGACACCGAGTACAACATGGTCAATGCCGGTGCCGCCATCAACGCTGCCAACGAGCAGGAGATGTTTGAGCTTATCGATTCGCTCGATGACATGACCTGCCTGGTTATCAGCGGCTCGCTGCCCCCCAACACCTCCGATGGCTTCCTGGCAGAGGTCCTGCGTCGCGTGAAGGCGAAGGGCGCCGAGTTCGTGCTCGATATCTCGAGCCATCAGTTGGCCGACCTCATTGCTATGGAGCCGCTCCTCATTAAGCCTAACGACGACGAGCTGCTCGACATCTTTGGCATTGAGGTGAGCGGTGGCGACGACGAGTCTGTCAAGGGCGCGATGGCCGAACTGCATGCCAAGGGCGCCAAGAACGTGCTGTTGACCCTGGGTGGCGCCGGCGCGTACTTCTCCAACGGCGAGCACATCTGGTTTGCCAACCGCACCTTCGACGTCAAGCTGCTGTCGACCGTTTGCGCCGGTGACTCTTCGCTGGCCGCCTTCCTGTCCGTGTGGCACGACGCTCCCGAGCGCGTCGAGGACGCCCTGCGCCTCTCGATGGCCACCGGCGCCAACGTGGTCGAGTGCCCGGGTCTGGGCGATTTTGCTAAGGTCGATGAGTATCAGAAGGGCATCGCCATCCGTCAGGTCTGCTAACGCAGCGCACGGACCTTGCATCTTTGCTTTGTAGAGCACCCGTCTCGGATTGCCGAGGCGGGTGCTTTTTCATGTTTGTAGTCGATGCCTTGGGATCCAATCGTGCTTGAAGCGCGTTCGCGTGTGCGCCCGCTCTCATTTCTTGCTAGACTTCTTGGAAACCATCAATCGATATGCCCGCAATTGCAGGAGGCCACAGGAATGTGCAATGTTTCGCTCAACGCTACGCAGCCGTCAGGCGCCTCTCTGTGCATGTTGCGAGCCCTCGAGGATGCCGGTCTTGAGGCCTGGTACGTGGGCGGTTGGGTACGTGACGCCCTGATGGGACGTCCCAGCCACGATGTCGACATGTGCTGTAGCGGCCTGTGGCAGGAGTCCAAGGCGGCACTCGAGGCCGCCGGTATTGCCGTAGTTGAGTCGGGCATTAAATTTGGCGGCATTACGGCTATTTGCGATGGCGAGCGCATTGAGGTCACCACCTATCGCCTGGACGGCTTCTATACCGACGGTCGTCATCCTCAGAGTGTGGAGCGCGCCGCTTCGCTTGAGGATGATCTGGCGCGCCGCGACTTTACCGTCAATGCCATGGCGTGGCATCCCGAGCGTGGTCTTGTCGACCGCTACGATGGTCAGGGCGACCTAGACCGCAAGCTCATCCGCGCCGTTGGAGATCCCAAGCGTCGTTTTAACGAGGACGCGCTTCGCATGCTGCGCGCGGTGCGTTTTGCCTGCCGTCTGGATTTTATGATCGAGCCTAAGACTAAACAGGCGCTTGCCGAGTGCGCGCCGCTGCTCGATGCTGTGGCGCGCGAGCGCGTGGGCATTGAGCTCGAGGGCATTCTTTCGACCGGCCATGGGGGAGACGCGATGCTGCGCTACCCCGAGCTTGTTTGCGCCGCCGTGCCCGAGCTCGCGTCCGCTCGCGGGTTTGATCAACGCAGCGTCTATCATGCGTTTAACGTCTACGAGCATATCGCCCGCGTGCTGACGGTGGCAGGGGAGCTGGCGCTGTGCGACGGCGTCGCGCCCTCGTCGAGCCTTATGTGGGCGGCGTTTTTGCACGACGTTTCCAAACCCGAGTGCTTTACGGTCGATCACGACGGCAGCGGCCACTTCTACGGTCATCCCGAGCTCGGCGCCAAGAAGGCGCGTGTCATCATGGATCGCCTGGCGCTCTCGCACGATTTGGTCCGCGATGTGTGCCTGCTGATCAAATACCATGACAAGCCGCTGCGCCCCGAGCGCTCCTGCCTGCTCAATATGATGCGCGCGCTTTCGGGCGAGGGTGTCGATACGCCGCGTCTGATGGACGAGCTCATGGACCTTAAGCGTGCCGACACGCTCGGCAAGGCGCACTCGTGCTTCTATTACGTCGAGACGATCGAGGAGATGCGTACGCTCGCCCACGATCTGCTGCAGGCGGGGGAGCCCTATACACTCAAGATGCTTGCCATCAATGGTGGCGACCTGATCCGCGCCGGCGTCAAGCCGGGGCCGGAGCTGGGACAGCTTCTCAACGCCGCCCTCGACGCCGTGATCGAGGACAACATCCCCAACAACCGCGAAGCCCTTCTGGCCCACCTCAACCTGGGGTAGCTAATTTGGGACGGGGCTTTTTTAGCTACCCGGTTTAACTGCGCTTTCCATAACCTGCCGACAAAATTTCGCCAATTTGGAATTTATTCTTGCGCTCGCGTTTTTTGTCCCGTAATATATTTCCTCGCAGCACGGCAGTGCAGATGTCATGTGGCCCGTTCGTCTAGCGGTTTAGGACGCCGCCCTCTCAAGGCGGAGATCACCAGTTCGAATCTGGTACGGGCTACCATGAATTAGAGACCCGGACTTCCCACGGAAGTTCGGGTTTTTTATTTCCGAGCAACCCAACTGCAATTCCCATTTGGCCCATAGCTTTACGTTCTGCTTGTGGCCCTTGCGGGTACAATATGCAAGATATTTGGACGGTCAGAAGGAGCCTCATGAAGGAGTCCTCTCAGCATACATCTAAGCCCCAGGTCGAGGTTGAGGCCTCGGGCGGCGATGACAACAAGGGTGCACGTCGCGGTGCCATTTTTATCGGCGTCGTGCTGGTTGGCTATATCGTCTATCTGGTCGTGACCGGTCAGATGGGACAGTTCTGGGCCGCCATGTCGAGCGTCCAAGCCCCGTGGCTCGTTGCTGCATGCTTTTGCATGTTCCTGTACCTCTTCTTTGGCATCGTTGCCTATGCGATCGCTGTCTGGCTCGATCCCAATTCGCCCGTTGGCATTCGCGACCTGATTTCGGTCGAGGCGAGCGGTATCTTCTTTGGCAACCTAACGCCCATGATGATGGGCTCCACGCCTGCCCAGATTTACCGCCTGACCAAGGCAGGCCAAAACGTCGGCGAGGCCGGTGCCACGCAGTTCACGCGCTTTATCGTGTATCAGTTTGGCCTCGTTGCCTGGGGCGCCATTCTGCTGCTTGCCCGCATGCCGTTTTTCGCCGAGCGCTATGGCGACATGACGCTGCTGTGCGTCTTTAGCTTTGGCGGTCACTGCTGCATTCTGCTCGGCATCTTTGCCGTCGCGCTTATGCCCAAGACCGTCACGCGCGTCGCGCACTGCATCATCAATTGGCTCGAGCGAATGGGCGTCTCGGCCATCAAGATCGAGGGCTGGCGTACGTTTGTCGACGGCGAAATCTACTCGTTCTCCGAGAAGTTCAAGCTTTCGGCCGGTCACTTTTCGTCCATGCTGCTCACGGTGGTTATCACCATGTTGCAGCTCGCGTTTTTCTATCTCGTGCCGTATTTCCTGATGCTTGCCTTTGGGCACCACGAAGTCGACTTTTTCTCGGTCATGGCCGCGAGCGCCTTTGTTCAACTCCTGAGCTCTGCTGTTCCCCTGCCCGGTGGCACCGGCGGTGCCGAGGGTGGCTTCGCGCTGTTCCTGGGTCATTTCTTTGGATCGGCGTCGACCGCCGGTTATCTGCTGTGGCGCCTCATTACGTTTATCGCGCCGACTATTTTGGCCGCGCCCCTGCTGGGCCTTAAGAGCGCTCACAACGAGAGCATCCATGCACGCTGGGATCGCGTGATGCGCAAGCTCGGACGAACGCCTCAGACGTCCTCTAAGCCTGCAAAGCCCCATCCTGTGCATGCGGTTACCGTGGATCCTAATCAGCATGTTCAGAAGGCTTCTGGGGCCGCCAAACCGGCGCATAAGGCTTATGTGCGCCAGACGGGCGACGGTATCCGTGTGTCCCCGGCTGCTTTGAACAAAAAGAAACTCCCTAAGGCGTAACAGTTGGTCGTGCGTTCTTCATGTTGCCGGGCATTTTTGTGCCGGATGGGGGATAATCCTCTTACGTAGATTAACTCTCATCTGTTGATGAATGCCTGCATTCTGAAGGGACACGTCCATGGCCACCAGCAAACCGCGCCTCGACCGCCGCATTGTTCGCAGCCGCAATGCCATCCTGTCTGCATTTGAGCGCCTGTTGATGGATAAGCCGCTTGCCGACATTACGGTGAGTGCCATCGCGCGTGAGGCGAATGTCGACCGCAAGACCTTTTACGTACACTTCGGTACGGTTGACGGCCTGCTCGATGCCATCGCCGTTGATGTGGTGGAGATGATTGCCGACTCGGTCGAGAAAACGCTTGCTTCCATAGACGGCGACACGAACGAGCGTGCCCTCGGAGCGGCGGCAACGTTTTTTAAGACCATCAACGAGGCACTTTGCAATAACCTCGTGCTCAATCGCCAGTTGATTGAAAACATCCCGCTCGACGATTTTATGACGCGTTTGCGCGTGCCACTCGAGCATGAGATTGCCGAGCGCGACTTGCTGCCCCACGGCCTCAAGGACGAGATGTTCGACTATTATCTGGCATTTTTGCTTTCGGGCATTATCGGCATTTACCGCACGTGGGCGCTCTCCGATGGCTCGGTGCCCATCGAGCGCATCTCGGAGGTTGCTAACAATCTGACGTTGAACGGACTATCGAGTCTGGAGTCTCGTTTCGAATAGCACTAGCGCCTTATCCCCCCCCTGAGTTGCGGTGAAATAGGGACTGAATAGGCCTTCTAGCGGCCTATTCAGTCCCTATTTCACCGCAACTCAGGGGGAGTGCATTACTGGTAGCGCAGGCACTCCACGGGGTCGAGTTTTGCTGCTCGGCGGGCGGGATAGAAGCCGAAGATGACGCCGATGCCGACGGAGACCGCAAAGGCCAGCAGTACCGTGGCGATCGAAAAACTCGGCGTAATGGTACCGCTGGCACCGAGCTCGCCAAGCACGCCAGAGCTCGCGGCGAACATCGCTAGACCCCAGGCAAGCAGATAGCCAATCAGAACACCCAACAGGCCACCGGTGACGCATAGCGCCGAGGACTCGGCCAAAAACTGCGCGGTGATATCGCGACGGCTCGCACCCAAGGCTCGACGAATACCGATCTCGCGGATGCGCTCGGTCACATTGGTCAGCATCATATTCATGATGCCGATACCGCCCACGAGCAGAGAAATGCTGGCGACAGCGCCCATGATGAGCGAAAACGCGCCCATAAAGGAATTGAGGGCGTCGATGGCGCTTTTCATGGAGGTTGCCGATACACTGTCGTACTCATCATCCTCCGCGATGCCCTTCATTGCGCGCACCTTGGATTCAATCGTCTTGCACAGCTCATCCACGTCTGTACCCTCGGTGGCGAGCGCCGTTACGCTGGGAAACGACGGATTCTCGTCGCCAAAGAGGCCGGAAATGGTCTCGCGCGGCATGTATAGCGTGAGCGAGCCCATTGAGTCGCTACCGCCATCAATCACGCCGACAATCTGCACCTCGCCGTTGGAGATCTTAATGGTCTTGCCCACCGCGTCCTGTTCGTTGCCGTACAGCTGATCCGCGCCGCCGCGGCTGATAAGCGCCACGCGTGCGCCGGATTGGGACTCGGCCTGGGTGTAGGTGCGTCCCGCGACGAGCTTGCTGGCGCCCACCGCGTCGAGCATGTCGCTGTCGACGCCCTGCGCCATGACGGTATAGCTTTTGTCACCGGACTTGTACTCGGTATAGGCGCTGTCCACGATGCCAATCTGCTCGATCTGCGGCACCATTTTGCGAAGCTTCTCAACGTCCGACTCGGTGAGCTCTTGCGACGAATAGATCTGTACCATACGCGCGGCGTTGAGGCCTAGGCTGTTGACCAGGCTGTTTTGGATGCCGCCGATAAGCGAGGTCATGGCAATGACGGAGGCGATGCCAATGACGATGCCCAAGATGGTGAGTAGGCTGCGTCCCTTGTTGGCCTCGAGGGAGTGAAGGGCTTCTTGGATAAGGTCGCGCGCGCTCATGCCTTCACTCCTTTCGTCGGATTGGCGTGTGCGGAAATCGTGGGCAGGTTATCAATGGCGCCGCGCAGGGTCTGCGGCGCGTGCGCGATGTACGCGCCGTCGTGGATCCGGCCGTCGCGAATGGTTACGGCACGGTCGGCCTCGGCGGCGATACCGGGATCATGTGTGATGAGCACGATGGTCTTGCCGCGTTCCTGGAGTTTGTGGAAGGTTTCCATCACGAGCGCTCCGGTGGCGGAGTCCAGGTTTCCCGTCGGCTCGTCCGCCAGGATGATGGGCGGGTCGTTGACGAGGGCGCGCGCGATGGCAACTCTCTGCATCTGTCCACCCGAGAGCTCGGAGATGCGGTGGTCCCAGTGGTCGACCTGCAGCGTGACGGCTTGCAGCGCATGAACGGCGCGCATCTCACGCTGAGCCCGCGGCACGTTGGTGTACGAAAGCGGCAGCATGACGTTTTCGATGACCGATAGGCGCGGCAGCAGGTTAAAGCTCTGAAAGACAAAGCCGATGCTCAGGGCGCGGACTTCGGTGAGCTCGTCATCGTCGAGCTCCGCCACGTTGAGGCCCTGCAGGTAATAATCGCCTGCCGTTGGCTTGTCCAGGCAGCCCAGGATGTTCATGAGCGTTGACTTGCCCGAACCCGAAGGGCCGGTAATAGCCACGAACTCGCCGGGATTCACGGCCAGGCTCACGTTATGCAGGATATGGGCGCAGCCGGCCTCGCTCTCAAAAATGCGATGCACGTTGCGGATGTCGATGACGGGACGCATTACATGCCCTCGTCGGCAGACATGCTACCGGTGTCGCCGCCGTCGGCCGTCATGTCTGCGCCGGTGTCCATGATAAGTGTGTCGCCGTCGCGCAGTTTGGTGACCGGCACGTTAGGGTTGATCTCGTTGCCCTGGTCGTCGCGCTTGACCTGCGTCTTTCCGACCACGGCATCGTTATCGTTTTGCGTCACGACGGTCACCTTTACGCGTCGGGTCTGTTTGCCTTCGCCGTCGGTTGCCACGTTGACGTAATAATGCTCGCCATCCTCGGTCATGAGCGCCATGGTCGGCACCATCACAACGTCGTTGAGCTGTTCAGTCACCACCGAGACCTCGGCGGTCATGCCCGGCTTGAGGCGCGCGTCGGGCGCTTCGATGAGGATATCGACGTTAAAGGTCACGCTGCCGCCGCCACCGTTGGCGGCGTCGGAGTTTGCCACTGAAGCGATGGCGGTGACCGTTCCCTGGCTCACGATATCGGGAAAGGCCGGATAGGTAACATTGGCGCTCTGCCCAACGGCGATTTTGGCGATATCCTTTTCACCCACCTGAACGGTGACCTTCATCTTGGAGAGGTCGGCGATCTGCATGCACTGCTTGCCGCCGCTCGTATCGCCTTCGCCCATAATCATGCCGCCCGTCACCGTGGCGCCGACCTTGGCGTTGAGCTCGACGATGCTGCCCGAGCTGGGCGCGGTCACGGTTCGCTCGGCAGCTTTGGCGTTGGCTTGGTCCAGGTTCGCCTGGGCCGAGGCCAGGTTGCGTTGGGCGCTCGAGACGGCACTCGTGTCGGCGGTGCCGCTGGCGCCACTCGCGCCTGCCGCATCTGTGTCAGTCGCCGGAGCGGCTTGGGCGGCAGCTACCGCTTTCTGCGCGTTGGCGAGGTCTTCCTGTGCGGCTGTCACCGCGCGTTGCGCCTCGGCTACGTTGCGATCGGGCTCGTCGTTTTTAATGGTCATGAGCACGTCGCCCTCGTTGACGGACTGGCCGGCCTGCACGTTGATCGATGCCACCGTGCCGTCGACAGAAGGGGAGACCACCGAAGCCGAGATGGGCTTGAGCTGGCCTTTAGCCTCGACGGTGGTCATAAATGTGCCCTCGGTGACCATGTCGGTCACCGGCCCGTTGTTGCCTGCGGGCCTTGCGTTGATGACGAAGGTCACGACAACGGCGATGAGCACAATGGCGGCCACGACGCCTGCCGCAATGCCGCGTCGGATGAGCTTTTTGCGCCGACGCTCGGCACGCTTCGCCTTGAGCTTGGCGTAGGCCTCTTCGTCAGAAATCTCGGTTGTATCGCTTGTGCTGTCGCTTTGCTGTGTGGCGTGCACGGTTGTTATGAGGGGAAGCGTTTCGGTGGCACCCTCGGGCGCTCGCTCGGTTTCATTCGGTCCCGGGGTGATGGTGGGGACATTCGACATGGCGTCTCCTTTATAGAAAGTTCCTCGATAAGTATATGCGCCCGTCGCGAGAGGCGGGCGCATATGGCGGTATCTTTCGGAACTGTTAGATTGGGGCGTCAGTCCCCCGTTGTGCGAAGGCGCGTTTCCCTACGAGTGCACGACCACGCACAGGCCGACGCTGATGCAGTCGTGGAGCGCCTTGGCATCGGCCAGGCGCAGGTTGATGCAGCCGTGGCTTCCGCACCATTTGTACGATTCGGCACTATCGAAACTCGAATCGTTTTGCCAGGTGGCGTCGTGGAAGCCGACCATATTGCCCTCGAACGGCATCCAGTAGCTGACCGGGCTCTCGTATTTGGGCTTACCGATCTCGGGGTCTTTGGCACCGATGAGCTTGCTTGCGCCGTCGTTGCTGTTGATCTGCCACACGCCCTCGGGGGTGGCGTCTTCGCCCGGTTTGCCGGAAATAAAGTTGGCCTCCCACACGATATTGCCGCTCTCGTCGTAGTAGCGCGCGTGCTGCTCGGACAGGTCGACGTCGATATAGGCCTTCCAATCGGGCTCGCCCTTGGCGGTAAACGTGTCGGCCTTCTTGGAGTACGAAATCTCGATATCGCCGGTCTGCTTGTTATTGATAGCGTCCTCTACCTGCTTGGCGAGCGTGTCGCTGTCGATGGACCAGCCAAAGTCGCCGCCCTCTACAGCGCATTCCTTACCGTCGGCGCGTGTCCACCAGCGGGTGGTGCCCACGGTGTTAAAGCCGTTGGCGAGCTCGGCGGCCCAGCTGCTGATCTGCGACGTATCGAGCGTGGGGTTGGCCGGATCGGCAAAGCTGATCCACTGCAGCACCGAGCTGCCGTCGACCTTGCCGGCATCGTTGCCGTTGAGCTTAAGGGTCACGTTGACGCCCAGGAAGTTGTTGGCGGCATCGCATGCAGCCTGAATCTGGTCGTTGGTGAGGGTGCCGTTGAGCGGTTCGTAGGCGTCGTTGCCGATCTTGGTGATATCGACGTTCTCGGCGAGCGACGCGAGCTCGATCTCGGCATATTTGATGACATGCTCGCGGTTGATCTTCTCGTTGGAACGGGCTTTCTCAACGGTAAACTTGCCGGCCTTCTCGTCATAGGAGCTGGCGGCCTCGAAGGTGCCCGAGCGGCCCTCGTTGAACTCGTCGATAGCGCTGCCCAGGCCCTCCTCAAACTGCTTTTGGTCAAAGGCATCGGAGAGCATGGACAGGTCGACGTCCTGGTCCAAGTCGACCGAGTCTTTCTTGGTGGCGCTATCGGTTTTGCCGCCGAGCGACGCGATGAGGCGCGATGGCCACAGCAGCGGCTCGTTTTTGCTGATAATCTCGTGGGCGGCTTCCTCGCCATCGACGATGGGCTCGTCGGACTCGGGCTGGTAGGTCCAGCTAAAGTCATCGCCCGACACGGTGAGCTTGTAGTGCTTCCATGCCGAGTTGACCTTGGTGGCTGCCGAAGATGCGTTAGAGAACGATATGTCGACGCCGGCGATGGTAGTGTTGGGGTATGCGACCTGCGAGAACGCCACGACGCCTACGATGTAGACGATCGCGACGAGGCCGAGCACGACAAAGAGGGCCGTCTTTCCGCCCGACTTGCTGCTTTTGTTGGTTCGCTTGTCCGCGGGCCCGCGATTGTTTGCCGTGCGAGCGTGCGAAGGGCCCTGCTTGGGGGCGGCACCATGTGCGGGACGCTGCTGATATTGTTGATGCTGCTGGTATTGACGCTGATTCGGGCGCTGTGAGGCATTGGCCGGGCCGTGTTGTTGGCTGTGAGCCGGCGCGATGGGGCGCGGCGATTGGACGCCGCCCGTATGCCTACTGGGCTGTTGCGGATCGGGAATCATGTTGTTGCGGTCGATTTGCGACATCGTATATATTTCCTTCGATTTTCGCCTTGCGGCTCATCGTGTTTTAACTGGGCTTGCATTATAGCGATTAGCCTGTTGTTTGTGGTGCGGAAACAGTATCAGCTTGGATAAGTCAGCCTATCCGCATACGCCGCATTTGGCGCAGGCAGAAAGCGCGGCCGGGGCTTGCGCGATGCCGCCCTTGGCCGTCTCGCGCAGGGTTGCCGGCAGGGCGTGGCCCACCGAGAGCATCACATGCGCCATCTGGTCAAACGGCACCAGGCTCTTGATGCCGGCGAGCGCGAGCTGGGCCGAGCTGAAGGCCGCGGCCACGCCGATGGCATTGCGGTTTTGGCACGGCACCTCCACGAGTCCGCCCACGGGGTCGCAAACGAGTCCCAGCAGATTGCTCAGCGCGATGGAGCTGGCGTCGAGTGCCTGCTCGGGGGTGCCGCCGAGCATCTGCACCAGCGCGGCGGCAGCCATGGCGGCGGCGCTTCCCACCTCGGCCTGGCAGCCGCCCTCGGCGCCGGCGACGCAGGCGCTCGTGGTGAGGTTGAGGCCGATGGCGGCGGCACAGTAGAGGG
>DBGAPG010000184.1:0-11626 GCA_048438765.1 Collinsella sp.
CTCTTACACCACATCTCTGCGCGCTACCAGACCTCGGGTTCAACGAGGCGATTTTAACCCAAATACGCTGTTACTAAACTGGTAACAGTACTCATATTTGGCCTTTTTTGACCACGGGTCCTCTTGTTGGTGTCACACAGCTGCTTCGTGCGGGTATCCTAATGCCAACGTGTGCCTATCAGAGGAGAGACCATGCTGTTGTCCGGTATCATCGCCGCCCTTACCAGCCTTTTGATTCCCATCATCATTCTGTTGCTGCTGCTTCCCAACGCCTGCTATGTCGTTGAACAACAGCATGCCGTGATCATCGAACGTCTGGGCAAGTTTAACCGCATCGTCAACGCGGGCTTCCACATGAAGGTGCCCGTGATCGACCGCAAGGCCGCCACGGTGAGTCTGCGCACCATGAAAAACGGTTTTGGCATCGACGTTAAGACCCAGGACAACGTGACCATCGGCCTTGAGGTCTCTGCTCAGTACCACGTGAGCTATGACATGGGCGCCGGCCCGGCAGATTCGGGCATCTACAAGAGCTACTATATGCTGCAGGAGCCCGTCGACCAGATGCGTGACTTCATCACCGACGCTCTGCGCTCTTCGATTCCCGTCTACACACTCGATGAGGTCTTTGCCAAGAAGGATGACATCGCCAAGGACGTTAATGCCACCGTGTCCGAGCAGATGGCTGCCTACGGCTTCACCCTCGTGTCGACACTCATCACCAAAATCGCGCTGCCGACCGAGGTCGAGAACTCCATGAACGACATCAATGCCGCCCAGCGAAAGCGCGCTGCCGCGCAGGAGCTCGCCGAGGCCGACCGCATCAAGCGCGTCACCGAGGCGACCGCCGAGGCTGAGGCGATGGAAAAGGCGGGCGAGGGCATCGCCAACCAGCGCAAGGCCATCGCGCTGGGCATCAAGGATTCGCTCGAGATCATCCAGGAGACGGGAGTCGGTAACGACGAGGCCAACCAGCTGTTCATGTTTACGCAGTGGTCCGAGATGATGACGGAGTTCGCTCGTACGGGTAAAACCTCGACGGTCGTGCTGCCGAGCGATTTCTCGCAGTCGGCCTCGATGTTCGAGCAGATGCTGACAGCCAGCAAAGTTCAAAACGATTCGAAGGAGTAGACGCGCGTGAAATACACCGTCGTTTGTGTCGGTAAGCTCAAGGAGCGCTTTTGGAAGGACGCGTGCGCTGAGTACACCAAGCGCCTAGGTGCCTATGCCAAGGTTGATATCCGCGAGGTGGCCGATATCGACCCGGCTAAGGCGGGCGGCGTGGATGCCGCACGCGACAAGGAGGGGGCGGCAATTCTTGCTGCATTGCCGTCTCGGGCGCATGTGATCCTGCTAGCTATCGAGGGCAAGGAGCGTTCGAGTGAGGAGCTCTCGGCGCGGCTCGACGATCTTATGCTGCGAGGCAGCAGCGACATTGCCTTTGTAATCGGCGGTTCGGACGGCGTGAGTGATGAGGTGCGCGCCCGCGCCGATGAGATGCTCAGCTTTGGACGCATCACCTTACCGCACAACCTGGCGCGCGTGGTGCTGCTAGAGCAGATTTACCGCGCCTGCAAGATCAGCCGCGGCGAGCCGTATCACAAATAGGTCGGCAATACGAAACAATGGCATGGGACAATAGCTTCCGTTTTGAGGAACGTGCCTGAGAGGACTATGTGATATGAAGATTGGATTTGTCGGTTTTGGCAATATGGCGAGCGCTATGGCCGATGGCTGGATCGCTGCCGGTGTAGCTGCGGGCGACATGTGCGCCTGCGCGGGTCGCTACGACGCACTGGTTGAGCGCTGCGAGGCGCGCGGCGTGGTCGCCTGCCACGATGCCGCCGAGGTTGTCGCCGCATCCGATATCGTGGTCGCTGCGGTCAAACCGTACATGATCGAGAAGATATTCGCCCCGCTCAAGGATGCTCTTGCCAAAAAGGTCGTTCTGTCGGTTGCCTGGACCTGGGACAGTGCCAAGTGGGAGCAGGTCCTGCCGGGCGTCGCGCATATCTCGACGGTGCCCAACACGCCGGTTTCGGTGGGCGAGGGCGTCATCGCTTGTGAGAAGGCTTCCACGCTTAGTGATGAGCAGAGCACAGTGGTGCTTGATCTGCTTGGCAAGCTCGGTGCGGTGGTCGAGCTCGATACGAGCCTGCTGTTTGTGGGCGGCACGGTGGGTGGTTGCGCTCCGGCATTTGTCGCTATGGCAATCGAGGCCCTGAGCGATGCGGCGGTCAAGCACGGTATCCCGCGTGCCGATGCCTATCGCATTGTGAGCCAGATGGTGCTGGGTACGGCAAAGCTGCAGCTTGCAACTGGCCAGCATCCTGCGGCGATGAAGGATGCCGTATGCTCGCCCGGTGGTGCCACCATCAAGGGCGTCGTTGCGCTCGAGGACGCCGGCATGCGCAGCGCCCTGGTCAAGGCAATCGACGCAACTCTCCAGTAAAACCTGCCATTTAGGGACAGGTTTATTTTGGCAGGTTTTTCCTGCGGTTTTGTCCTTTTAGTGAAAAGCGCCCCGCAACTGGCTCAATTCCAGTTGCGGGGCGCTTGCGTTTGCCCAGATAAAACCGACCAAAATAAACCTGTCCCTTTTTGGCAGGTTAGTCCCAGAAGCTGTCTTCTTCGTCCTCGGATTTGGGGCCGCGGTCGACATACATCTTATGGGTGCGCTTCTCCATTACAAAGGCAAGAATCGCAAATAACAGGATGCCGCCGGCGAAAAGGATGGCAAAACCGGTGCGGGTGCCAAACAAAAAGGAAAAAACTGCGTCCATTGGGTGCCTTCTTGCGTAGTTGAGTTGGGTCGTAAACGCTCATAAGTATATACTTGCCCATACATGTACAAGGTTGCAACCTAAATGGAATGTATATCGCCGGAGGATCTAATGCTTGATATCAAGTTTGTTCGCGAGAACCCCGATGCCATCGATGTCGCCATGGCTAACCGCCAGACGTCTTGGGATCGCGAGAAGTTCTTTGAGCTCGACGACGAGCGTCGTGCCGTCATCACCGAGGTCGAGGAGCTCCAGGCCACGCGTAACGCCGAGTCCAAAAAGATTGGCGCCCTGATGAAGGAGGGCAAGAAGGACGAGGCCGAGGCCGCCAAGGAGGCCGTGCGCGCCGTCAACGAGAAGATTGACGGTCTGGCCGAGCGCCGTACTGCTCTCGAGCAGGAGCAGTACGACTTCATGGCTCACCTGCCCAACATTCCTTGCGAGGCCACACCGTACGGCAAGGACGAGGACGAGAACATCGAGCGCCGTCGTTGGGGCACCCCGCGCGAGTTCGACTTCGACTTTAAACCGCACTGGGACCTGGGCACCGACCTCGACATCCTCGACTTCGAGCGCGGCAACAAGCTCTCCGGCAGCCGTTTTACCGTTCTCGGTGGCGCCGGCGCCCGCCTGGAGCGCGCCCTTATCAACTTCTTCCTGGACACGCACACGAGCCGTGGCTTCAAGGAGTGGTGGCCGCCCATCGTCGTCAAGCGTCAGACCATGTTCGGCACGGGCCAGCTGCCCAAGTTCGAGGACGACGCCTATCACGTCTCGGGCGACAACTTCCTGATCCCTACCGCCGAGGTCGTACTGACTAACCTGCATGCCGGTGAGGTTCTGGACGCCGACACTCTGCCTCGCCGCTACACTGCCTTCACCCCCTGCTTCCGCGAGGAGGCCGGTTCCGCCGGTCGCGACACCCGCGGCATCATTCGCCAGCACGAGTTCGACAAGGTCGAGATGGTCAAGTTCGCCAAGCCGGAGGAGTCCGACGAGGAGCTCGAGAGCATGACCGCCGAGGCCGAGTACCTGCTGCAGCAGCTGGGCCTGCCGTATCGCGTGATTAGTCTGTGCACCGGCGACCTGGGCTTCTCTGCCCGTCAGACCTACGACGTCGAGGTCTGGCTGCCGAGCTACAACGCCTACAAGGAGATCAGCTCCTGCTCCAACTGCGGCGACTTCCAGGCCCGTCGCGCCAACATCAAGTATCGCGACCCCGAGAACTTCAAGGGCTCGCGCTACCTGCACACCCTTAACGGTTCCGGCCTGCCGGCTGGTCGTACCATGGCTGCCATTCTAGAGAACTACCAGAACGCCGACGGCACCATCACGATCCCCGAGGTTCTGCGTCCCTACATGGGCGGCCTCGAGAAGATCGAGCCGGTCGCGTAAACTAGCTGCATAGGCGATTTGCGAGGGCGCTCCTTTTAGGGGCGCCCTTTTTGTGTGCGGCTATACCATGCCGTGCGGACAGCTCGATAGAAAACACACGAACAGACGTTCTGTATACATGCATTTACCTGCTATGCTTTTGTTGACTAAGAGCAAGAGAAAGGGGATGTGATGGAGCTGTTCGACGAGCGGGTTGTTTTGTTCCAGAGCGATGAGGGCGGGGAGCACCTGCTGGTAACGTGCGAGCCGTCGGGTATGGGTGGCTTGGTGGTTCGGCAGACGAGTGAGGCACCATTGACGCAATGGTGCTATGAGGAGTCGCCGCATGTGGTCGAGACGTTTGTTGCGCATGAGGGGCTTGTTGTCCTTGAGCACTTCTATGGCGTTGGAACTTCTAATCAGGTGGCCCGAATGCTGAGCATCTCGTTTGCCGACTACGACTGTGCCCAACGGGTGCGGTCGCTTCTGGGGGAGTTTGGCGCCGGGTTCGATGTGATCGAAAAGCCAATCGATCGCACGAAAAGCGCTGATGCTCGTGGCGCAGCGTAACAAATTGTGGCTCGCGCGAAAAAAAGTTTGAGATTTTGCTTGACTCTAACGAACTAAAGTGGTTTTATATGTCTTGCGCTGCGGCGTTACCTCAGCTGGATAGAGGGTCTGACTACGAATCAGAACGTCATAGGTTCGAATCCTATACGCCGCACCAATCGAACTTAAAGCCTCCGGCAACGGGGGCTTTTCTTTTACGCCGGCGCCGCATGGATTCGAACCTCGGTCGAGGCGCGAGCGTGAAGCGGACGCGGAGCGTCCGTAGCGAGCGGGCGAGCGCGCCGGCAGGCGGGAGAAGCCGGTGCGGATCAGCATGACAACTTAATCAGCGCTTCGTAAAAATTTTCAAAATTGTCGCTTGACCCATCGGGGGCTCACGTGCATAATAATCCGTGCGTTGCGGCGTTACCTCAGCTGGATAGAGGGTCTGACTACGAATCAGAACGTCATAGGTTCGAATCCTATACGCCGCACCAATCGAGCTTTAAAGCCTCCGGTAACGGAGGCTTTTCTTATATCGCGATGCGTCGAAGATCGCATCAAGTGGTCAAAATGAGTAAAAATCAAATTCAATAACTTTTTTTGAAAAACGCTTGACCTTTATTCAGTACATGTGCATAATAATCAACAAGTCGCGGCGTTACCTCAGCTGGATAGAGGGTCTGACTACGAATCAGAACGTCATAGGTTCGAATCCTATACGCCGCACCATTTGAGATTAAAGCTCCCGGCAACGGGGGCTTTTCTTTTACGTAAGCACTGCATGGATTCGAACCTCGGTCGAGGCGCGGGCGTGAAGAAAACGCGGAGCGTTTTTAGCCCGCGGGCGAGCGCGCCGGCAGGCGGGCGAAGCCGGTGCGGATCCGCGCAGCGGATGCGCGGAATCCTATACGCCGCACCATTTGAGATTAAAGCTCCCGGCAACGGGGGCTTTTTCTTTTACGCCAGCTTGAGTGCTTTCGTCCAAAGGGACGATTTCCTGTCGACTCGTGTAAGATTCCGAGTAGATGTCGCGACTTATTCGCGACCACTCCTTCTTCAAACGACCGATCAGGGTGATATTTCGTGGCAGAGCGTCCGACATACAAGCTCAGGTTTCTCGATCCCAAAAAGCGCTTTCCGGTCATGCCCGAGCAGCCTGCGGGACGCGCGTATGGCGTGGTTTGGACGCTCTTTGGCGAGGATCCGCATGAATCATGCTATGTCGTCGAATTCGTCGGCAAAAGCCATGTGTCGCTTTTGGGCTACGTGAGCGTTTCGGGTGAGGTGTACAAGGTGGACCGCCCCGTCAGCGAGGCTCCGCTGCCCAACGATCCCGACATGGAACTGGTCCTTGACGAGTCGGATTCCAGTATTGGTGAGATTATGGTAAGGAAAGCCAACGGTGCAATGCGCGCGTGTGCGCAAACTGCCGGCTCTCCCGAAGGCCCCATGCGCGAGCAGTCCGACCACGAGACATGGAATTCGACCCGCGCCCTTCCTTACGGTGAGTTCATGGCCTCGATGTTCTTGCGCTACGTGATATTTGCCAACTCCGAAAGCGCTATTGTGAACACGGCGGACGCCGGCGGACTCGACGAGGGTATGCAAAACGTTGTCGACAAGATCAAGCTCGTAAAGTTGCCCGAGCCGGTCGAGGTGTTTTTGGGCTTTAACACGGCACCGCTCCCCGATGCTATCGAGACGCTGCTTTACCGCGTTGACCATGCCGAGAATCCGAGCGGTATCGAGCGCTATGCCGCCGCCCTTATGAGCGAGGTCGACTTGCCCCGTCTGCGCACCATTGCCGCCAAGTCAGAAATGAGCCTAGCGCGCATCGACCGGTCAAAGTTGTTCTATCTCAATTTTGATCGTAGCCTGCTGGACCAGGACGAGATTGACATGCTGCTTGCCATCGAGTGCCGTCTCAACCGCCTCTCCGGCATCCTCGAGCGCATCGGGGCTGGATTGGCCCCTGCGGCATCCTCGCCGAGCCTTGAGGGCTGCGCGCTCTTTGATGCGTGGCATATCGCCAAGACGACCAACGATGTTCCCCGACTGCTCGATACGGCCTCGAGCGATAACCCGTGGGCCAAGCCGGGAACGGTTTCGTGCCAGCCGGGCGGCGAGTGGGACGTGCGCACCCGTTTTGCGCGAATCGTTGAGGTGCTCAACGTGGTCACGCGGCTCGACTATACCTATCGGGCAAACGTTGCCGAGGGGATTATGCTCGTTCGGTTTGGGCAGTCTGTCGTTGATGCCATGCCGCAACGTGAATACGACGCTCAAGATGACGCCTGGCGCGAGCTGGACGAGGATACGCGTGCGATCTGGGCCGCGGAGCACGATGCGCGCGTGGCACTCACGCTTGCGGCAGCGTGTTTTGCCGCAGGCACCTGCATCACGCGCTGCTATGTGCAGATTGCTACTCCCGACAGTGAGCAGGGCGAGCGCGTTGTCGCAACGTATTTCTTTGGGCGCGCGGCCTATCTGGCCGATTGCATGTCTGTCGCCAAGGATCTTGAGAGCATGGACATGGACGATATGCCGTGCAAGCGTGTGCTTGAGGCGTATGAGTCAACCGCTCCGGAGACGATTGAGCCTGCGGAGGTTCATGCTCGTCCGCGTGATGACCATCGCACGCTGCCGCCGACGCTGCGCGATCTGCTGCTTGCCGATACGGCTGACGAGTTGGAGGTCATGGAAGAGGACGACGACCCATACGTGGCCCGTGTTGTTGAATTGCGCGAGCAGGCAAAAGTCGACCGTACAGGTGCTTTTGAAGGCTTTTCCCGTCTTGTCGAGGAGTTGGAGGCTAAGTGCGCGGTCGCCGAGCTTTTGGCGACAGGTCCGGTTCAAACGCAGTTTTGCGATAACCAGCTGGTGCGCATGGTGCTACCGGTGTTGGAAGAAGACCGCTCTGTGCGGATCCTTCGTGCGCCCGATGCACTGTACTTTGCCCAGCACGAGATCTGCAGTTTTTACGCCGAGCAAGAGGACTTTGAACGAGCGCTGCCCGAGGTGCGCCATCTTTACGATCTGGCGCGTTCGTCCATGCAATCGCACTTTGCGCTCATCAACGTGCTTGCGCGTCTGGAGCGCTTTGACGAGATTATCGAGGTGGCGCGCCACGGCCTACGTATTGCCAGCGATCGTTCTGCAATCGGCTACCTGTTCTATCGCTTGGCGTTTGCCTATTGGAATTGCGATCAGCTCGACCTAGCACTGGCTTGTTACCGTCTCGTGCCGCGCGGCGAGGAGTCGGGCAGTAGCGCGCTGGAAGAAATGCAGGGCCTTATGAACGAGATGGGCGTCAGCGAGCCTCCGACGTTCGAGGAAGCGGTCGAGACCATCCGCAAGGCTGGACTCGAGCTGCCGCCAGTGTCCGTCGTGACGAATCAGCTGGCAGATGCCGCTGTTCAACTGGTCGACAACGGCTTCTTTTTCCTGGCACGCGGTTGCATCTTCCAAATGTGGCGCACCATGGGCAACGACGAGCTCGGCTCCCTCAACCGCTCGCTGGGGTAGGGGCGAAAACTGCAAGGAGAAAAGGCCGCTAGGCAATTAGAAAATTCCCTCTTGCTCAACTTCGACTGTTTGGTTACTATAGAACGGCTGTTACGGAGAGCTGACCGAGAGGCCGAAGGTGCTCGCCTGCTAAGCGAGTATGCCCCAAAAGGGCATCTGGGGTTCGAATCCCCAGCTCTCCGCCAGTTTAACTTTAAAGAAGGGTCCCATCGGGGGCCCTTTTTTATTATCGAGAAAGGGTGCTGGGGATTCGAACCCTCAAAAAAGGAGGCATCCTTTCGGACGCCTCCTTTCAGTGGGCTGATTATTCTTGCGCCCTACACCTCGGGCGCCTTGGCTACGGTCTCGCTCTCTGCCGTGAGCGGGCGGTTGTCGATGCGGCGGCCCAGGCGGTCGAGCTTCACAAGGAGCCACTCGATGGGATTGGGCCCCGAGCCTTCCTCGTCGGCAACCAGGTCCATGACGGCGATCTTGGTGCCGTCCTGCTTGAGCGTAACGCTGCCCACTTTGTCGCCCACATGCACCGTGCCCGAAAGATCGTCGTAGCTAACCTTTTCGGTCACCTCGCCGGCAAGAGAAAACACGGTCGCTTGCGCCGTGGGATCGGCGAGCGTGGCGTCGATTGTCTTATCCGTCCAGTCGGTTTGACTAATGCGCGCCATAAGCGGGTTGCCGTTGGCGGTCTTTTCTTGCGTGTTGGCGATTGCGACCGTCACCTTGTGACCGTAGTACCAGTTGGCAAGGGTGGCGGTATCGGTAAAGCGCTGATCGGTGGTGGTGGAGTTCAAAATAACGGTGTAGATCTCGTCGCCGTCGCGGTTGTAGGCGCTCGTAAAGCAATAGCCCGCGTCGTCGGTGGTGCCGGTCTTGCCGCCGATGTTGCCATCTTGGCCCAGCAAATAGTTATGCGTGTCCATGGAATGCGAATGGTCGGTGCCGTCGGCGCCCGTGACCTCGATCCAGGAATCCTCGCTCGCTACGACCTCGCGGATCGTGTCGTTTTTCATGGCCTCCTGCATCATCAGCGCTACGTCGTGTGCGGTTGAGTGCATATTGCCAGCCCACTCATCAAAGTCCAGACCATGCGGGTTTTCAAAAAGCGTACCGGTACAGCCGAGCTTCTTAGCGCGCTCGTTCATGGCCTTCACAAATGTGGCCTCGGCGTCTTTGGTCTTGGGGTCGATCTTCTTGCCCACATATTCGGCGAGCACGATGGCGGCGTCGTTGCCCGAGGGAATCATCAGACCGCGTAGTGCCTGCTCCACGGTAAGCTCGTCGCCTTCGAGCAAGCCGGCGGTCGAATTACCCACGGTGGCTGCGGCGTTGCTCACCGTGACCTTCTCGTCCATCTTGCAATTCTCGACGGTTAGGATTGCGGTCATGACCTTGGTGATCGAGGCGATTTTGACCTGCTCATCGGCGCCGCGCCCATAGTAGACGGTACCGTCTTTGCCCATGACGAGGGCATTGGTCGCATCGATATCGGGCAGGTTTTCGGCCGTGATGCCGCGCGCATCGGCGGTTTTGCCGCAAACATTGTCGGTCGTGAGCACTTGGGCGCCGGCGACGGTGGGCGCGCCAGCGGCAAGGGCGATAGCGCAGACAAAGCCGGCGGCAAGCTGGGCTGAGCGCTTTGCAAAAGAGGTGAGGGACTTCACAGATTTCGCTTTCGACGGGATGGTCTCTTCTGAAACTAGAGTATATCGTTTGCCGGCGTCGGCGATCATCGCGTGCGTGCGTGGCCCACATCCGCGTTCGAACGGGCACAAGGGTGCTTAAGACCGACTTAATCACCCACGCTTGTTGTGTGTGGCGTGCGTCGCCTCAGGCATAATGGAGCGCGAGAGGAGCACGCATGAACGAGCGCATACTGGTAGTTGATGACGAAAAGGCCATCGCCGACTTGGTTGGCATCTACCTTACAAAAGAGGGCTTTGATGTCCAGATTGCCTATAGCGGGGCCGATGCTGCCAAGGCGATTTTGGAGCAGGAGTTCGATTTGGCGCTGCTAGATGTCATGCTGCCCGATATCGATGGGTTTGAGCTGCTGCGTACGATCCGTTCCAGCCATACCTATCCCGTGATCATGCTGACGGCGCGCGATGCCCAGCAAGACAAGATCGGGGGCCTTTCGCTTGGCGCGGACGATTACGTGGTTAAGCCGTTCCGTCCGCTGGAGCTCATCGCGCGCGTGCACGCTCAGCTTCGCCGCTACACCAGCTACGGTAGCCGTGCACAGGCGGCCGAGTCGCCGACCATTCAGCTCGACGGCTTGGAGATCAACCGCGACGCTCGTTCCGTGACGGTGGACGGTGCACCGGTACGCCTCACACCCACCGAGTATTCAATCTTGCTGTATCTGGTCGAGCATCGCGGCAGCGTGGTGGCCGTGGAGGACCTGTTCCGCGCGGTGTGGAGCGAGGATTTTATGCCCGGCTCCAACAATACGGTGATGGTGCACATTCGCCACTTGCGCGAAAAAATCGGCGACGACGCACAAAAGCCACGCTTTATCAAAAACGTCTGGGGCGTCGGCTACATCATCGAATAGCGCCTTTGATGGTGGGGAAGTGGATATGACAAAAGACGATAGGCAGGCATTCGAGGTACCCGATCGGCTCTTTGAATACGTGAGGTCGGTCGTCGACAACCGCGCGCTTGCAACGGTGCTGCTCTTTTTGCTGAGCCTGCTGCTGATTGGCATCGACAACATCGCCGGAATCTTGACGGTGCTGCTTGCCGGCTTTTTGCTGATCGATCGATTTGAGATCGTGCGCCGCTGCATGGTGATTGGCGGCGCCGCGTGGGCCATGACGTTGGCGATTGGCGCCATGGCGCTCGGCGGCATCGAAGGGCCGGTGCTGTTCGATGCCGGCTTTGTATTCAACATGCTTGGCTTTGTGCTGGCGCTTGCCGCGTGCGTGCTGTTCTTGTGTGGCCGCGCCCTGTACTACCAGGGCTACGAACAGGGCGAGCAGCATGCCGATTGTGTGCTGGCCGCTCGTATTCAAGATCGCCTGATCGATCACCCCGACACCTGGGACAACATCGACGGCGACTTCTTGGAGGTCGAGGGCGCCCTTAACCGCGTGCGTGACCGTGAGCGCAAGGTGCAACAGGCCTTGCGTGACGAGTCGCATCGCAAGGACGATCTGGTCACGTACTTGGCACATGACCTACGCACCCCGCTTGCCAGTGTGGTGGGCTATCTTTCGCTGCTGCAAGAGGCTCCTGAGCTGCCGGTTGAGCAACGTGCGCACTTTACGGGCGTGGCTCTCGACAAGGCGCACCGGCTCGATGCACTCATCGAAGAGTTCTTCGATATCACACGCTTTGACTTCCACGATATCGTGCTCACGCGCGGCTATGTTGATCTGGGGTTGCTGCTGGCT
>DBGAPG010000185.1:0-4267 GCA_048438765.1 Collinsella sp.
CATCGAACACGGGGTACTCTTCCGGTCCCAGCTCATCAAAAAAGGCGCGGTACTCGTCGGCCACCACAAGCGACTCCTCGCGGGAAAAGCCGTAAAAGTCGTGGAAGCTCTTCCACAGGGGAGGCCCGATCATACGGCGCAGGTCACCCATCTGCGCTTCCGAAAACCCGCGCGCAGCAAGCGTCTTGCGCGTCGAGGTCATCACCGCCCGGCCCGTATCTGCCACCGTGCCGTCAAAATCGAACAGCACAATCGGCCGTCTGCATATCTCCAGCGCCTCCATCGGCATCCCTCTTCCCCAGTTGGTGATTTCCACACTTACACTTCAAACTGTTGACTATTCAACAATTTAACCTAGCAATGTGGAGCAACTCAACTATACTTGTCGCACTTTGCTCTCAGAAGGCGGCGCGCAAGCGCCCCAGCGAAAGGTGCAATTATGTCTTTTGCCATCATAACCGACTCCACGTCGGACATCTCCCCCGCCCGCGCTCAAGAGCTTGGCATTTACGTCATTCCGCTGCATGTGATTATCGAAGGCGAGGACCTGCTCGACCAGGTGCAGATCACCGCCGAGGAGTACGTCGCCCGCATGGCAGGCTCCGAGCAGCTACCGCACACCTCGCAGCCGAGCGCCGGTGAGTTCAAGGAGCTCTTCGATTGCGTGCGCGCCGACGGCCACGACAGCGCCATCTTTATCTCGCTGTGCAGTGAGTGGTCTGCCTGCTACGCCAACGCGTGCCAGGTTGCCGATACCCACGAGCTCGACGTGCGCTGCATCGATTCGCGCACCGGCTCGGGCGCCGAGGGCCTGCTGGTGGAGTACGCGCTCGCCATGCGCGAGGACGGCCGCAGCCTGGACGAGACCGAGGCGCAGATCCGCGCGACGCTGCCCGACGCCCACCTGCTGCTGATTCCCCGAACGCTCGAGAACCTGGTCAAGAACGGCCGCGCGCCCAAGCTCGCTGGCCAGCTGACGCAGATGCTCAACATCCGCCTGGCCGTTTCGCCGGAGTGGAAATCGGGCGAGATCAAGGCCATCAAAAAGGGCCGCGGCGCCAAGCGCATCGTCGCCAACACCATGGCCGTTTGCCTCGCATTTTTGGCAGAACACCCGGGTTCAAGCGTGCGCGTGCTCACAACCGGCGCCGCCGAGGAGCAGGAGCTCGTCAACCAAGCGCTCGCAGGCCAGGACTACGTAGACGCCGGCACCGGCCCCATCGGCTGCACCATCGCAACCCACGTAGGCGTCGACGCCATCGCCATCAGCTACTGCCCCCGCTACCAGCCAACTCGCTAGGGACGCCCACATCAGTTGCGGTGAAATAGGGACTGTTTTTGGCTTATCAGCCGCAAATCAATCCCTATTCCACCGCAACTTAGAAATCGGCGATCAGCCCAGCGGACCCTGGAACAGCTCCTCATGCGAGCCCATTCTGACCAGCCGGATCACAGGATTAGTCTTATGCGGCAAGTAGAGAACGACCACATCGACCAAGCCATCGGATAGGTGGAAATCGATGTGGCCGTTATAGTTTCCGCCCGGGTTTGAAAGCTCATGGGCGCCATATTCCGCGGGAAGCGAGCCGCGAGCTGCAAGCTCTGCGACTGCCGCCTTAAACTCGGTTTTTAGCTGCGGATGGATGCGCATCGTCCGTTTGTAATCCGCCTTAAACTGAGCCTCGACTTTAATCTCAAACATCGCTAGTCCTCATCGAGGAACGATATAAGCTCATCAGCGTTATTGAATGACGGGCTGTCGTCCGGCAAAATCCCCAACTCATGCGCCTCGGCGATCACCATGGCGCGCCTCGTCGCCTCGTTGGGAACTTCGGGCCGACCCACAATCTCAAACGGAATCTTCTGCTGATTTACCAGCTGCCGAACAGCAAGGTTGAGATACGAATTGAGACTCAGACCAACCGTATCCAAAAACTCAGTCGCCTGTTCCTTGAGCCCCTCTTCGATGCGAACCGTCGTAGGCTTAACCGTTGCAGTAGACATACGCGACCTCCTCGCCCTCGTCTTTTGCATCAGTATACCCATTTTAGATGGCAGTCTGATGTTAAATAGCATCAATATGCCCTTCTCATTACTACAACGACAGACACGCTCGCCCTACATCAGCCCACTCAGGGCAATGTCGACGGCTTCGTTGAGGTCGTCGGTGATGTGTACGAGCTCGGGATCGAGCGGGCTGATCATACCGGCATCCATCACCGGGCCGTTGAGCCAGTCGAACAGGCCCTGCCAGTACTCGCTGCCTACCAGCACGAGCGGCATGCGCTTGACCTTGTGCGTCTGCACCAGCGTGAGCACCTCGAACATCTCGTCGAGCGTGCCAAAACCTCCGGGAAACACGATGGCGCCCGAACTGTATTTGACGAACATGGTCTTGCGCACAAAGAAGTAACGGAAGTCCATGCCGAGGTTCACGTATTTGTTGAGCCCGTGCTCGTGCGGAAGCTCGATACCCAAGCCGACCGACTTGCCGTTGACACTCGCCGCTCCCCTGTTGGCCGCTTCCATGATGCCAGGGCCGCCGCCGGTGATAACCGCCACGCCGCGCTGGGCGATCTTGCGGCCGACCGTGCGCGCCGCCTTGTAGAGCGGATCGGTCTTGGGCGTGCGAGCGCTACCGAAGATGGTCACAGCGGGCCCGAGCTCGGCAAGTGCGCCAAAGCCATCGACAAACTCGGCCTGGATGCGCAGCACGCGCCACGGATCAGCATGCAGCCAGTCGGTCGACTCCTCGGGCGCCAGCAGGTTGGCGTAGGTGTTGTCCTTAGGAATCATGGGGCCGCGCATAACCACGGGGCCGCGGCGGTACGTCTCGTCGTAGGCAGGCTCGCCCTCGACATTCTCGTTCTTAATCATGGGTACTCCTATCGAGAAAAAGAAAAACGGGCGGGGTCGACGCCATGCGCCAAACACCCGCCCGAACATCAACTATTCGGTATGGTACCCACGATGCATCAAGTGCTTGCAAGCTATCGGTCAGCGGTCGCGCAGACGGTGTTAGCGAACGTGATGACCGGCCGGCGCTCGCCCCTTGCCGTTGCCCACGCTCCGCAAGCGCCCGCGCCGCTCTTAGTAGTCCACCGCCGCAGGACTGTTCATCCAGTCGCTCACGAACGCACCGTAACGGCCCTCGATAATGGCCTGGCGGGCACGCTGCATAAGGTTGAGCAGGTAGTAGATGTTGTGCATCGACAGCAGAATACCGCCGAGCATCTCCTTCTGCGTGACCATGTGACGGATGAGCGCGCGGCTGTAGCCGCCCGTGCACACCGGGCAGGTGCAGGTGGGGTCGATGGGGCCGTCGTCGTGCGCAAAGCGCGCGTTGCGGAAGTTAAGGCGACCCTCACTGGAGAACGCCGTACCCATGCGGCCGGTGCGCGTCGGCAGCACGCAGTCGAACATGTCGATGCCCACGCCAACGCCGCGCACGAGCGTGGTAGGGTTGCCGACGCCCATGAGGTAGCGCGGCTTGTGCTTAGGCATGTACTCGGAAACCAGCGGCGCCAGAGTCTCGAACATGGTCTCGTGGTCCTCACCCACCGAGTAGCCGCCGATGCCGTAGCCGGGGAAGTCGCCGCACTCCTCCAGGTGGCGCAGCGATCGAAGGCGCAGGTCCAGATGCATGCCGCCCTGGACGATGCCAAAGAGTGCCTGGTCATCGCGGGTGTGAGCCTTGTAGCAGCGCTCGGCCCACATGCTTGACAGCTCCACGGCGCGCTCGACGTAGGCGCGCGTGGCAGGATAGCCGGGGCACTGATCGAGCTGCATGCAGATGTCGGAGCCGAGCTTCATGGCGATTTCCATGTTGTCCTCGGGCGTCCAGAACACGTGGCGGCCGTCGTAATCGTTGACGATAAAGCGCACGCCCTCGTCGGTGAGCTTGACGGCGTCGTTGTGGCTAAACACCTGGAAGCCGCCCGAGTCGGTGAGGATGGGGCCATGCCAGTTCATAAACTTGTGCAGTCCGCCCAGCTCGGCGATGGTGTCCTCGCCGGGACGCATGGACAGGTGGTAGGTGTTGGCGAGCACGATCTGCGCACCGAGCTGCTTAACGGTCTCGGTGGGGATGCCCTTGACGTTTGCCTTGGTGCCCACGGGCATAAAGATCGGCGTCTCGATATCGCCGTGCGGCGTGTGCAAGACGCCCGCGCGTGCGTGCGTCTTGGGATCCTCGGCCACGATGTCGTATTTGAAGAGGGATTGATCCATGTATTGGAGCTCCTTGTTGATATGCATGTACGTGCAG
>DBGAPG010000186.1:0-11573 GCA_048438765.1 Collinsella sp.
TTGCGGGCGAGGGCACCATGGCCGCTCCGCTCGATGAGGAGGCGCTCTAATATGCTGAAGCTTTGGAAGGTTAACGCCAAGGCCGGCGACGCGACGGTCAAGTACCCGTTTGCGCCGTTTCCCACCAACAAGGACATGCGCGGCAAGCCCGAGCACAATGCCGAGCTCTGCATCGCCTGCGGTGCCTGCGGCGTGGCGTGCCCGGCCGATGCCATTCGCATGGACACCGACCTTGCGGCCGATACCATCACCTGGTCGATCGACTACGGTCGCTGCATCTTTTGCGGCCGCTGCGAGGAGGCCTGCCCCATGGAGGCCATCAAGCTCACCGAGGAGTTTGAGCTGGCCGTCATGAGCAAGGACGACCTCACCAGCAAGAGCGTCTACACGCTCGAGCACTGCTCGCGTTGCGACAAGCCGTTTGCCCCGCACAAGGAGATCGACTACGCCAAGCGCCTGCTGCAAAAGGCCGGCGGCATGGAGGCCGAGCAGGCCGCCCGTACCGTCGGTATGTGCCAGGAGTGCAAGCGCGAGCTCGACGCCCTGCGCGCCGCCTCGGCCGTAAAGACCGGCAACGCTGCCGGTATGGCTGCCAACGAGACGCTTGCGTCCGGTGAGCCCCAGGGCCCCGGCATGGAGTATCTGGGCGGGCACGGCTTGAACCCGGAGTATATCGACCGCGAGCTCAACCCCGATGCGCCCGAGATTCCCGCCGGTCCGGCGCCGGTCGAGGGCATCATCATGGATTTTGAAACGAAGGAGGAGTAACCATGGCCGAACCCACGCTTTTGCCCGAGCGGCTCCAGTACCGCCCGACCAAGATCGAGCTCGACGAGAGCATCGAGAAGGCCAAGGCGACCCTTCTTAAGAAGATCAAGCGCTCGGTGTACGTCTACCGTGTTGACTGCGGCGGCTGCAACGGCTGCGAGATCGAGATCTTCGGTTCCATCACGCCCGTCTTCGACGTCGAGCGCTTTGGCATCAAGGTCGTGCCCTCGCCCCGTCACGCCGATGTGCTGCTGTACACCGGTGCCGTGACGCGTGCCATGCGCATGCCGGCCCTGCGCGCCTTTGAGGCCGCACCCGATCCCAAGATCGTGGTGTCCTATGGCGCGTGCGGCTGCACCGGCGGCATCTTCTACGACAACTACTGCGTCTGGGGCGGCACGGACAAGATTCTGCCGGTCGATGTCTACATCCCCGGCTGCCCGCCCAGCCCCGCGCAGACCGTCTACGGCTTTGCCATGGCGCTCGGTCTGCTGGACCAAAAGCTCCATGCCGAGACCACGGTGGAGGCCGCCGGCGAGCAGGCCGATATCCTGCACCCCGGCGTGCCGTACAAGCTGCGCGTTGCCATCGAGCGCGAGGCTCGCGCCATGAGCGGCTACCGTTACGGCCGCGACCTGGCCAACGAGTTTATGGATACGCTCGAGGGCGCGCCCAAGGGCGATATCCGCGGTGCCATGGCGCTGCTCATCGATAAGCAGGACGATCCGCGCCGCGTCGAGGTGTACTCGGCGCTGCAGGATCTGGTGCTGGCCGGAGGTCGCTAGATGGAGCTCACGGACCGCTCTGGTTACTTTGCGGGCCCCGGCATGCTCGGCGGCTCTTTTGGCGATGCCTCGCGCGCAAGCGACGAGGCCGCCGAGGGCGTCGCCGACCCCTGCCTGGGCCATGCGCCCGACCAGGTGGTCTTCTATGAGCTCACGCGTAAGTTTGTGGAGACCGAGGAAGACGTTCCCCAGGAGGCCTGCGACGTGCTGTACTACACGCTCGCCGTGGGCCACCACACCGGCGTGCTCGACTGCTTTGAGCCGCGCCTGTCGGTGCCGGTGAACGTGTTCTATTCCCTCGTCGACGCGCTGCCGGAGGGGGAGGCCAAAACCAAGTTCGAGGCCATCCGCTCCTTTGGTGAGTGCCAGCTCGACAAGGCGGCGGTGCCGTCGCTGCTCGAGGCCTGCGATGCGCTGCTCGACGAGCGCGGTTTTCGCGGTTCTGCCAAGGCCGGCATCTCGGTGTTCGATGACGACTTTGGCCTGCATGCCCAGCAGGTCGCGTTCTTAATGAAGTTCCGCGATCTGGTGGAGCGCGTGCGCGATGTGTCGGGCGTGTATCTGACGGGGAGGTTGCAGTAATGGGTCGCGTTGTGGATGGCCGCGTGAACGGCGCCCCGTTTGCGGGTATCGTGCTCACGGCGGGAAGCGTGCTGCGTGCCGACGATGCCGCCGGCCCCGTGCTCTCCAAAAAGATGGAGGACGCGCCGCTTGCCGGCTGGTACACCATCGATGGCGGTCAGACGCCCGAGGATGACATCATCGAGGTCAAGCGCGAGCGTCCGCCTCGCCTGGTCTTGGTCGATGCTGCCGACATGGCGCTGCCCGTCGGTGCCATCCGCCTGCTCGACAAACGCGACGTGGCCCGCAAGTCGATGTTCACCACGCATTCGCTTCCTTTGTCGATTCTGATCGAGGAAATCGAACAATCGTGTGATGATATCGTCTTCGTTGGGATTCAGCCGGGCGACACTGAGTTCTACAACCCCATGTCCCCGGAGGTCTTTGAGGCCGTCGACGCCGTGTACGACGCCGTGGCCGCCAACGACTTTTCCCACTTTGTCCGCCTGGGGCAAGAGCAATAGGAGCGCTTGTCCCTGCTGATTAGAAAAGAAGTGATTGACATGGCAGATTCCAAGGCAGAATATCCCGCTCCCGATTGCCTGGCACCCGCCGCGATCGAGGCCAAGACCGAGGCCGCCGGCGTGACCAAGGCCAACCTGCCGGTCGCAAAGGCCTTTCCGTTGGCAATGTTCGCCGGCGCGTTCATTGCCTTCGGCGGCCTGTTCTTTACCGTGTTCTTGAGTGATAGCACGTTGGGCTGGGGTGCCCAGCGCGTCGTGGGCGGTTTGTGCTTTTGCCTGGGCCTGGTGCTGGTGCTGGTGTGCGGCGCCGAGCTGTTTACCGGCAATTCTCTTATGGTCTGCGCGCTCAAGAGCAAAAAGATCACTCTGGCCCAGATGCTCAAGGCCTGGGTCGTCGTGTGGGTCGGCAATTTTGTCGGTGCTCTGTTCATCGTCTTTTTGGTGTACATGGCCGGCATCTATAAGCTCAACGGCGAGGCGGTCGCCAATTCCATGGTGAGCGTCGCCGCCGGCAAGGTGACGATCGACTGGGTGACGATCTTCTTCCGCGGCATCCTGTGCAACATCTTTGTGTGCCTGGCCGTGTGGATCGGTACCGCCGGCAAGACCGTGGTCGATAAGGTCGTGGGCATTCTGCTGCCCATCGCCGCCTTTGTGGCCTGCGGTTTTGAGCACTGCGTTGCCAACATGTACTTTTTGCCCATGGGCGCCGTGATGCATGCATGCGGCTACGGTGCCGACGTCGCCGGCGCCGATGCGCTCAACGCCGCGGGTATTGCGTTTAACCTGTCCGCCGCCACGCTGGGCAACATCGTGGGCGGCGCGGTTCTGGTCGCGCTCGGCTACTGGTTTATCTACGCCAAGAAGTCCGAGGCGTAAGGTACCGTCTGTTTGACGTTGGGCCTCCCGCGGGGCGTTGCCGTGCGGGAGGCTTTTTGGGTCTGGGGGCTCGTTGCCGGGCTTTTGGCCTGTTGTGTTTGGCTGATGAAAGGGGTAATCGAGATGGCATCTGCTGTGAAGCGTGACGGTCGCGCCGTGGTGACCACATGCGGGGGATGCTATGCCGATTGCGCCTTTGCGGCACGCGTTGAGGACGGTCGCGTGGTGGCCGAGCTGCCGGTGCCGGGGCATCCGTGCGCGGCGCGTGCCCTGTGCGCCCGCGGACGGCATCGCCTGGCAATGCCGTTTGATGAGCGCGACCGGATTTTGCACCCCATGCGTCGCCGAGCTGATGGCTCGGGGTTCGATGCGATTTCCTGGGACGAGGCGTTCGCGCAGATTGCCGAGCGTCTTTTGGGGATTGTTGACGAGCGCGGGTCTCGTGCGCTGGGCATGACACTCGGCGTGCCCTCGTTCGACCGCTACTGGGCGTATCGCTTTATGCATGCGCTGGGCTCGCCCAACGTGTACGGTGCCGACGGCGCCTGCGAGGTGAGCCGTCTCACCGGCTGGGAACATAGCTTGGGCTATAGTCCTGCCTCCGACTTGGCGCACACCGATTGCATCATGTACCTCGGGCGTTCCATTGTCGATTCGTCGACGATGGGGGCTGTTGATGCGCTCAACGATGCGCGCCGGCGTGGGGCGAAGATCATCGTGGTCGACCCGCGGCGCAGTGGCTCTGCGGCGCTTGCCGACCGCTGGTTGCGCGTGCGCCCGGGCTGCGACTTGGCGCTGCTGTTGGGTATTGTCCACGTGTTGATTGCCGAGGGCCTGTACGATCACGAGTTCGTGGACCGCTACGCCACAGGCTTTGACGAGCTGGCGCAGGCGGCCAGTGCTTGGACACCCGAGTGGGCCGAATCGATGTGCGACGTGCCGGCCGCAGAGATTGTCGCCACGGCGCGCGATCTCGCTGCCGCGGCGCCTGCTGCGGTGGTGGACGCGGGCTTTCATGGCGGCATCGGTATCGCGTATGCCAATAGCACCCAGACCGCGCGCGCTATTTGCTTGGTCGATGTGCTGCTGGGCTGCATCGGACACGCGGGCGGTGCCCTCAACCCGCCCACGCCGCTTGCTTTGGGCGATTTGGACCCTGCGCGTTTCGCGACGCCGTCGATGCCACGTGAGCCCAAGTTGGGGTCCGAGCGCTATCCACTGGTCGATCCGGTGCGCGGCCTGTGCACGACCATCGGTCAGTCGATTCTTGCTGGCGATTTGCGTGGACTCATCGTCTATGCCAGTAACCCCGGTGCGGGCTATGGCTATGCGCAGGCTTGGTTGGGTATTTTGCAGCAGCTTGACCTGCTCGTGACGATTGATATTCGCTGGTCCGAGACAGCGCGCGCTTCTGACTTCGTGCTGCCCGACGTGACGTATCTGGAGGCCGACCGCGGTGTGGGCACAGTCGTGGGCGCCAATGATTCGCGCGTGTTCTACCGCAACGCCGTGCTGCCCGTGTTACATGACGACACGCGTTCCGGTCGGGAGATTTTTGCCGGTCTGGCGCAGGCGTGTGGCGTGGGCGAGTACTTCCAGTTTACGTCTGACGACCTGGCGGCTGCCCAGGTGGCGCCTTTTGGGATAGATCTGGACGAGCTCAAGGAGCGCGGCTGGGCCGACACGGGTGTCGCGTTGCCGTCGCGTACGGGCGAGCCGGTGATTCCATTTGATGGCGGCAAAATTGCGCTGGCAAGCGACGTATGGGAACGAGCCGGCATGGGTCGTGTGCCCAACTGGATTGCTCCCATGGTGGAGCCCGGCCCGGGGATGTTTCGCCTCATTAGCGGTAACCGTCCCTTTGAGTCGCACACCTCGCGCAGGCTTGCGGCCCAAGGTGCCGCCGAGGCTGGATCGGACCTGGATGCCGTGCAGATGAATGCCGATGCTGCAGTGCTCATGGGCATCGCCGACGGCGAGATCGTCGAACTCGTGAGTGATATGGGCCGCGACCGCGTGCGCGTGGAGACGACGCCGTATCTGCATCCGGCGTGTATCTTTACGTCGGCCGCCCCCGGCGGGCGTTCGTTTGGCGCCGATGCCGGTGGCGCTCAAGCCTTGGGCGTGGGCCCGCTCGACCATACGCCGCTGCGCTGGGACCCGTTGACGGGTGCTGCGCTCACCCAGGAAAACGCCGTTCGCGTGGAAAAGATCGCGGCGCGCGAGGATAATAACGAGTAATTGACTCAGCTGATGTATTCGACTGATCCACGTTTCTTTTGAAAGGCCGCACATGAGCGATAGCCAGAACATGTCCGATGAGGTACGCGCCCGCCTTCGCGCTATTCCTTCCGTCAACGAGCTGCTCGCAGAGTGGCCGGTTGTGAAGGCGGCGGGGGAGACCTGCGACGCGGTGGTGCATGCCGCCGTCACGGCCGAGCTCGATGAGGAGCGCGCCGCGATTCGTGCCGGCGCCGCTCCGCGTTCCAAGCGCGAACTGGCCTCGGCCATTGAGTGGCGTGCGCATCGCTCCGCGCTGCCGAGCCTGCGTCCCGCCGTCAACGCCACGGGTGTGGTTATCCATACCAACCTTGGTCGAGCCCCGCTCGCGGAGTCGGCCGCCAAGGCCGTGGCCGAGGTCGCGCGCGGCTACAGCACGCTCGAGTACAGCGTGGACACCTGCTCGCGCGGGTCGCGCAAGGAGCATGCCGCGCAGCTCATCCGCTCACTTACCGGTGCCGAGGACGCGCTGGTCGTCAACAATAACGCGGCCGCGGTGCTGCTAGTGCTTGCCACCCATGCCGCGGGCAAAGAGGTTATCGTCAGCCGCGGTGAGCTCGTCGAGATCGGTGGCAGCTTCCGTATTCCCGACGTCATGGCGGCCTCGGGCGCCAAACTCGTCGAGGTCGGCGCCACCAACCGCACGCATCTGGGCGACTACGAGCGCGCCATCACGCCCGATACGGCCATGATCCTCAAGGTCCATCCTTCCAACTATCGCATCGAGGGCTTTCACGAGGAAGTGGGCTCTCGGGAGCTTGCCGCCCTGGCCCACAAGCATGGTCTGCTGTTCTACGAGGACCAGGGTTCGGGCGCGCTTTTGCCCGATGACATCCTGGTGCGCGGCGGTGAGGAACCCACGCCGGCTTCGGTCGCGGCAGGGCTCGATCTGGTGTCGTGCTCGGGCGATAAACTGCTCGGTGCAGCACAGGCGGGCATTATCATGGGCCGTCGCGATCTGGTCCAGGCCTGCGGCGCACATCCGCTCATGCGCGCTCTGCGTCCGGGCAAACTGGCTCTGTCGGCGCTCGAGGCCACGCTGCGTATCTACATGGATGGCGCCGATGTTGCCCATCGCGATATTCCGGTGCTCAGCATGCTTACGCTGCCGCAGGCTCATTTGGAGCGACGTGCCCGTAAGCTGCGTGATCGTATGGTCGCCGGGCTCGATAAGGCAGGTTGCCCGTGTGCCGTTGAGTTGGAGATTGTCGAGGAATCGTCGACCCCCGGTGGCGGCTCGCTGCCTACCGTGGAGCTGCCCACGATGTGCGTTGCCGTGCGTCTTGTTGACGAGCGCCTGACGGTCGACGCGCTCAAGCGCTCGCTTGTCCAGGACTTCGACACGCCGGTCGTCACGCGAACCTCGCACGATCGCATTTTGTTTGACGTCCGTACGCTTGTGGGCGACCGCGATATCGAGACGGCGGCGTCGACGCTCGTCGCGTGCGTTAAGAAGGCGGTTGCTCGATGAGTGAGGTTCAAACGCTGGTGGAGTGCCCCGTTATCGTTGGCACGGCGGGTCACGTTGACCACGGTAAGTCCGCACTGATCGAGGCGCTGACCGGCAAGAATCCCGACCGTCTGGAGGTTGAGCGCCGTCGCGGTATGACCGTGGAGCTGGGCTTTGGCGAGCTGGCGCTGCCGAGCGGCAAGATCGTCGGCCTGGTCGACGTGCCGGGCCACGCGCATTACCTGCGCGCCATGGTGCAGGGTGCCACGGGCATTGATGTTGCCGTGTTGGGGGTCTCTGCCGTCGAGGGCGTGATGCCGCAGACCCGCGAGCACGTGCATGTGCTGGAGCTGCTGGGCGTCACGCATATGGTGGTCGCGCTGACGATGTGCGACCTTGCCGATGCCGAGATGACCGAGCTTGCCGAGCTCGATGTCGATGACTTTTTGTCGGGTACCGTGTTTGCGGGCGCGCCGATTGTGCCCGTGTCGTCTAAGACGGGCGAGGGGATCGACGGGCTGCTTGCGGTGCTCGACGAGCAGGTAAGTGCCTGCTGGGATGCCTGCCGCGACCGTGCCGAGCGCACCGATGCCGCGCCGCGCCTGCCGATTGACCGCTGCTTTACGATTAAGGGCGTCGGCACTGTCGTAACGGGAACGCTGCACGATGCGCCGGTTGCGGTGGGCGACGAGCTAATGGCTTTGCCGTCGCGTACGGTCTGTCGCGTGCGCGGGATTCAGGTGCATGGCGATACGCCGCGCGCGCTGCCTGGTCAGCGTGTGGCGCTCAACCTAGTTGGTGACGGTGTCGCGGCGCTTGACCGTGGCGAGATGCTGGGCGTGGCGGACCGTTTTGGCCAGACGTTGCGCTTTATGATGACGTTCACCTACCTGGGCCGCGAGGGCACCAAGCCGCGCGTGCTCGAGTCGGGCGCGCGTGTGCATGTGATGGCCGGCACGGCCGAGGTCGTCGGCCGCATCATGCTTTTGGAGGGCGAGGCCCCCATGGCGGTGGGCGAGACCCGTACCGTGCAGGTGCGCCTGGAGGACCCGCTGCCGCTGTGTGCCGGAGACCATGCCGTGGTGCTGTCGTATTCGCCCGTTATGCTTATTGGCGGCGGGCGCGTGCTGCTTTCGCGCTGCCGTCGCTCGCGCGAGCTTTCTGCCGGCGAGCGCGCACTGTTTGCGGCGCTTGAGTCCGGCGATACCGCGGGCGGTGTGGGCGCTTGGCTGGCGCTGCAGATGCTGCCAGTTACGGCGGTTGATGTTGCCGACGCTTTGGATCTTGGTGTCGGCGAGGTCGATGCCGAACTGCGCGGGTTGGTGGCGCAGGGCGCTGCTTGCGCGCTTGCTGGCTCGGATGGCTCGCTGTATGCAGATTCTTCCGCGCTCGACGCCGCGATGGGTGCGCTAGCGGCGACCCTGTCAGCCATGCACGCGGCTGCCCCCAAGGAGACGGGCTTTACGCCCGGCGCCGTTGCCCATGCTGCTTGGCCTACCGCTGACGATACAGTTGCCGCGGCCCTGATTTCCGAGGGCTGCTCGCGTGGCGTGTGTGCCGCCGAGGGTGCCGAGGTATTCGACCCGCACTCCGCTGCCGCCGCGGCGCGTGTGGTGCGCGAGGCCTGCGAACGTATCGTTGCCTTGCTGGACGAAGCCGGCCTCGATGCGCCGATATTGCCCGAGGTGGGCGAGCAGTTGCAGCTCGATCGCGACACCATGACGCGTGCCCTGCGCGAGCTTTCGCTCAATCGCTCGATCGTTAAGGTCGAGCGCGACGTTGCCCTGTCCGCTGCCGCCGAGGCCCATGCGCGCGAGCTTGTTGCCGCCGCCATTGAGGCAGCCGGCGGTGCTGCCACCACGAGCGTGCTGCGCGAGGCCCTGGGTGTGTCGCGCAAACGTGCCATCAGCATCTTGGAGCACCTGGATGCCGTGCGCTTTACGGTGCTCGACAAGGACGCCGGCGGCCTGCGCTCCCTGCGCTAGATTGGCTGCTCGGTTTGGTAAAATACCGCCGCACTTGGGAACGGATGGGCTCCGGTGGGCTCCGCGGTCCTCAAAACCGTTGCGAGGCGTGCAAAACGTCTTGGATGTGTTCGATTCACATACGTTCCCGCCATACGCTACCAGCGCTTTTGTGCTCGCGGTCTTGCTGCGTGCCGCAAGGGCGCTGTTTTGTTTTTGTGCGGGTCCGCCGTGTCGTCTGCCTTGTCGCCTACGGTATTTGCCCCGTGCGCTGGGTTTAGAACGCGCCGATGGAGGTGTTTTGCCGTATGACTACCGTAAGACGTGCCGATCTTTCTTGTGTCGTCCAAGCGGGTGGGCTGTCCTCGCGCATGGGTTGCGATAAGGCGCGGATGTTGTTTTGCGGCGAGCCGCTCATCGAACGCGTACTGGGTCGGCTGGCGCAAGTTGCCGGCGAATTGGTCGTGACGACCTCGCGTCCCAGCGAGCTTGCCTATCTTGAGGAGCGCGCGTTTGGCGGTCTTGTACCACGCGTGGTAGCGGACCTTGAAGGGTCGGCAGGCGCCATGCGCGGCATCGCGAGCTCGCTGGCTGCGGCTCGGCTGCCTCTCGTGGCGATCGTCGCCTGCGATATGCCGTTTGTCTCGCCGGAACTCATCGGCGCGCTTGCCGATCGTGCTGAGGCCGAGGCGCTCGATGTGTGCGTGCCGCGCGAGGAGCGGGGGATTGAGCCGCTTTGCGCCGTCTGGCGCCGTGACGCGTGTGCGCCGGTTGCCCAAGAGCTGCTCTCCTGCGACCGACAGCGCATTCGCTGTCTGATCAATCGCGTTCAGGCCGGTTATATGGATGAGCCGCAGATCGTTAAGGCCGCGGGCTCGACGCTCTGCTTCGAGAACGTCAATACGCCCGAGGAGTTTGCGGCGGCCGAGTTACTCGCCTAGACGATTGGAGTTGCCATGTCTCACGATATTTGTCCCGACACGGGAGAACCTTGCACTTGCGACGGGTCCGAACCCTGTACCTGCGGTTGCGGTGGCTGTGGACATACTGCGGAAGAGGAAGCGGCCGCCGCGGCGTATCGCGATGCACACCGCGAAGGCCCGTCCGGTGATGCTCTCGACCATGAACGCAAGATCATCGTTTCGTTCGACAGCACCTTCGATGTGATGGAATGCGAGCAGCTGTGTCTTGCCGCCGGTGTGCCCGGGCGCATCATGCCGCTGCCCGGTTCCATCACCGCAGGTTGCGGCCTGTGCTGGACCATGCCGTTCTCGGGCGATGCCCTCGCCGCCTTCCGCGCTGCCACCGAAGGCCGCATAACCCCCGCCGACTACCATCAGCTCGTCCTCTAGCCGTCAACACCACCACAAAGGTGCCTGTCCCCAATGTGGTGGTTTGGAACACGTGGACGAAACAGGTTTGAAACACGGGTTTTGCACGTCAGGCACTCAAAAACGCCTCTACCTGCATCGTAATCAAAACGAAACATCTGCTCGTCTGCTTATGCGAAACTTTCCCGCAACAGTGCGATATTATCCATACACGATAAAGTTCGCGGCGCACAGGGTGCCGCGACCGACACTTTTCGTTTCCCATCATTGGAGGAAGCATGAGCTACACGCAGAAAGTTCTCGACGAGCTCAAGGCCCGCTATCCCGAGCAGCCTGAGTTCATCCAGGCCGCGACCGAGATCCTCGGTACCATCCAGCCGGCGCTCGACGCCCACCCCGAGTACGAGGAGGCCGCCCTGCTGGAGCGCCTCGTCGAGCCCGAGCGCATCGTTATGTTCCGTGTCCCCTGGGTCGACGACCAGGGCAAGGTCCAGGTCAACCGCGGCTACCGCGTCGAGTTCAACTCTGCCATTGGACCCTACAAGGGCGGTCTGCGCTTTAACCCGACGGTCACCCTGGGTATGCTCAAGTTCCTGGGTCTGGAGCAGATCCTCAAGAACAGCCTGACCACCCTTCCCATGGGCGGCGGCAAGGGCGGTTCCGACTTCGACCCCAAGGGCAAGTCCAACAACGAGATCATGCATTTCTGCCAGTCCTTCATGACCGAGCTGTATCGCCATATCGGTCCCAACACCGACGTTCCCGCCGGTGACCTGGGCGTTGGTGGCCGCGAGGTCGCTTACCTGTTTGGTCAGTACAAGCGCCTGCGCAACGAGTGGACCGGCGTCCTTACGGGCAAAGGCCTGAGCTTTGGCGGCTCGCTCGCTCGTACCGAGGCCACCGGCTACGGCCTGGTGTACTTTGTTGACGAGTACCTTAAGAGCAACGGTGACTCCTTCGAGGGCAAGAACGTTGTTGTTCACGGTTCCGGCAATGTTGCTATCTATGCTGTGCAGAAGGTTGCCCAGCTG
>DBGAPG010000187.1:0-11298 GCA_048438765.1 Collinsella sp.
GTCGTCGCATGCTCGTTACAGAAAAGCTGATAATAAGTTTGTGTGCCGCCCCTTTGGGGCGGCACTTTTTGTGTGGGGTCCCTGTCTTCACAATTTCCGTCAAGCTTTTGGTTAGATTTTGGTCAGTTGGCGTAAGGGTGGAAGGCCAAAAGATTGCTGACGAAAAAAGCTCAGAGAAAGTGCTGGTAGGGGAGTTGTTGAGCTTTTCGACAGCTTTTGAGCAAAAGAAACTTTGTGGCTATTGCCGGCGATTGCGTTGTCGCGGTCATGGCGGTGCGGGATGCTGGTCGTAAGCGTCGAATGCTCCGATTTTGGAGGCCAGCATGGATCTGTTTCTTGAGACTCCGCAGCAACAAGCTGAGCGCATGCTGCGTCAGCAGCAACGACTCATGGAGATGCAAATGCAGGGGGCGGCAGCCCAGCCCCCTGCGCAAAATGCCACGCCTGTGGTTTCGCCTGCGGGCGAATCGGCACCAGAGGCCTATTCCGTACAGCAAGATTCATATGCGCAGGAGCTCGCGTTCGACAAGCGTCGTGCGCGTCGTCGCCGCGTGGGCCAGCGCCTGCGCACATTGGCGATGATCGTGCTCATCCCGCTGGGGCTTGCGGTCATCTTTCTGGCGTCGTATGCCCTCACGTGCATCCTCAACGGCGCATCGCCCAACGAGGTGCTCCAACATCTAGCGGCCCTGGGCCAGCGCCTAGGCGACGTCATAACAACCATCCGCACCGGCTGGGAGAGCTAGCGTTTTAGCGTCCGCGGCTCTAAGAGAAATTTGTCTGCAAGGCAGTGGGTGATCCGTGCGTGTGGCGGGGTAAGATTGATCGCGGTTTTGATTGATGACCGATTGAGTTTGTTGGGCGGAGACTATGTCTGCTATTGATATCGTGCTTGTTGTGATCGCCTTGGTGGCGGTGGGGGTTGCTGTGGCTTGTGCCCTGCAGCTCAAGGGCCTTCGCGCCGAGCTGCGGGAGCGCGGTGATAGCGGGGCAGAGATGCTGGCTGCGCTCGAGCAGGCCAACAACGCGCTCGACACCCTCAACGTCGCGTTGGCCGAAACTCGCCGCACGGCAAATGCCATCGCGCAGCAGCAGACGACCGACGCCGCCGTAGAGCAGCAGCGTTACCTGACCATCGCGCGCGAGTTCTCGCAGGCCGGCGACCGCATGGATGACCTGCGTCGTGAGACGGCCCAGCAACTCGGTGCCAACCGCGAGGGTATCGAGCACCGCCTGGACAAGGTGCGCGAGACGGTCGATGCCCAGCTGGGCGCCATCCGCAAGGACAACAACGTGCAGCTCGATCAGATGCGCGCGACGGTGGACGAGAAGCTCTCCCGTACGCTCAACGACCGCTTGTCGGCATCGTTTAAGCAGGTGAGCGATCAGCTCGAGGCCGTATACAAGGGCTTGGGCGACATGCAATCCATTGCCACGGGCGTGGGTGACCTCAAGCGCGTGCTGGGCAATGTGAAAGCGCGCGGCATTTTGGGCGAGGTGCAGCTGGGCGCGATCCTGGCGGACATCCTCACGCCCGACCAGTACTTGGAAAACGTCGCCACCAAGCCCGGCGCCTCGGAGCGCGTCGAATTTGCCGTCAAGCTGCCGGTGGACGAGGGCGATTCCGTGCTGCTGCCGATCGACTCCAAGTTCCCAGGCAACGCATACGAGCATCTGCTCGACGCCCAGGAGTCGGGTGACGCTGAGGCTGTTGCCGCTGCGCGCAAGACGCTCGATGCGATGGTAAAGCGCGAGGCAAAGGACATCTGCGAAAAGTATCTGAGCGTGCCCGCGACCACCAACTTTGGCATTCTGTTCGTTCCGTTTGAGGGGCTGTACGCCGAGGTCGTCAGCCGTCCCGGGCTTATCGAGACCCTGGGCCGCGACTATCACGTCAACGTTGCCGGCCCCAGCACCATGGCGGCCATCCTCAACAGCCTGCAGATGAGCTACCAGACGTTTAGGCTGCAAAAGCGCACCGACGACGTGCTGCGCGTGCTTTCTGCCGTCAAGGCCGAGCTGCCGCGCTATCAGGCGGCGCTGCGCCGCGCCCAACAGCAGATCGAGACCGCAGGAAAGACGGTCGAGGGCATCATCACCACGCGCACCAACGTTATGGAGCGCAAGCTCAAGGATATCGACGCGCTGGAAGACGCGCGGGAGGCCGACGAGATCTTAGGGCTCACATCCGCGGAGCTGCTCGCAGACCAAAAAGACGAGAACTAGCTGCATCTGACGGTGGGGCGCCGGTGTAAACGCGGGTGCCCCGCTGCTTTTCGCATCGTGCTTGCCTGAAGTGCGCTTTAGTGTGCAACAATGGCGTTTCGCCCTATCAGACGCGAAAGGAAGCCCATGTCTCAGAGAAACACCAGTCCGCTCAAACGCTCCACCGTGCGTCGCACGCTGCAGCGTTTTTGGGACGTCACGCGCACGCAGCCGCTGATCGTCTTTCTCTCGGTGTTCTCGTCGGCGGGCTACATCTTTTTGCTCACGTTTGCCAACACCTATGTGATGGCCCTCATCGTCGACCGCGTCCAAGCGGGTTCTGTGGCGGGCAATCAAGTATTCGAGGTCTTTGGCCCCTACATTCTGGCGCTCGTGCTCGTTAACCTAGTGGGCCAGATCCTCTCCAAGCTACAGGACTACACCGTCTACAAGCTCGAGATTGCGGGCAACTATCACTTGGCGCGCCTGTGCTTCGACACGCTTTCCAATCAATCCATGACATTCCACATCAGCCGTTTTGGCGGATCGCTTGTGAGCCAAACGAGCCGTTTTATGAGCGGCTACACGGGTCTGGTGGATGTAACCGTGTATTCGCTCATCCCCACCATCACCTCGGTTGTCTGCACGGTAGCGGCGCTCGCTCCGGTGGTGCCGACGTTTACCGTGATCCTGGTGGGCATTATGGTCGTCTACATCGCGTTTGTCTGGCTTATGTATAAGCGCATCATGCCGCTTTCGGCCGCGACGTCCGCCGCGCAGAACAAGCTCTCGGGCGTGCTGTCCGACGCGGTCACGAATATCCTGGCCGTCAAGACCTGTGGGCGCGAGGACTTTGAGCGCGACCTGTTCGATGCCGCCGACCGCGCCGCGCGCGATGCCGAGACGGTTTCGATGCACGCCATGATGCAGCGCAACTTTACGACCTCGGGTCTCATCGTCATTACCATGGCCGTGGTGAGTGTGTTCGTGGCGGGCGGCAACGCGTGGTTTGGCATCTCGGCCGGTGCTCTCGTCATGATCTTTACCTATACGTACAACCTCACCATGCGTCTGAACTACGTAAGCTCCATGATGCAGCGCATCAACCGCGCGCTCGGTGATGCGGCCGAGATGACGCGCGTGCTGGACGAGCCGCGTCTGGTGGCAGACGATGAGAACGCTCCCGAGCTTAAAGTAAGCGAGGGCGCGATTGATTTTGAGCACCTGAGCTTTGCATACCGTGACGCCGCGGCAGGCGAGAGCGTGTTCGACGACCTGACGCTTCACGTTGCGGCGGGCCAGCGCGTGGGCCTGGTGGGCAAATCGGGTTCGGGCAAGACGACGCTCACCAAGCTGTTGCTGCGCCTGGACGACGTACAGGGCGGCCGCGTGCTCGTGGACGGCCAGGACGTCTCGCGCTGTACGCAGCAGAGTCTCCGCCGCCAGGTTGCCTACGTGCCGCAGGAGGCGCTGCTGTTCCATCGCTCCATTCGCGAGAATATCGCCTACGGCCGCCCCGACGCCACCGACGAGCAGATCCGCGAGGCGGCTCGCTTAGCTAATGCGACCGAGTTTATCGACCGCCTGCCCCGTGGCTTTGACACCATGGTGGGCGAGCGTGGTGTTAAGCTTTCGGGCGGCCAGCGCCAGCGCGTGGCCATTGCCCGCGCTATTCTGACCGACGCGCCGATCCTGGTGCTCGACGAGGCGACGTCTGCCTTGGACAGTGAGTCCGAGGCGCTGGTGCAGGAGGCGCTCGAGAACCTGATGCGCGGCCGCACCTCCATTGTGGTGGCACATCGCCTGTCCACCGTGGCGGCGCTCGACCGCATCGTGGTGCTGGCGGACGGCGAGATTGTCGAGGACGGTACGCATGCGCAGCTTGTCGAGGCGGGCGGCGAGTACGCAAGCCTGTGGGGCCGCCAGACCGGCGCATTTTTGGAGGCGTAAAGACCCCATACGTGGGACAATCGTGCCCATAAGTTTGTTATGCCGCTGAGCCGAGGAGTCGTTATGCCACGCGAGACCAATGCCGCCAAACGCGAGCGCGCCGTTGAGGTGTGCGAGCGCCTCAACCGTCGCTATGGCCCGGTTGAGTGTTTTTTGGATCACGAGAATCCCTTTAGGCTGCTCATCGCGGTACTGCTCTCGGCGCAGACGACCGACGCGCAGGTCAACAAGGTGACGCCGAAGCTGTTTTCCCAGTGGCCCACGCCCGAGGCCATGGCGGGGGCGAGCGTGGCCGATGTGGCCAATACCATTAAGTCGCTCGGCTTTTATAAGAGTAAGGCCAAGCACGCCGTGGAGGCCGCGCAGATGATTGTCGCCGATTACGGCGGCGAGGTACCGGCCGACATGAAGGAGCTCGTCAAGCTGCCGGGCGTGGGGCGTAAAACGGCGAACATCGTGCTCAACGTGGGGTTTGGCATCGTGGAAGGCATCGCGGTCGATACACACGTCAACCGCATCGCACACCGCCTGATGCTGAGCCCCAAGACGCATGCCAAGGAGCCGCTCAAGACCGAGCAAGATCTGCTCAAGATTTTGCCGCACGAGTATTGGGAGTCGGTCAACCACCAGTGGATCACCTTTGGCCGCGAGATCTGCGACGCCCGCAAACCCAAGTGTGACGAGTGCCCGCTGGCAGATTTGTGCCCCAGCGTGCGCGTAGCGGGGTAGGGCGGAACGCATCTTCGTCTGGCGTTTTTTGCGGGGCTGGGTTTGCCCTTGAGCCGGAGTCCTCTCCATGCGCTACCATGACAGACAATGTATTTGACGTACGACCCGCCGAGCTTGCCCCGGCGGGCTTTTGGCGTTGCAATGCCGGAGGAACAGCATGCTCATTCACCGTATAGCCGCGCAGCTCTACACTGCCGAGGCGCTGCAGACCGTCGAGGCCGGACTCGATGCCGGCGAGGACGTGACGCTGGCTGTGTCGCAGTCGGGCCGCACGCTTATGGCGGCCGCCCAGTTTGCGCGCCGCCCGCGTCCCACGGTCTACATTGTGAGCGGCGAGGATGCGGCCGATCGCGCCGCTCGTAGCCTTGCCGCCTACGTGGGCCTGGCGCATGTGTGCCGTTTCCCCGAGCGCAAGGATTATCCGTGGCGCGAGCAGGCGCCCGACGACGCCGTGGTAGCGCAGCGATGCGAGGCCCTGGGACGCATCGTGCGCGGGGACAACTGCATCATGGTTGCCTCGGCTCGCGCGTTGCTGCGCTGCGTGCCGCCGGTCGAGAGCCACTACTGGGAGTCCACTACTTTTGCGGTGGGCGAGGAGATTCCTTTTGACGAGGTGCCGCAGCGCCTGGTGGGCATGGGCTACACCAATGCCGGCGCCGCCGATGCGCCCGGTCTGTTCCGCGTTCACGGCGACACCGTCGAGGTGTTTCCCGCGCAGGAGAAAGCGCCCGTGCGCATTGAGTTCTTTGGCGACGAGATCGATCGCATCCGCCGTATGGTGAGCTCAACGGGGCAGACCATCGGCAACGAGGATAGTATCGAGATCTTCCCGTGCCGCGAGCTGGCGCTCACCGACGAGGCGGTCCACAACATGCATGTGGCGCTCTATCGCGCCAGCCAGGACGATAGCAAACTGGCGGCGCTGCTCGAGATGGTGGATGCACGCATCGTCACGCCCGAGCTCGACCGCTTTTTGCCGGTGATGTACGGCCAGACCGTAAGCCCGCTGGCACACGTGAGCGGCAAGGCGCTCGTGGTTTTGTCCGAGCCGCGCTCGCTGTTCGACGACTGCCTGCGCGCCTACGAGGATATCGAGGCCCGTGCCGGCGAGGCGGGGATTGACCGCTTGTACGGCTTGTACGTGCGCGCCCAACAGCTCGATTTTGGTGCCCAGCAGCGCCTGAACTACGTGAGCCTCATTCGTGCCGGCGGTGCGGTGACGGCCGAGCTCAAGATTGAGCAGCCTGCCATCGCAGGCTCGGACAACCGTTTTATGACGCGCATCCAGGAGGTCGTGGGCAAGCACTATGCCTGCGTGTTTGCCATCCCCGACCGCGGTGCGCGCGAGTCGATGGAGCTCACCTTTGGCGATGAGGGCATTACCTTTGAGGAGTCGCTGACTGCCGCGCCCGAAAACGCCGGCGTCATTGGCGAGCGCGTGCGCGTGGCGGCGGCGGATTCTGCCGACCGTGCTGCCCGCCAGGAGGCCCATGCTTCCATTCGCGAGCGCAAGGCAGATGCGCTCAACGCCCGCTCGCTCGAGGCGGGTGCCGCCCAGGCTGCCGCCGGTGCCGCCGTGCCCACCATCTCGCGCGGACGCGTAACCTTCGTCGATGCCGCCCTGCCGCAGGGCGTGGTGGTGCCCGATGCCAATTTGGCCGTGTTCTCGATCGCCGACCTCAACGCCCGCATGGATGCCAACCGCGCGCGGAGCCGCCGCAAGGTTGACATCACGCAGATCACCTTCCCGTTTAAGCCGGGCGACTACGTGGTGCACGCCACCCACGGCATCGCGCTCTTTAGCGAGATCGCGCGCCAGGAAGTGGGCGGCAAGGAGCGCGACTACTTTTTGCTGGAATATGCCGACGGCGACAAGCTCTACGTGCCGTTGGAGCAGGTCGACCGCATCACGCGCTATGTTGGCCCCGACGGCGACAAGCCGCGTCTGACCAGGCTCAACACAGCCGACTGGACGCGTGCCACCAACAAGGCGCGCAAGAACGCCAAAAAGCTGGCGTTTGACCTGGTCGATCTGTATACGCGTCGCTCGTCGATTACCGGTATCGCCTGCCCGCCCGACACGCCCGAGCAGATCGAGATGGAGGAGAGCTTCCCCTACGACGAGACGCGCGACCAGCTGGAGGCCATCGCCGACATTAAGGCTGATATGGAGGCGCCCAAGCCCATGGACCGCCTGCTGTGCGGCGACGTGGGCTTTGGCAAGACCGAGGTCGCCCTGCGTGCGGCGTTTAAGTGTGTGGACTCCGGCCGCCAGGTCATGGTGCTCTGCCCCACGACCATTCTGGCCCAGCAGCACTACGAGACGTTCTTTGAACGCTTTGCCCCGTTCGGCCTTGAGGTCGAGGTGCTCAGCCGCTTCCGCACGCCGGCGCAGCAAAAGCGCGCGCTCAAGGCGTTTGCCGAGGGCGCAATCGATGTGCTCATCGGCACCCACCGTCTGCTTTCGGCCGATGTGAACCCCAAGAACCTGGGCCTGGTGATCATCGACGAGGAACAGCGCTTTGGCGTGCAGCACAAGGAACAGCTCAAGAACCTGCGCGAGCAGATTGACGTGCTCACGCTTTCGGCAACGCCGATTCCGCGAACCATGCAGATGGCCACGAGTGGCGTACGCGACATGAGCCTAATCACCACACCGCCGACCGGGCGTCGTCCCGTGATCGTGCACGTGGGGGAGTACGACCCCGACGTGGTGAGTGCGGCGATTCGCCTGGAGGTGGGCCGCGGCGGTCAGGTGTATTACGTGTCCAACCGCGTCAAGACCATCGATGATGCCGTGGCGCGCGTGCACGAGGCCGCGCCCGAGGCGCGCGTGGGCGTGGCGCACGGCAAGATGAGCCCGCGCGAGGTCGAGGACGTGATGATCGAGTTCGCGACCAAGAAGATCGACGTGCTCATCGCCACGACCATCGTGGAGAGCGGCATCGACAACGCAACGGCCAACACGCTGATCATCGAGGACTCGCAGCGCTTGGGCCTGGCACAGCTCTACCAGCTCAAGGGCCGTGTGGGCCGCTCTGCCACGCAGGCCTACGCGTACTTTATGTTCCCGGGCGAGCTGCCGCTCACCGAGGAGGCGACGGCGCGCCTGACCGCACTTTCCGAGTTCCAGGACCTGGGCAGCGGTATGCGTATCGCCATGCGCGACCTGGAGATCCGTGGTGCCGGCTCGCTCATGGGCGCCGAGCAGCACGGCAACCTGTCGAGCGTGGGCTTCGACCTGTTTACGCAGATGCTGGGCCAGGCAGTGGCCGAGGCGCGCGGCGATGACGACGCCGGCGTGGAGGCGGCGAGCGTGGGCATTAACCTGCCGGCCGACTACTTCTTGTCCGAGGAGTACCTGCCGGCGGTGGATCAGCGCGTGCTCGTGTACCGTAAGCTCGCGGCGGCCGAGGACCTGGAGAGCATCGACGAGGTGCAGGAAGAGACCGAGGCCGCGCACGGTGAGCTGCCGCTGGCGGGGCTCAACCTGTTCAACCGCGCGCGTATTCGTATCCGCGGCGAGCGCTTGGGGCTCGAGAGCGTCACGCTCAGCGGCGGCCGCATCACGTTTTTGGGCGTCGACGTGCCCAAGAAGGTGGCCTTTGAGCTTAAGACCCGCTATGGCGCGGTGAACTTCCCCAAGAGCCGCAAGCTGTCGGTGCCCTACAAGGCGGGCGCCGGTGCGGGCAGCGGCCTGGGTCGCGGTCTCGACGCCAACGACGGCACCGGTCCCGTGGCGGCGGCGCTCATGCTGCTGCAACAGCTGGGTGCGACTGACGATGATTAGTGATCCGAAGGGGACGGAGGAAAACGGATCATTTTCCCGTCATCTTGCAGGCTGACCGTACTTCACCCGACCGAAAGGAAAGTATGTTCGGGTATATCTATAAGAAAGATGCCGCTGCTATCGCGGTCATCCTGGCCTTTTGTCTGCTCGCTGGGTCGTTTTTCGATTATCAGATCTCGAGCGCGCTGTTCAATATCGGCAGCATGTACGGTCGCTTTATCGAGGCCGCCGGCGAGCTGCCGTTCGAGCTGACGGCAAGCATCGCAGGCGTTATGCTCGTGCGCGCGGTGCGTCCCGACTCCAGGGGAAGCAAATGGCTCGCCGTGCTCGGCATCCTCGTCAACATTGGCCTGGCCGGCTACGAGATCGTCTCGTCCCTGAAGGTTGGCGGCAAACTCATTGCCGTTCAGCTGGTGCTGACGTTTGTGTTGGTGATCGCCGCCAACCTTATCGTCTATCGCCTCACGCGCACGACCGAGCCCGACGAGCTCACGCGCTGGGCGTTGATGGTGCTTGTCGTGTGGGCCGCTCAGGCCATCATCCTCAACGTGATTGTCAAGCCGCTGTGGTCGCGCCCGCGCATGCGCGTGATCGAGGTGACGCAGGGACTCGAGTTTCAGCCGTGGTGGGTGATCGGCAACCCCGACAAGTGGGCCTTTATTGCCGCCGGCGTGATTAAGGACGGCTTCAAGTCGTTTGCGAGCGGACACACGGCGCACGCGGCGATCGGTCTTATGCTCGCCGGGCTTCCCGCGGCGGCCTTTAAGGAAAAACCGTCGCGTCGCCGCGTGGCCTTTTGGACGGCGGCTGCGGTCGCGGCGCTCGTCGCCTTTGGCCGCATCGTGATCGGAGCGCACTTTTTGAGTGACGTGAGCTGCGGTTTTGCTCTGGTACTGGTGCTTGAGTGTCTTGCCGCGCGCATTGCCTATCCCAACGGCGTACAATAGCTCCGTTTGAATCATCGGGCCCGTGCCCGGCTAGAGAGGATTGCCATGCTCGCGTTTAACAACGATTATTCCCACGGCGCACATCCGGCAGTGCTGCAGGCACTCGTCGACACCAACATGGAGCCGCAGCCCGGCTACGGTACCGATGCACACACCGAGCGTGCCAAGCAGCTTATCCGCGAGGCCTGTCAGGCCCCCGATGCCGACGTGTTTTTTCTGGTGGGCGGCACGCAGGCCAATGCGACAGTGATCGATATGCTGCTTGCGCCCTACGAGGGCGTCGTTGCTGCCGAGACTGGCCACGTCGCCTGTCACGAGGCGGGCGCCATCGAGTTTGGTGGCCACAAGGTGCTCACCATCCCCGGCTACGAGGGCAAGATGCACGCCGAGGACCTCGAGAACTATATCCAGGTGTTCTACGAAAACGAGAGCTACGAGCACACGGTGTTCCCGGGCGCCGTGTACGTGAGTCTATCGACCGAGTACGGCACGCTGTACTCCAAGGCCGAGCTCGCGGCGATCCATGCAGTGTGCCAGAAGCGCGAGATTCCGCTGTTTGTGGATGGCGCCCGCCTGGCCTATGCGCTGGCGGCCGATGAGTGCGACATTACCCTGCCCGAGCTGGCGCAGCTGTGCGACGTGTTCTACATCGGCGGCACCAAGTGCGGCGCGCTCTGCGGCGAGGCTGTGGTGTTCTGCGGCATGCACGCTCCGGCGCATCCCATTCCGCGTATTAAGCAGCATGGCGCACTGCTTGCCAAGGGCCGCCTGACGGGCGTGCAGTTTGAGGCTCTTTTTACCGATGGCCTGTATTTTGAGATTGGTCGCCAGGCGATTGAAACCGCGCAGGCGCTTCGTCGCGTGCTGCACGAGCGCGGCTACCAGTTCTTCTTGGAGACGCCGACCAACCAGCAGTTCGTGATTCTGCCCAACGAGGACATGGCCCGCATTCGCGAGCATGCCTCGATCGAGTACTGGGAAAAGTACGACGATACCCACACGGTGGTGCGTTTTTGCACCAGCTGGGCCACGACGCAGGAGGATATCGACGCGTTGGCGGCTGTCCTGTAGCTTGATGCAATGACGAGGGCCGTCCTACGCCTGGGTTTGGCGCAGGGCGGCCTTTGCGTTTGAGGGAGAAGGGTTGTATGACCGAGATGTCCGAGCCGACGATTCGCCTGGCGACGCCCGATGATGCGCCGGCGTTGCTTGCCATCTATGAGCCGTATGTGCGCCAGACGGCGATTACCTGCGAATACGAGGTGCCGAGCGTTGAGGAGTTCGCCGGGCGTATCGAGCGTACGCTCAAGCGCTATCCGTATCTGGTGATGGAGCTGGACGGGCGTCCGGTAGGCTATGCCTACGTGAGTCCGCTTAACAGCCGCGAGGCATACGACTGGTCGGTCGAGACGTCAATCTACCTGGCACGCGATGTGCGCCATGGCGGGCTGGGTCGCAAGCTGCACGATGCGCTCAAGCAATGCCTGGTCGCGATGGGCATCACCAACATGTGCGCGCTCATCGCCGTGCCGCACGACAAGGACGACGAGTACCTGACGCACAACAGCCAGGATTTCCATGCCCATATGGGATATCGCCTGGTGGGAGCCTTCGACCGCTGCGCCCAAAAGTTCGGTCGCTGGTACGACATGTGCTGGATGGAGCTGATCCTAGCCG
>DBGAPG010000188.1:0-3875 GCA_048438765.1 Collinsella sp.
ACCGCCATAGCGCCCAAATCCAGACACGCCTTAAGTGCCGGATGATCAACTGCCTCGATCATGCGCTTCGTATCGGCTGCCGAGTTCACGATCATCGACTCAACCGGCTGTAGGGCCTCGAGCACCAGTCGCACGCCGCGCTCTCCCGCATGCTCGGCAATCGCACGCAGCATCGAGGCGCTGCGACCCCACGCGTCCTCGATTGGCTCGTTCAAAAATGCCCAGCCACTCGAGACCATGACCTGCTCGGCTCCAAGTTCCGCCGCAATATCCACAACGTTCTTAAAGTACGCGAGCGTGCGGGCACGCGCCTCATTCCCGCGCGCCGCGATATTCCACGGCTTGGGGTTGTTCTGTTCGGGACAAAGCCCCACAATCCGAACCCCATACCGCTGCGACAGCTCCCGCACCTGCTCGAGCGAATCGTATCCATGGCAATCGACATACAGATGCATCGCTCCGGTCCAAAGCTCGCAACACGTGTAGCCCGAGGCCGCTGCCGAAGAAAAGAATTCCTCAAGGTCAAAATAACGATGGCTGATATTCATGACGGCAAGCTGCGGATACTCCATCTTGTCCACCTTTCGGCAAAAGGGCGCCGCAGCACAGTGTGCGCGACGCCCCCTCTTACATTGTTCTCATTATGACGGATACTCTACTGGACACCAAGCACTCCAAAGAACGCGCCGGCGATACTCACGAGCAGGATCACGAGCATGATGAGCAGCGGATTCATCTTCTTCTTGAGCATGAGATAGACGATTCCAAACAGCCCCAACGTAACAAATCCCGGGAAGATTCCGTTGAGCAGCTCGGCCAGCGTCTGAGCACCATCGCCCGCGCCGACCATGAGCGGAATGTCCACGGTGACCATCTCCATGGTCATAGCACCGATCACCATGGCGCCCATGATAGAGGCCATCTTGACGATCGTGTCCATAATGCCCGATTCCTGGACCTTGCTGATCATGTCCGAGCCAAAGCGATATCCCACAAACGTCAGCAGGTAACGGATGATGTAGTGAGGGACGTTGAACACGAGCAGGAACAAAATCGGGCCAAGAATGGAGCCCTGCAGCGCCAGCGACGTGCCGACACCCGTTGCCAAAATTCGCAGCGTACCCCAGTAGAAGGCATCGCCCACGCCGGACAGCGGCCCCATCAAAGCAAGCTTGACATTAGAGATCGCGCTTGTGTCAAAGCTATCGTCAGTAGCGTTGACCTCCTCCATTGCAGCGGCGATGGACATGGGAAGCGTCGAGATGTACGGCGTGACGTTATAGAGCTCCATATGGCGCTTAAGGGCGGCCTTAAAGTCCGCATCCTGCGGATACAGCTTGCGAAGGATCGGCATAAGGGCCCACATAAAGCCGATATGGCCCATACGCTCGTAGTTCCAGGAATGCTCATAGGGAATCGAGCGCCAGAACAGCTTCTTAAGGTCTGCGCGGGAAATCAGCCCGTCGTAAGAAGACTCAAACTTAAAACTCATCGAACCCACTCCCAATCGCAGGATCCTCGGTTGCCGCTGCGGGCTGCTCCGCTTTTTTCTTATCACCCAAAACCGTCATCGCGACGACGATGATCGCGGCAAAGATCGCCACGCCCGTCGTGCTAATGCCAAAGTAGGCGACGAGGAAGAAGCCAGCGAAGAAGAACGGAGCCACTGTTTTGTTCATAATCATCTGCGCCAGCATCGCAAAGCCGAGTGCGGGCAAGAAGGCGGCGGCGACATCCATGCCGGTCTGAACGAAATCGGGGATGATGTTGAGCAGGCTGGCAACAGCATCGGCGCCAAAGAAGAATGCCAGGGGAATAATCAGCAGGCCGCACCAGCTCTGCGCGTAACCGGCGATGAGCATGTTGCGCGTGATGGCCTTGGTGTCTCCGTCCTCGACGTTTTTGTCGATACGGTGCACCAGCAGCAGCATCACCGGCTGGCCCAGGGCGGTATCGAGCGCCAGGACGATCGTTGCGATAGGAATGCCCAGGGTCAGGGCCGCCGAAGCGTCCGCGCCGGCCTGCATGGCAAGAGATACGCCCAGGATAGTGCCGGAAATCGTATCGGGCGGGTTATAGGCGCCGACCGAGATGGCGCCGACCATGGCAAGCTCCATCGTGGCGCCCATGATCGTGCCGGTCACCATGTCGCCCATGACAAGGCCAACCAGAGGTCCGAGCACGATCGGGCGCTGGAGGTAGCTCGTGCCCGTCAGCCACTCGGAATAACCCAAAAGGGCAATAAGGAAAATCAGGATTGTCTTGATAACCATGATGGCCCCTAACCGATGACCTTCGCGGCGTCAGTCTTCGCATCTGCCGGAATCATCTGAATGAACAGCTCATAGCCCTCGCCGAGCAGCTCTTTGACGTATGCCTCGTTTTCGGGCGTGAGAAATACGCTGGTCGAGACCTGGCGGGCGTCCTCGCTAAAGGCAACATTGCCGAGGTTGATCTTCTTGATCCCCATCGCCTTGGCGACGGCACCGGCCTGCTGGATCGTCTCGCAAACCACGAAGAGCTTGTACTTGTCGGCCACACCGCTCTGGAGCGCCTTGACGGCGTCCTCGGTGTTTTTGACAACGACCTTGCAGCCCTCCGGCTTTGCAAGGGACAGGGCCTGCAGACGAAGCTTGTCATTGAGGACCGTGTCGCTCACCAGCAGGATGCAGTCGGCACCCAGAGCCGAGGTCCAGCTAACGGCAACCTGGCCGTGAAGCAGTCGATAATCTACACGAATCATCTGAATCATGATGTGCTCCCTAGTGGTTAAAACTCATCGAGTTCGGCCTGCCCCAGCAGGTCGTTGACGTACTTGACCTTGGTGTCGTCCGCCTCGACGATCTGGCGAATGGCCTCATCGATCGGGGTGGATTCGGGCACGAACAGCAGCTGAATAAGGAGCGGCAGGTTCATATTGGTCACGAGGTGCGTGTTGGGACGCGTCTGGACGATCTTGGTGAACTCGTTGTTGACACTGCCGCCAAAGAGGTCGGTGCAAACAACGACCTCATCGTCCGCGGCAAAGCCGTCCAGAATCGCTGCGGCCTCCTTGGTCAGGTCCTCGTTTCCGTCGACATACATAGAGAGCGCATGGACGTTTTCGCGCTCGCCGGAAAGCAGCCCAATGCTCTCGACGATTCCAGACGCAAAATGGGCATGGGATGCAACGATAAACTGCCTCATTCGATTCCCCTTTCTTGCGAATTTCGGCATAAAAATGCCCGGACGCATGCGCCCGGGCAGGGTGCTTCTTGATCAGTAGCTTATTTGTCACCGATTAGTAGTCGAACTGGTGATAGTAACGACGGTAGTTGAGGTTGTGCTTGGTGACCGTCTCGTAGTAAGCGGCAAGGCGATCGGTGATCAGCGAGGAGAGGATCCACGGAGACACGATGACGCGGAACTCGTCGTCAAGGCCGGGGATCGCGAACTCGGCGGTGTCGATGACGTTGATGTCGGTGTCGCCGGTCACGCCGCGGTTCAGGAACGCGCGGACGCGCTCGTCGAGCTTGCGGTTCTCGTCCTCGCCCATGAACAGGAAGACCGGGACGCCGGGCTCCACGAGCTCGAGGGTGCCGTGGAAGAAGTCGGCCGAGGTGATGTAGCGGGTGCGCTTCCACTGCATCTCCTCCAGGATGCACATCGAGAACAGGATCGTCTCGCCCCACAGGGCGCCGGAGCCGATGAACATGGTGTAGGGGGCCAGGGCGTACTTCTTGGCGAGCTCCTCGGCGCGCGGCTCGAAGCTCTTGCGGATGTCGACCAGGTGGGTCCAAACATCCTTGGTCTGCTCGATGAACTTATCGAACTGCGGGAAGCAGCCGCGGCGGTTGAGCAGGCGCAGGCCGAAGCAGTCGGCGAGGTAGTAGCCC
>DBGAPG010000189.1:0-11155 GCA_048438765.1 Collinsella sp.
ATATCGACCTGCACATTAAGAGCGGCGAGACCATCGGCATCATCGGCGGCACCGGCTCGGCCAAGTCCACGCTCGTTAACCTCATCGCCCGCTTGTACGACACCACCGAAGGCGCTGTGCGCGTGGGCGGCGTGGACGTGCGCGACTACGACCTGGACGCGCTGCGTCACCAGGTCGCCATGGTGCTGCAGAAAAACGTGCTGTTTAGCGGCACCATCGCCGAGAACCTGCGTTGGGGCGACCCGAACGCCACCGACGAGGAAGTCCGCGAGGCAGCGCATCTGGCCTGCGCCGACGAGTTTGTCGACGGTTTCCCCAAGGGCTACGACACCTGGATCGAACAGGGCGGCTCTAATGTTTCGGGCGGTCAGAAGCAGCGCCTGTGCATTGCACGCGCCCTGCTGCGTCGCCCCAAGATCTTGATCCTGGACGACTCCACCAGCGCCGTCGACACCAAGACCGACGCCAAGATCCGCGCAGGGCTGGCAAGCTATCTGCCCAACACGACCAAGCTCATCATCGCCCAGCGCATCAGCTCCGTGCAGGACGCAGACCGCATCATCGTCATGGAGGGCGGCCGTATCGCGCAGATCGGCAACCATGACGAGCTACTCAAGACGAGCGAGATCTACCGCGAGACCTTTACCTCGCAAAACAAGATGTCTGCCGAAGGTACGCAAGACGCCGACGACGTCTCTGGCGACGCGAACACGGCGGCAGACAACACCGACATGACCGCAACGCAAGCTCAGACCCAGGAAGGAGGCGAGGCACATGAGTAAGGCAACGACCGCCGAGCGCGCGCTCAACCGCAAGGGCGGCACCATGTCGCGCCTCATCAAGACGCTCTTTGGCTTCTATCCCGTGCTTTTGCCCCTTGTCGTCGCCGGCGTGGTGCTCTGCGCCATCATCAACTCCATCGGCACGACCTTCCTGCAGAGCGCCCTGCAAATTATTAGCGAATCGTGGCAGTCGGGCGATTGGGAAGCCGCGCAGCCCAAGATTCTGCAGCTCGTGACCACCCTCGCCTGCATCTACGGCGTCGGCGTCCTGTCCTCGCTCTTCTGGAACCGCGCCATGGCTATCGTCACGCAGGGCTCGCTCGAGAAGCTGCGCGAGATGATGTTCAACCGCATGCAGGACCTGCCGATCCGCTACTTCGACACGCACCAGCGCGGCGATATCATGAGCCACTACACCAACGACATCGACACGCTGCGTCAGATGATCAGCCAGTCGCTGCCCAACCTGCTCATGACGACCATCGTCATCGTCACGGTATTCTTTATCATGCTGTACTACAGCGTGTGGATGTGCCTGGTCATCATCGCCGGCGTCGCCTTTATGACCTTTATGACCAAGCTGCTCGGCTCCAACTCCGCGCGCTTCTTCATTGCGCAGCAAACCGAACTCGGCGTGGTCGAGGGCCATATCGAGGAAGTCATGAACGGCCAGAAGGTCGTCAAGGCATTCTGCCACGAGTCTGCCGCCGAGGCCGATTTTGACGAGCGCAACGAAAAGCTCTTCGAGGTCTCCCAGAAGGCCAACATGTACGCCAACATCCTCATGCCCATCCTTATGAACCTGGGCAACCTGCTCTACGTGCTGGTCGCACTGGCGGGCGGCATTTTCCTGGCGCTGGGCGTGCCCAACCTGAGCATCTCGGGCATGGCGCTGTCCATCGCCGTCGTGGTGCCGTTCCTCAACATGACCAAGCAGTTCTGCGGACAGATCGGCCAGATCTCGCAGCAGATCAACGCCGTGGTCATGGGCCTCGCCGGCGCCGACCGCATCTTTGAGCTCATCGACGAGAAGCCCGAGGCCGACGAAGGCTACGTGACGCTCGTCAACGCACAGGTGAACCCCGAGACTTGGGAGTTCGAGGAGGCTGACCACCACACCGGCATGTGGGCATGGAAACATCCGCACCGCGCAACCGGCGAGATCGAGTACGTGCCGCTGCGCGGCGACCTGGTCATGGACAACGTCGACTTTGGCTACACGCCCGACCACGAGGTGCTGCACGGCGTGTCCGTGTTTGCCAAGCCGGGCCAGAAGGTCGCGTTTGTCGGCGCCACCGGTGCCGGCAAGACGACCATCACCAACCTCATCAACCGCTTCTACGACATCGCCGACGGCAAGATCCGCTACGACGGCATCAACGTCAACAAGATCCGCAAGGCAGACCTGCGCCGCTCGCTGGGCGTGGTGCTGCAGGACGTGAACCTGTTCACCGGCACCGTGATGGATAACATCCGCTACGGCAACCTGGACGCCACCGACGAGGAGTGCATCGCGGCGGCCAAGCTCGCGGGCGCGGATGACTTTATCACCCGCCTGCCCGACGGCTACGACACCATGCTCACCGGCAACGGCGCGCAGCTGTCGCAGGGCCAGCGTCAGCTGATTTCGATCGCACGCGCCGCCGTCGCCGATCCGCCGGCAATGATTCTGGACGAGGCCACGTCGAGCATTGACACCCGCACCGAGGCTATCGTGCAGGCCGGCATGGACAAGCTCATGGAGGGCCGCACGACATTTGTCATCGCGCACCGCCTGTCCACCGTGCGCAACTCCGACGCGATCATCTGCCTGGACCACGGCCGCATCATCGAGCGTGGCAACCACGACGAGCTGATCGCCAAGCGCGGGTATTACTACCAGCTCTATACCGGAGCGTTTGAGCTGGAGTAGTTCGGCCCGCCGAGATGGCCGATTTGCCGCTCATTCGTCGGGCATGACCCTAAGGTCAATGCCCTCCTCTTTCGGGGCAAATCGACTCATCTCAACGACCCAAACACAATGCGCCGCAACGAATAAAGCCTCCGCAGCCACACGAGCTGCGGAGGCTTTTCTATGCCCTTTGTTACAAGCTTACCGTTCCTCGCGTTGCAGCCCGGCTGCCTCAGCTGTCTTTACGCGGTTCTTGTCGATGTACATGTTTTTGTCGGCCTGGGAAAAGAGCTCGCGCATCGTAGGCGGTTCATCAAAATCACTGGAAAGCGCGTAGCCCACCGCATAGCTGATAGGCATGTCGGGGTGAGCCTCGGAATACTCGTTCACGTTCGCACGAACCCGAGCGAGACAGGACTCCACGGCAGCTCGATCGGCATCCCGCAGCACCGCGATAAACTCATCGTCACCGTCGCGGCCCACAAAGCAGGTCTCGGACGCCACGCACCCCAGCTGCTGGGCAAAAGAACGGATGTATTCGTCGCCCTTCTCGTGGCCGAAGTTGTTATTGACCGTATGCAGATTGTTAAGGTCGAAGACGCACACCGCAACGGGCGCCTCCGCGGAGACAGGCCGCTCCTGCCCCAAGATCTCCTCGCACTTGTTCTTGTTGGGCAGTCCCGTGGCTTCGTCGAGATAGACTTTGCTCTGCAGCTCGCGATTGAGCGCGGCAGTTCGCACCGCGCGAACAAGTTCGACCGCAAAGGTCGCCACCAAACCCACGATGTCGATGATCACCAAGCCCTCGAGATAGTTGAGCGCCGACGCCTTCTCCTGAGAGTAGTCCTCTGCGAGTCGCGTAGCATCGTCGCAAATGCCAAAGAACTCCTCGCTCATGGAGATGATGTCGGTGTTCTCGTAGCCGACTTCGCGCACGCGGATGATCTCGGCGCAAAGCTCATCAAAATAATCTGCAAGCTCGGTCATCTTTGCCTGATACTCATCGTCGTCGAGACGGACGAGGTTGAGGTCGTCACTTCCGTAACGCAAACCGTTGATGTATGAATCCACGGCTTTGAGCAGGTCATCTTGAGGCTGGCCCGCGTCCTCGAGCTTAACGATTCGCTGCGTGGTACCGCGCACCAGACCGGCGTAGTTGACCACGCGCGCCGTGCCCTGGATATCGGAGACGAGCAGCATAACATTAATGAAGAAGAAGATGAGAACTGCCGTGAGCACCATCATGAGCAGGCGCATCGCCCGACTGGCTTTCTTGGCGACAGAAGCATTCACAAGTTCACTCCTCAAATGACAAAAGTGCAGGTAGCACACAGTGTGCTGAAATTCACGTGAGGTCAACTCTACCAGATGATTTTTCTAGGACGGGGATTAAAGAATCATCGACACGATAGCTATTTGAGAAGTTGTGCCATGGCGTTGACGAATTTTTGGACTTGGAGGGTGGGCTCGAGCGGGTAGTGCAGAAAGACCGGCACCTCGCGGCCGCACAGGAACGGCACGCCCACAAAGGCTGGGTGCACCCCCGACCACGCTCCGCAGGTGAGCACCGCGTCGCCCTTTTCCTCTGCCTCGTTAAAGAGCGCAAAGTCAAAGCTGTCCACGTCGATCACGTCAACGCCGCCGTCGGCCAGAAGGTCGATGCGCAGGCTGTCCATTGCGTCGTTGCCGTGGCGGAGCACGCGCAGGCGCATGCCCTCCAGGTCGGCAACCGTAATGCGTGTCTTGCGCGCCAGCGGGCTCGTGCGTGGCACGTCGATATAAAACGGCACGTTAACGATGCGGAGCTTTTGGCAGGCGTCACCCCAGCGCGGGGTAGAAAAACTCGACTGCACCACATCGACCTCGCGGCCCAAGCTGCGCATGACGGTCTCGCGCTCGTCATAGAGATCGCTTACTGGCACGATCTCAAATCGCAGCGACGGTTCCAGCTCGTGGACGCCCGTCCACATCGACAGCGTCTGGCGTCCCGGGCACATCATCGACACGCCTAGGCGCACGGCACCGCCATCGCCCGCCGCGCGTCGGGCACGGCGCAGCGCGTCCTCGGACTGCCGCATGATCGAGCGCGCGTCGTCCACCAGCAGCGCGCCGGCCGGCGTCACCTTGACGCCTGAGTGCGAGCGTTCAAACAGTGTGATGCCGAACTCGGCCTCGAAGCCCGACACCTGCTTGACGAGCGCCGGGGTCGACACGCGCAATTTTGCCGCCGCACGTGAGAAGCTTCCCAGCTCCGCGGCGGCCGATATGGCCTCGAGTCGTCGATCGTACACGTCAATCTCCCGTTTTCGCGCCTGTGACCGCATGGTGCCGCAGGGGGTTGTTTTCGCAGGTCACGCGCTCAATTGAGCATAGACTGTATCGCACAGTGTAAACCTACGGTTAACGCCATTCTAACAAATATGCAATTCATCTGCGCAAATGCAAAGCATACGATAACCTGCGAAAACCGCGTGGGTCGATTAATGGGAACGACCCACAGGGAAGCACAAGAAGGGAAGTTCCTATGAGCAACTGGCTTAAGCTCGAGGGCGATGTCTGCGCCGTGACCGGCGCACTCGGCGGTATGGGCGTCGAGATTTGCCGCGAGTTCGCCCGCAACGGCGCCAACGTCGTCCTGCTCGATCTGGACGAGGAGAAGGTCAAGGCCGCGGCCGCCGACCTCGCCGCCGAGTTTGGCATCCACGCCGAGGGCTACAAGATGAACGCCACCGACGAGGCCGAGGTTCAGGCTGCCGTCGACGCCACCATCGCCGACTTCGGCCGCGTCGACGTTCTCGTCAACACCGCTGGCATCCTGCGCTTCGCAGCCATGGAAGACCTGCCGCTGAGCGACTGGGAGCAGGTGCTCAACGTCAATCTCACCGGTTACTTCATCACCTCGCAGCGCTTTGGTCGCGAGATGATCAAGGCCGGCCAGGGCCGCCTGGTGCACATCTCGACCGTCGCCAGCCACTCCCCCGAGACGTTCTCGGGCGTGTACAGCTCCACCAAGGCCGGCGTCAACATGATGTCCAAGATGCTGGCTGCCGAATGGGGCCCCTACGGCGTCCGCTCCAACTGCGTCGAGCCTTGCTTCGTTAAGACCCCGATGTCGGCCAACTTCTACGCCGACCCCGAGGTCGAAAAGAGCCGCAGCCGCCTGATCGCCACGCGCCGCATCGGCGAGGTCAGCGATATCGCCAACGCCGTCATGTTCCTGGCGTCCAAGCGCTCGGACTTTACCACCGGCGACGCCATCAAGGTCGACGGCGGCTTCTCCAACATGATGGGCGACCTCACCGCCAAGCCCGGCGGCCGTCGCGCCTATGCCGACAACTACCTTAAGAACAAGGGTGTCGAGCTCTGGTCCGATGAGTCCGGCGTCGCCAAGCCGACTGACCAGTAAACCAACCCGACAGGGAGGACTCGCAGACACGCCTGTTCCTCCCCCGTATCGATTAGAAAGAGTCCAATGGCTTCCACCAACTCCAACAAGGGTCGCGCCGTCGTGCTTTCCGCCGCGTGCGTCACCATGTTCTTCATCAGCTCCATCGCGCTGTATTCCGTCGTGAGCAAGAACCTGCTCGCCGTCTACCCCGAGTGGTCCAGCGCTCTTACCTGGGCCTTCCCGGTCTTTCAGACCATCATGGCCGTGACGGGCATCTTCGCCGGCCGCATCTCCGATAAGATCGGCCCGCGCAACGTCGTGATCGCCGCCGCCGTGTGCTACGGCCTGGGCTGGTTCATGTCCGGTACCGTCACCGAGCCGTGGCAGTTCTACCTGTGGTTCTCGCTCGTCGCCGCCATCGGCAACGGCCTGGGCTACAACCCGGCGCTCACCACCGGCCAAAAGTGGTTCATCGACAAGAAGGGTCTCGCCTCCGGCATCACCCTGGCCGCTTCGACCGCCGGCCCCGCCGTGCTGTCCCCGGTGCTCGCCTCGCTGCTCATCCCGAGCCTGAGCATCTTTGGCGCCCTTAAGGCGCTCGGCGTCATCTTCTTTGTGACGATCGCCGCCTCCGCCCTGTTCCTGAAGGCCCCCGAGGCCGGTTGGCTGCCCGAGGGCTTCGAGGCCCCCAAGGGCGGCGCGCATGCTGGCACCTTCGGCGACCTCACCCCGGGCGAGATGGTCAAGACCCCGCGCTTCTGGGTCCTCATCGTCACCTTCGCCTTTGCCGCCACCGCGGGCACCCTGCTCGTGGGCAAGGTTGCCTCCATCGCCGCCGTTCAGCTCTTCGCCGACCCCACGAGCGCCGCGGCCGTCGCCCTCGGCGGTGTGGTGGTCTCCGTCAACACCTGCGCCAACCTGGTCGGCCGTCTGTCCTTTGGCCAGATCATCGACAAGCTCGGCGCCTATAAGTCGCTGCTCATCAGCCTTGTCGTCACCATCGTCGCACTCGTCATCATGTCGATGAGCTTTACGCAGGCCATGTTCTTTGTGGCGCTCGCTCTGCTCGGCTTTAGCTTTGGCGCTCTGCTCGTCATCTACCCGCCGCTCACCGGTGGCGCCTTTGGCACCAGTAACATCGGCGTCAACTACGGCATCATGTTTTTGGGTTATGCCGCTTCCACCTGGATCAGCCAGCCCATCACCGCCGTGCTGTATCACGCCGAGGCCGGCAGCGCCGCCTATCAGCAGTCCTTCTACGGCGCCATTGTGATCGCCGCCATCGCCGTCGTGCTCACCGTCTACATGATGGTCTCCGACAGCAAGAAGAAGTCCGCCTAGTTTTACCGATGCGACAAAGGGACAGCCCCTTTGTCGCATTCCACCGGTCACCGGTATTAAGGAGTCGAAATGTCTGAGCTCAACCCCGTCCGCATTGCCGTTATCGGCGCCGGCGCCATGGGCCGCAACCACATCCGCTTTGTCACCGAGGAGCCCGAGGCCGAGCTCGTCGCCATCGCCGACGCCTTTGAGGGCGCCCGCGCCACGGCCGAGGCCGCCGGCGTGCCGTTTTACACCGATCCCGCTCAGATGATGGACGAGGTCAAGCCCGAGGCCGTCATTATCGCCACCCCCAACGACCTGCACCTGGGCGTTGCCCGCGAGGCTGTAAAGCGCAACATCGTGCCGCTGGTCGAAAAGCCGATCTCCAACGACCTGGAGGATGCCCAGGCCTTCGCTGCCGAGGCCGAGACCGCCGGCGTGCCCGTGCTCGTGGGTCAGCACCGTCGCCACAACCCCTTCGTCAACAAGGCCAAGGAGGTCATCGAGTCCGGCGAGCTGGGCAAGCTCACCGTGTCGAGCTTCCACTACATGATCTATAAGAATGACGAGTACTTCGATGTCGAATGGCGCCGCAAGAAGGGTGCCGGCCCGATCCTGGTCAACCTGGTGCACGACGTCGACCTGCTCCGCTACCTGCTGGGCGAGCCCGTTGCCGTCCAGGGTATGCAGTCCAGCGCCGCCCGCGGTTTTGAGACCGAGGACTCCGCCGTGGTCAACGTCCGTTTTGCCGATGGCGCGCTCGCAAGCATGACCATCTCCGACGCCACCGCCAGCCCCTGGAACTGGGAGGCAACCGCTCGCGAGGACCCGCAGTACCGCCCCTTCGACGCCGACGCCTACTTTATCGGCGGCACTAAGGGCGCCCTGTCGCTGCCCCGCCTGCACCAGTTCTCCTACGACGGCGCCTCCAACTGGCACAAGCCGCTGCAGATGGAGATTCCGGCCGTCGACCCGGCACTGCCGCACAAGATGCAGCTCAAGCACTTTGTGAAGGTTGTCCGCCGCGAGGTCGAGCCCGTCGTGACCCCCGCCGACAACGTTAAGACGCTCACGCTTCTCAACGCTATCAAGGAGGCCGCCGAGACCGGCCAGCTCGTCGAGCTGTAATGCCTTAAGAGCGACCGCGGCAGAAACCCCATGCCGAACCCTTCGGTCCGTCACCAACAAGCCCCTCTTCTTTGCCCCGCGAGCAGCCTCCTGCCCGCGGGGCATTTTGCTACCTTGCCGACGATTTTTCTGGGGCGGGGGCTATTTTGCACCTCGGCTTGATTCGTTCGCCACGAAATGGGCCTATCTACTACGCTTAACCGATCGCCCTCAACCATGCCGAATTTCGCGAAATAAAAACCGCAGGTAGACGGCTTGCGTATTCTCTGAAAACCGGGGAATGGTCGACCCATATGGGTAAAACGTAGTAGATAGGCCGTTTTCGTGGCGCGGCCCCAAAACAGCCTTTTGGGACGGGTGGTATCCTTGGTAGCCCTGTGCCGCAAACGCACCCTAAACGCAAGGAGTCCCATGGATCTTATCGCCCAGCTCGCCCGCGAGCTCAACCTTAAGGCCGCCAACATCGAGGCGGCCGTCAAGCTCATCGACGAGGGCAACACCATCCCCTTTATTTCGCGCTACCGCAAGGAAGCAACGGGTGGCATGGACGACGTCGCCCTGCGCGCACTCGACGAGCGCCTGTCCTACCTGCGCAATCTTGAGCAGCGCAAAGAGGACGTCATTCTGCTCATCGACGCCCAGGGCAAGCTCACGCCCGAACTCGAACAGCAGATTCGCGAGGCCACGCAGCTCCAGCGTGTCGAGGACCTCTACAAGCCCTACCGCAAAAAGCGCATGACCCGCGCGCAAAAGGCCCGCGAGGCCGGCCTGGAGCCGCTCGCCAACATGGTCATCATGCAGGCCTCGGCCAAGGGCAGCGCACTCGACGCCGCCGCGGCATACGTCAACGAGGAGGCCGGCTTCGACACGCCCGAGAAGGCGCTCGCCGGCGCGGCAGACATCGTGGCCGAGACGGTGGCCGAGGACCCCGAGAACGTCGCCGACCTGCGCGCCTTTACGCAAAACACCGCCGACATCGTCGTCGAGGCCACCGACCCCGCCGAGAAGACCCCCTACGAGCCGTACTACAGCTATGATGAGCCGCTGCGCCGTATACCCAACCACCGCGTGCTGGCTATCGACCGCGGTGAGCGCGAGGGCAAGCTCCGCGTGCGCGTGAACGTCGACGGCGCTGCCGCCACGGCACGCCTCGGCAGCCGTTGGCCCCGACGCCAGGGCGTCTTCGCGCCCGTCTTTGACGCCGCCATCGCCGACGGTTACAAGCGCCTCATGGCCCCCTCGCTGGAGCGCGAGGCCCGCGCCAAGCTCACCGTCCGCGCGCAGACCGAGGCCATCAATATCTTTGCCAAGAATCTCGAGGGCCTGCTCTCGGCACGCCCCGTGCGCGGCGCCCGCGTGCTCGCGCTCGATCCGGGCTACCGCACCGGCTGCAAGGTCGCCGTCATGGACGAGACCGGCAAGCTGCTCGACCACAGCGTGGTCTACCCCACCAAGCCGCGCCACGACGTCGCCGGCACCAAGCGCGAGCTCGCCCGCCTCGTCAAGAAGGACGGCGTCAACACCATCGTCATCGGCAACGGTACCGCCAGCCGCGAGACCGAGGAAGTCGTCTCGGAGTTCATTGCCGAGCAGGCGCCTGGGCTGCGATACACCATCGTCAACGAGGCCGGCGCATCGGTGTACTCCGCCTCCGAGCTCGCCAGTCAGGAATACCCCGATCTGGACGTCACTGTGCGCGGCGCCATGAGCCTGGGCCGCCGCCTGCAAGACCCGCTGGCAGAGCTCGTCAAGATTCCGCCCCAGTCCATCGGCGTGGGCCAGTACCAGCATGACCTTGACCAGACCGAGCTCTCGCGTACCCTGGGCCACGTGGTGGAAGACGTCGTCAACCGCGTGGGCGTCGACGTAAACACCGCGAGCGCAAGCCTGCTGGGATACGTATCGGGCATCACGCCGAGCGTGGCCAAGAACATCGTGGCCTACCGCGAGGAAAACGGCGCCTTTACCGATCGCCGCCAGCTCAAGAAGGTCCCCAAGCTGGGACCCAAGGCATACCTCAACGCCGCGGGTTTCCTGCGCATCGGCGGCGGTAAGAACCCGCTCGACGCGACGAGCGTCCACCCCGAAAGCTACGAGGTGGCCACGTCCGTCCTGGAACGCGCCGGCGTTAAAGCCAGCGAGCTCAGCCGTGGCGGCGTGCCCGACATCGAGCGCCGCCTGGGCAGTATCTCGGCGCTGGCAAGCGACCTGGACTGCGGCACCCTGACGCTCATCGACATCGTCAACGAGCTCAAGAAGCCCGGTCGCGACCCGCGCGACGACGCACCCGAGGTGGTCTTTAGCCGCTCAGCGCTTTCCATCGACGACCTGGAGCCCGGCATGGAACTCAAGGGCACGGTGCGCAACGTTGTGGACTTTGGCGCCTTCGTCGACGTGGGCGTGCACCAGGACGGCCTCGTACACATCTCCAAGCTGGCCAACCGCTTTGTCAAGCACCCGAGCGACGTGGTGCGCGTCGGTGACACGGTCAAGGTGTGGGTCGAAAAGGTCGATCGCGACCACAAGAAGATCTCGCTCACCATGGTACAGGGGAAGTAAACCGCCAAAGCAGGGGTACCCCCTGTAGTGACGGGTAGCGCGCAGAGATGTGGTGTAAGAGGCGGGGCATGCCCCGCCTCTTAC
>DBGAPG010000190.1:0-6994 GCA_048438765.1 Collinsella sp.
GCACAGCCTGCTTGGCGCCAAGATATTCCACATTCGTTTACTATCTCTTCGCTGAATCCAGATTTTCGGCCCAAGTTTCTTTGTTTTTGCTGTCACTAATCTAGTAACAGTACTCATATTTGCCGTTTTTTGCACAGAGCATATAAACAGACCCCCTATAAAGCCGTAGTTTTACGCTGGCTTGAGCCCAAAGCACGCTCGGAGCGTATTCAGCAGAGCATCTTGCCTCTTTCGACGAGCCTCTACGCGATTCTGATATCGCTTACCCATACGCTGGTGGATGCGCCATGCGAGCGCTTCCATCGCTTCCATGTCGCGGAGCATTTCGTTGTTGACCGTCGCGACCTCGATTCCCATAGTAATCAAGCCCGTGTTGCGTTTTTCATCATGGATACGTCCCCTCCGGGAGGAATGACCCAGCTCACCGTTGTATTCCAGGTCAAACCGGGCTGCCTCCTGATACGCATCGCAAACTGCATACGGCATCCCCGAGATTGCCTGCGCGCGGTCATCGAACTCAATCTTGTAGTCGGTCTTAAAGGGACCGCAGGCAAATCCGCCATAGGAAAACGGAAGCGAAAACAGAGCGAGCATGATGCACTCCATGGGCGAGCGCAGGTTTTCTGACAAGTAGGGACACAGACGCTGCAGTTGTTTGGCCGCATTCCCCTTGCATACCGCGAGGTAATCTGCCAGACGATCGGGCGTCAGCACCGGCTCAACCTCAAAGTAGCCCACGTCTGCTGGCTGGTCCTTGTCCTTTGCAAGTTTATTCGTAACGGGCGAGGTGTAGGGAGGCAGATACTTCCCGCGGTCACTCAGCGAAATCTTAGAGCACAGCTCCTGGGCCAGGGCAAATGCCTGGATACAGCCGACCTCGCGGGCGACGACAACACAAAGGGCCTCGGGAGATAGACTGTACACCCCCGGTTCCACCTCTAGAATCGAGCCGGCGGGCAACCCGGAGCATACGGACCAGCCCACGCCAGGCATGCGGCGGCGCTGCGCCGCAGATCCCACCAGCAAGCAAAGATCTTCTTGCACCTCGCCGCTTGCGGCCCCAATCCGCACCAAGTCGGGAAGATAGATGTCCTCGGTCGAGGGCGACGACGTGCGCAGCACACGGCGCTCTTCATCGGGATTGAGGTCCCTCCAGCTGATGTAACCCATTTTTCGGCGCTCGGCGCGCATCATGCGTAGCGCCGAGGCGCCTGTTAGGATTACGGAAGCCGCCAGCTGTTCGTCTGTCGGCTCGTTGCGCCGCTCAATCTTCACTGCCACAAAACCACCCCTACCAAACGCGTGCGATAGCGAGGCCATCAACGGCCACGGCACCGGCACGCTTGAGTTCCGCCGAAGCCGCTGCCATCGTCGCACCCGTGGTGATAACGTCGTCGATAAGCAGCAAGCGGCGGCCGTGCACGTCCTCAACCGTCTCGTACATGTCTTGGGCACGCTCGCGGCGCTCCTCACGACCGAGTTCGCGCTGGTCGCCATGCCCGTACTTAACGAGAGCATCGAGCAGGGGAACACCCGACAGCTCGCAAAATGGGCGCGCAATAGCCTCCATATGATCAAAACCACGCCGCCGAAACGCTGCCGCCGTCGCAGGCACAAACACCACCGCATCCGCACCGGACAGCACACCTCCGTAGCAATCGGGCGCTACGACCTGGGCATGCAGGGCGGTGTCGTAGAGCAGTTCCGCCAGATACGGAGCCAGACGTCGCTCGCCCGCATCCTTGTACGCTTTAATGATGCGCGGCAGCGGATGCGCATAGACGGCGCACGCCAGGCAGCGGTCGAGCGCCTCCGCCATTGCCGAGGACGTGCCCTCGACCGAACACTCAGTGCACAGCAAATCCCCAAACGGGGCGCCGCATCGGGTGCAGCTATGACGTGGGTCGATGAGCGTGAGCGCAGCCAGGCAGTCTTGGCAAATAAGCGCACCGGCGCGCTCGCAGCCGGCACATCGTGTTGGCGACAATGCCTCGAGCGCCTCGCGTGCCACCCGCTCGGCAAACGGTAGCAATTCGTCCGCAAACGGTAGGGCACCGGCACCCTGCAGACAGCTCAATATGTTCAGATGGCTCTTCAAGACACAACCCTCCCTACGTTCGGTCGCAGGGAGGGTTGTTGATTCAGCGCTATGGTACCCCGACGCGTTTGGGGTCAGGCAGGTTAAATCCGTTTGCGGGCGCTATTCGCCGGTGGGCGGTTGCGGTGCGGACGAGTTTTGGGTCGAGCCCTCGCCACCATCTTGACGCGGCTTGCGGGAACGGCGACGGCGACGGCGCTTCTGGCCCTGGTCGGCCGAACCCTCGCCACCACGATCTTCGCGCGACCCGCGTTCGTCGCGAGCAGCGCCGCGCGCGGCCTTGGCAGCCGCCCCTCCGCCATCTCCGGGGCGACGGCGCGTGACCTTGACCTCGCCATCCGAGACCTGATCGGCCACGGAGGGCACCGAGGGCTTTTGCTGCGTGCCCGAGGAATGGCGACGACGCGGACGCGGGGCGCGCTCGTCATCGTTACGCTGCTTGCCACCCTTGTCGGCAGGCGTATCGGAACCCGAACCACCCTTGGGGGCGGCACCGGCTTCGCGAGCGGCTGCGGCGCGGAAGGCGTCCTCGCGCTCCTCGCTCGACAGATGACGGCGACGACGGCGTGTGGGGTTCATGCCACCGCCGCGATTCTGCTGCTGGGGCTGCTGAGCCTCGCGCTCGCGGGAAGCGTTCTTGCCTGCGGGAGCGACCTCGCCGGCATCGCCCGAACCCGAGCGTTTGCGACGACGACGGCCACCGGCGGCCTCCTCGGCCTCGGGTGCCTCAACCTTACCACGGCCCTTTCCGCGGCCACGGCCCTCGCCCTGCCCCTGACCGGCGCGAGCATCGGATTCGGCATCGCGACGACGGCGCTTGGGCATCGACGTGCCGGCCAGACGGTCGGCACTCGACAGACCATCGCCCACGTCGACGCCGTTCTCGCGATCGAGTTCCATGAGCGCCAGGCGCATCTCGGGCGATTCGATGCGCTCGAGCACATCGCGTGTCACGCAATCGGGGCGGCAGTTGCAGCCCTGCTCGGCAGCCTTCTTTTTGCAGCCCTCCGAGCACGTCATATCGGCCAGGTTGACCTTAAAGACTTTGCCGTTCTCCAGGCGCAGCACCAGCTGCTCACGCGGCGTGTCATATTCCTGAATACGCGCCTTGCCAAGCGGCGTATCGATGAGCGTCTTCTTTTTGGGCGCACGGCTCTTAAAGTCCTTGTACGCCTCGAACTCATAACGCAGGCAGCACATCAGGCGGCCGCACACGCCGCTGATCTTGGACGAGTTGAGCGGCAGGTCCTGCTCTTTTGCCATGCGAATCGAGACGGGCTCAAACTGTCCGCCAAAGCGCGTGCAACAGAGCTCCTGGCCGCACTGGGCATAGCCGCCCACCAGGCGAGTCTCGTCGCGCACGCCGATCTGGCGCATGTCGACGCGAATGTGCAGCGTCGAGGACAGGTCCTTGACAAGCTGACGAAAATCGACGCGCTCCTCGGCCGCAAAGTAGAACACGGCCTTCTCGCCGCCAAACAGGTACTCGACGCCGACCGGCTTCATCTCGAGGTCGAGCTCCTTGACCAGGCGGCGGAAGTCGACCATGGCCTCGTCGCCCTGGATGGCCAGGTCGTCGGCAAGCTGCAGGTCGATGTCGCTCGCCACGCGCAGCACGGGCTTGAGCGGCTGACCGATCTCGTCTTGCGGCACCTCAAAGGGATCGGCCGTGACCAGGCCGATCTCGGTTCCGCGCTCGGTGGAGCAAATGGCATAATCGGCCTCGAGGATATCCAGATCCTGCGGATCGAACCACAGGTCGCGCGAGGCGTAGGTAAACTTAACGGGTACGACTAACGGCATTTCAGTGCCTTCCTGATATCGAACAGCATGACCTCGATGGCCAGCTGGGGAGTAACGTTTCTGGCGATGTTGCGCTCGGCGGTCGCGACTGCCTCGAGCGCCCGGGTGGCACCCGCAACATTGGTCGCGGCGGCAAGCCGACCGATCGTGTCGCGCACGTCTTCGTTCACCACGTCGGCTGCCTCGTCCTGAAGCGTCAGCAGCACGTCGCGCATGAGCGTCCGCGCGCTCGCCAGCGCTTCCATGATACCCGAACGCTCGCGCGCGTTGAGTTCGCGCTTGTTGCGGTCCTCAAGCTGCTTCAATGCTCCACGCGACAGGTAATCGGCGTTTTGCTCGAGCACCTTTTCCTGCGTGGACTTGACCTCGGCGAGCGGCGCCTTAACGGCGACGATGAGCGACTTGGCGCGGCTGAGCACATCGGCCTCATCGGCAGCGATGAGCGAATCGATGGCACGGACCATCTGGCGGCGAGCATCCTGGCGCTCGGCGCTCTTGAGGAACTCGATGCCGCGCGTTGGGCTCCCCGCCACGGCAACAGCCATGCGACAACGCGCGATATCCTGACCGGTAGCGCGGCTCACGGCACGCGCGGCGACGGCAGGCGATACCAGCCGAAACGGCACGCACTGGCAGCGGCTCACGATGGTGGGCAACATCACGTCTGCCGAGGTGCCCAGCAGGATGAACATAACGCCCTCGGGCGGCTCCTCGAGTGTTTTGAGCAGTGCGTTGGCGGTATTGGCGCGCAGTTGCTCGGCACGGTCGATGATGTAGACCTTGGCCTTGGCACGGATGGGCGCCAGAGGCACGTCATCGAGCAGCTCGCGGGTCTGGGCGATGAGGTAGCCCGTGGCGCTCTCGGGCGTGTAATAGTGCACGTCGGGGTGCGTATGGCGGGCGACGCGCACGCAGCTATCGCATGAGCCGCAGCCATCTTGCTCGCACAGGAAGGCTTGGGCGAGCGCCCACGCGGCGTCGAGCTTGCCCGCGCCGGGCGCGCCCAAAAACAGGTAGGCGTGCGACGCGCGACCGCTGGCGACGGCATTGGTCAAAAAGTCGCGCACGCGCTCTTGGGTGTCGAGCTTGGCCAGCAGACTTGCCTGAGCGGGGGCCATGTTACTCGGCCTCCTGGGCAAGCGCAGCGGTGACGGCGTCCTGGGAAATGTCGAGGCCGTAGGCGCGAACCCACTCGACCGTCTGCGCGAAGACTTCCTCGATGGACGCGGTCGCGTCGATGAGCTTTACGCGGTTTGGTTCCTCGGCGGCAATGGCGCAAAATCCCTGGTAGACGCGCTCTTGGAAGGCCATGCCCTTAGCCTCCATGCGATCTGCCGCGCCACGGGCTGCCATGCGCAGCGCCGCCTGCTCGGGCGTGATGTGGTAGACGAGTGTGAGCGCCGGGTGCGTCCCCGCAACGGCCAGGTTGTTGGCATCGCGCACCATCTGGCGATCGAGGCCGTCGGCAAACGCCTGATAGCAGGTCGTGGAATCGTAGAAGCGGTCGCACAGGACCACCTTGCCGGCCGCGAGGGCGGGCGCGATAACCTCATGCATTAGCTGGGCGCGCGCCGCCTCGTAGAGCAACAGCTCGCAAGTATCGCCCATCGCCGTATTGGCGGGGTCGAGCAGCAGGGCGCGGATCTTTTCGCTGATGGCGGTACCGCCCGGCTCGCGCAGGCTCACAACCTGGTAGCCAGCGAGTTCAAGAGCGCGGGCAAGCAGGCGCGCCTGCGTGGACTTGCCGGCGCCATCGACGCCCTCGAGCGTGATAAAGCTATGTTGAGCGGGCTCAAAAGCCATGGGCGCAGCCCCTTCCTACAAGGCGCGTAAATGCAGATATATATCAACCAAGCCATGATACCCCAGTGCTCGGTGCGTCCCCAATGGCTAAAGGTGCCTTTCCAAAGTTGCGGTGAAATAGGGACTGATTGAAGCTCTGAGACCGCCAAACAGTCCCTATTTCACCGCAACTTATGAAGGGGAATTTTGGACGCTGGGTATAATCGTCGTATTGCATTGAAATGTGGCGAAAGGAGTGGCAATGTCTCGGTATTGCGCCTCGTGCGGCAAACTTCTTGCAGATAATGCCAAGTTCTGCACCTCGTGCGGTGCACCCGTTGAGCAAACAACCGCAAGCGATAGCCAGCCCGCTTTTGAGCAGACCGGTTCCCTCGATACGCCGCAAGCCAAGGCGGACGACCCCCTCGCCTATCGACCCGACCCCGCCGCAAGCCCCGCGGCCGTCGAGACCACGCAGCGCGTACCCGTCGCGAGCGGCTCGCCCCAACAGCAGCCGGCTCCCGCATACGCGCCCGCTTCGCCACAGACCCCCGCTCCCAAAAAGAGCGGCATCGGGCCGCTTATCGCCGTTATCGTTGTGCTGGTGGCGATCATCATCGCCCTGGTCGTTTTCTTTGTGATCAAGCCTTTCGACAACGCCGCCACGCAGACGACTGCCGAGGTAGCTAAGCTGCACCATGACGTCGACGACGATGACCTAAAGCCTCTCGGCGATCCCAACAGCCTGTACGACGATGATGACGATGACGACGAGGATGGCGGCGAAGCAACGCTCTCCGAGCAGAATCTCTACCGCCGACTGAGCGAATACTACGACTTGCTCGAAGACCTCGACAACTACGTCCGCGGCTGCGCGCAGAACTTCAACGGCAGCTATCTGGAAGAGGATCGAACCACCCGTCAAAATCTCGCCGACGTCGCCGAGCGCACAGAGGACACCATCGAGCAGTATTACGACATCGTCGAGGACCTAGACGTTCCGACGAGCTCCAAGAACTACAGCTCCTGGAAGGACATCATCGCCCTGTACGACGACCTGGATCACCGCATTGACGCAATCTGTGATGCCTGGGAGATCAGCCTGAAATACGCCAAGCCTGCGGACCACAAGAATGAGATCGTGGCGCCGCTGTCGCGCGACAACGTGGCGGGCACCAATGACAATAAGTATCGCCTAGACTTTGAGGAGCGCTATCCCGGCGCCAAACCCGTCGAAGTGAACTAGCGCTTTGTCGTTCCCGAGCCGGCAGTTAGGGACGTTCCTAAACTGCCGGCAGAGACGATATGAGC
>DBGAPG010000191.1:0-2664 GCA_048438765.1 Collinsella sp.
AGATTGCCGAGCTCTGCGAGGGCCTGCCCGTTTCCGCCGAGTCTACCGCTACCACTGCCGAGGGTATGATCGAGGAGGGCAAGCGCCTTGCCGCCCTCGCCCCCAACATCGTGGTCAAGCTTCCCGTGTGCGAGGCCGGCCTTGCCGCCTGCCGTGCACTGGCCGATGCTGGCGTGCGCGTCAACATGACGCTCGTCTTCTCGCCGACGCAGGCCCTTATGGCCGCCAATGCCGGTGCTCGCTACATCAGCCCGTTTGTCGGTCGTTTCGATGACATCGCCGAGGACGGTATCTCGCAGCTCGACAACGTCGTGACCTGCATTAAGAACTACGACTGGACGGGCAAGAACGTCGACGACACCGTCGAGATCATCACCGCCTCGGTTCGTACGCCCAACCACGTGACCCAGGCCGCGCTACTCGGTGCCGATATTGCGACCGTGCCCATGGCCGCTCTCAAGAAGTGCCTGCATCATCCGCTGACCGACCAGGGCCTCGCCTCTTTTGAGGCTGACTGGCAGAAGGTCGTCGCTCAGGCTTAACGAGTGGATTGCCCCGGCATCGCGTCATCCGGTGCCGGGGTTGTTCTCAAGAGAGGAATTCGTATGACCAACCAGGAGCTGGCGAAGGTCGCCAATGAGGTCAGGAAGGGTGTCGTGACTGCGGTTCACGCGGCCAAGTCGGGACACCCGGGTGGATCGCTCGGTGCTGCCGACATCATGACGTATCTGTACTTTGAGGAAATGAATATCGATCCTGCCGACCCTCACAAGGCCGATCGCGATCGCTTTGTGCTCTCCAAGGGTCACGCGGCGCCGGGCCTGTATTCGGTGCTGGCAAATCGCGGCTATTTTCCCGTCGAAGAGCTCGAGACGCTCCGTCATATTGGCAGCCGACTGCAGGGCCATCCCAACATGAACGACGCCCCTGGCATCGATATGTCCACCGGATCGCTCGGTCAGGGCATCTCTGCTGCAGTTGGAATGGCGCTTGCCGCTAAGCACTGGGGCGACGGCTACCGTGTCTACACGTTGCTGGGCGACGGTGAGTGCGAGGAAGGCCAGGTGTGGGAGGCGGCCATGTTCGCCGGCAACCATGCGCTCGACAATCTTGTTGCCGTCGTCGACCACAACGGCTTGCAGATTGACGGCACGATCGATGAAGTCAACTCGGCCATGCCGCTCGCTGACAAGTTCCGCGCCTTTAAGTGGCATGTGATCGAGCTCGCCGACGGTAACGACATGGCGCAGATTGCCGCCGCCTTTGCCGAGGCCCGCAAAGTGAGCGACTCGCCCGTGGCCATTATCGCCGAGACGGTGAAGGGCAAGGGCGTCTCCTTTATGGAAAACCAGGTGGGCTGGCACGGCAAGGCACCCAACGATGAACAGTTTGAGCAGGCCATGGCCGAGCTCGCAGCAGCAGGGGAGGAGCTCTAATGGCAGACGTCAAGAAAGTCGCCACGCGCGTTAGCTATGGCGAGGCACTTGTCGAGCTGGGCAATGAGCACGATGACTTTGTAGTGCTCGATGCCGACCTGGCTGCCGCTACGCAGACGGGTAAGTTTAAGGCTGCTCACCCTGAGCGCTTTTACGATGCCGGTATCGCCGAGAGCAACCTGATGGGTCTTGCCGCCGGCATCGCGACCACGGGCCGCGTTGCTTTTGCGAGCACCTTTGCGATGTTTGCCGCCGGTCGCGCCTACGAGCAGGTCCGCAATTCCATCGGCTACCCGCACCTCAACGTCAAGATTGGCGCTACTCATGCCGGCATTTCGGTGGGCGAGGACGGCGCCACGCACCAGTGCTGCGAGGATATCGCACTCATGCGCACGATTCCGGGTATGACGGTGGTCGTTCCCGCCGACGACGTCGAGGCTCGTGCCTGTGTGCGCGCCGCCTATGAGTTTGAGGGCCCGGTTTACATGCGCTTCGGCCGCCTGGCAACACCGGTCATCAACGACTGCGAGGACTATGAGTTCAAGATTGGTCGCGGCGTGGTCGTGCGCGAGGGGTCCGATGTGACCATCATCGCTTGTGGCCTTATGGTCGCCGAGGCGCTTGAGGCTGCCGAGGCGCTCGCTGCCGATGGCATCGATGCCGAGGTCATCAACATGCATACGATCACGCCGCTCGACGAACGTCTGGTTGTAGCCAGCGCCAAGAAGACCGGTCGCGTGGTCACTGCCGAGGAGCATTCGATTATCGGCGGTCTTGGCGAGGCCGTTGCCTCGGTGCTAGCGGAGCAGTATCCGGTGCCGATGCGTCGCGTCGGCGTGCGCGATGTGTATGGCGAGTCCGGCCCTGCGGTCGATTTGCTGCACAAGTACGGTTTGGACGCCGACGGCATCGAAGCTGCGGTCAGGTCTGTGTTGTAAGGAAGGTTTCCATGGGATTTGTATCTGCCAACCAAGTGACGATAGGGTATACCGCCGCCTCGCGCGAGGATGCCCTGCATTATTTGTCCGATCAGGCCGTCGAGCTCGGCTTTGCTGACGACGCATCTGCCGTAGAGACTGCCTTCATGGCTCGCGAGAACGAGGCCGAGACTGGCCTTGTCGCCGGTTTTGCCGTTCCACATGCCAAAAGCGATGCTATCCACACGCCGGGCGTTGCCGTGCTTAAGCTGGTCGAGCCCGTTGAATGGCCGAGCTTCGATGGTGTGCCC
>DBGAPG010000192.1:0-3862 GCA_048438765.1 Collinsella sp.
CCCTCGCCCAGCCAGCCGTTCATCTTGGCAATGAAGGTGTCGACCAGATCGAGCGGCACGAAGGCCTGAATGGTGCCACCAAAGCCGCCACCGTGGATACGAACGGCGCCGCGGCCGTCGAGCACGTGCTCGGCCAGCGCCAGGGCATACATGGAAGGCTGCTCGGAGCCCAGCTTGGCGACGACATTCTGCAGGTACATGGCAGAGCTGGCGCCGGACTCGCGCGTCAGGACCAGGAACTGGTCGATGTCGCCGGCGTTCAGGGCCGCCCAGCGCTTATCGACCAGGCCGTTTTCGTACCAGTAGTGAACGGCGCGCAGGCAGGCGCGGTCGCCCAGCTTGGCGCGCAGCTCGGGGAGCTTGGCGTCAAAGTCCGCCACGTTTACCTCGCACAGGCGTGCCTTGCCAAACTCGGCAGCGACGTCCTGCATCTCGCACGGAACGGCGGCGTAGTCGTCGGTGGCGGCCACGTGGTCGGCACCGACCTTAACGAGCACGAGCGCATAACCGTGATCCTCAAAGTTGAGCTCGAGCTTCTGGGTTTTAGGCTGAGCCTGGTCCTCAAAGTCCATGTAGGCGAGGCCGCCCAGGCACACAGCGGCCTGGTCCATCAGACCGCAGGGCTTGCCGTAATAGTTGTTCTCGGTGCGCTGGCTCATCTGGGCGAGCGCGACGGGCTCGATGGCGGGTGCGCCCCAGAGCGTCTCCATGGCGCGACCGTATGCCGCCTCGACAGCAGCGGAGCTGGAAAGGCCGCCGCCCGAGGGGACAGAGCAGGTGAAGGCGAAGTCGAAGCCCTGGGGCTCAACGCCCAGAGCAGCGATTTCGTGGGCCATGCCGCGGACGAGGCTCGCGGGCGTGCCCTTCTCGGACGCTTGAATATCCAGCGTGTCGAGCGTGATCTCAAAGGTGGGGTAGCCCTCGTCGGCGACGCGAATCTTGTTGGTGTCGGTCGCTACGGCAATGCCGTCAACGGCGACATCGAGCGAGCCGGCGATAACGTGGCCGCCCTCGTGGTCGGTGTGGTTGCCACTGATCTCGGAACGGCCGGGCGCGTGCACATAGAGCACCTGGCCGTCGCCGATGGGGCCAAACTCCTCCTCGAACAGCTTGGTGAGCGTGGCGAATGTCTTTTCATCGGGGGTGGTCATGGGAGTCCTTTCCTTGGCGCGCACGGGTGAGTTTTGCGTCGTTATGAGTACGTTAACAACTTGAAGCGGCATGAACCAAGTGTTCACGATATCGCACGTTACGGGCTATGTTAACGTACTCATAACACAACGCTTGTCACTTTTTGAGAATCTGGTAATCGGTCGATATTCGGCCGTGAACGGTACTGCCGTATGGACTTATAAAGCAGAAGAGATGCAGATAGAAAAAGTAGAGTACGTTAACATGCGTCCGACGATAGCGGGCCTCGGCGCGGGATGTATTTCTGCCCAGGCCGGCATTCACGCTATTCAGATCTCGCAAGGGTGAAGGTGATCCTGTGGCAAGGCGCCCGTCCAACGATACAGGTACGCGTCCGGTTTCCATGGCCGACGTCGCCCGCGCTGCTGGCGTTTCGCAGCAGACGGTTTCGCGCGTCGCCAACGGCTTGCCCAACGTTAACGAACAGACGCGCCAGCGCGTGCAGGCCGCTATGCAAGAGCTCGGCTTTCGTCCGAGTTATGCCGGTCGCTCGCTGCGCGACGGCCGTTACCATTCGGTAGGCCTATGCATCAACGATGTCACCAAGTTTGGCAACCTCTCAATGATCGACGGCATCGCCAGCGCTGCTCGCGAGCATAATTGCGCCATCACGCTGGTCGAGATGTCCAAGACCGAGGAATTCTCGCTTGCCGAGGCCACGCGTCGTATGGCCGCATTGCCGGTGGACGGCATCATCATCGGCATGAGCCGCATGGCGCCCGATTTTGAGACGTTTGATCCACTGCCGGGCATTGGCACGGTCATCGTTACCATGTACGCGCATCCGCGCGTGACCACGGTCGATTCCGACCATTACGGCTGCTCGCTATTGCTTATGGATCACCTGTTTGAGCTGGGGCACGAGCAGATTCGCTATATTGGCGGCCCGTCGTTCTCGGTCGACGAGCAATTTCGTCGCGCCGGTTGGCAAGATGCACTCGAGCGTAAACACATCGAGCCGGTAGAGCCGCTCGAGGGTGACTGGTCTGCCAACAGCGGTTACGAAGCCGGCAGGTATCTGGCCGAGCACGACCGCACCATGACGGCGATTTACGCGGCAAACGACCAGATGGCAAATGGCGCGATTGCCGCGCTGCGCGATAGCGGTCTGCGCGTGCCCGAGGACGTAAGTGTGGTGGGCGTCGATGATTCGCTCGATGATTTTGTGGCACACAACGAGCTTACGACCGTTCGATTCGACTTGCATCAACGTGGGCGCGAGGTGTTTGAGCATGCGGTTCCCGAGGCGGGTACGGCGGGCAAAACCGTTGCCATTCGTATTCCCGGCCAGCTCATTATTCGACATAGCACGGCGATACTGCGCGCATAGTTTGTGCAGGTCAACGGCAGTATATTCCGCCTCAATTACAATCGGTAAGGATGCTGACGGATAGCCGTGGCTATGAAGACGAGTGTTATGATAGACGGGTTCTTTTGTCTATCTAGGAGGCTTTGCCTGATGGAGATCACCAAAGATATCCGCTACATCGGTGTCGACGATCACGACATTGACCTGTTCGAGGGCCAGTACGATGTGTCCGAGAACGGTATGGCATACAACAGCTACGTTATCTTGGGCGAAAAGATCGCTGTCGCCGATTCAGTCGACGGCGGTTTTGTTGACGAGTGGCTCGGCAACCTCGAGGCCGCGCTCGACGGCCGTACGCCCGACTACCTGGTCGTCCATCACATGGAGCCCGATCACTCCGCCGGCATCGCCGCCTTTATGGAGCGCTATCCCCAGGCACAGATTGTGGCCAGCATGGGCGCCTTCCGCATGATGGTCAACTACTTTGGTACCGACTACCCCGAGCGCAAGATGGTCGTCAAAGAGGGCGATGTGCTCGACCTGGGCGGCCACAGCCTGACCTTTATCGGCGCCCCCAACGTTCACTGGCCCGAGGTGATTTTCTCCTACGAGTCCACCGACAAGGTGCTCTTTAGTGCCGACGGCTTTGGCAAGTTTGGCGCCAACGACATCGAGGACCCGGAAGGCTGGGCTTGCGAAGCGCGCCGCTACTACTTTGGCATCGTCGGTAAGTTCGGCAAATTCGTGCAGACCGTGCTCAAGAAGGCCGCCGATCTGGATATCCAGATCATCTGTCCGCTCCATGGTCCTGTTCTTACCGAGAATCTGGGCTATTACCTCGACACCTACAACACCTGGTCGAGCTATCAGCCCGAGGACGAGGGCATCACGATTGCCTATGCGAGCGTGTACGGCCATCTGAAGGCTGCCGTTGAGGAGCTTGCATCTGCGCTCGAGGCCCGCGGCCAGAAGGTTTCCGTCTTTGACCTGGCTCGCGACGACATGGCCGAGGCCGTTGAGGACGCGTTCCGCTACGACCGCCTGGTGCTCGCCTCCATCACCTATCAGGGCGAGATCTTCCCGTTCATGAGCACCTTTATCCACACACTTGCCGAGCATGCCTACCAGAACCGTACCGTGGCGCTTGTCGAGTCCGGTTCCTGGGCGCCTGCAGCGGCCAAGATTATGACCAAGGAGCTCGAGGGCATGAAGGACATCACCCTGACGAAGAACAAAGTGACCGTCCTGGGTTCGCTCAACGACGCCTCGCGCGCTCAGATCGAGGCCCTCGCCGACGAGCTGTCCAAGTAGCGACACATTCACTTTTGACGCTCAACCATCACAACCACCACAAAGGGGACA